>CAMNJZ010000005.1 GCA_946541955.1 uncultured Lachnospiraceae bacterium | reverse complement strand
GACAGACCAGCCAGGGGCTGGTCTTATGGATTAGGAAGAAGCCCTGTGGGCTCCTTCCTAATCCATTTCTATCGGTCTGATATTGAAAAGCTCTTCAGGATGGAGAGCTTTTTTGTTTCCTGCAGTAAGCAATGAATGTGAGAGGAGTCCTCCGGGCCCTTGCTGCATCCCGGCTTTTTACAAGGAATTGGCAGCGAAGGAGAGTTATGGTACAATCGGTTTCGTAGCGTTCCAGAGGGACCGGCGCCGGAGCGGCTTCCGGCAGACCGAAGAGCAGACAGGGGAAGGAAAGAAATGACATTTATATATCCTGCAGTATTTCATGTAAGAGAAGACGGTAAATATGAAGGCAGATTCGTAGACCTGGCCATGTGCTACGGAGTCGGCGACACACTGGATGAAGCGATCCGGGAATGCATCGAGGCGGAACGGGAATGGATCCAGCTGGAGCTCAGGGAGGACGAATGGGATATCCCGGAAGTCACCAATATTGATGACATTGAGCTGAAGGAGGGCGAGATCGCCCGCAATATTGCCGCCAAGGTCAGGATCCTGGAAGGCTGGGAAGAGTGACCGTATCCATACAAAAGGCAAAGCCGGCCATCCCACTGCGTGGGACGACCGGCTTTTTTTCTGTTTGTCTGTCAGAAGGGCAGGACCCGATCAATAATTCTGGGCGTGTACTTCGAAATAGCTCTGAGGATGTGCGCAGACAGGGCAGACATCCGGGGCGGTGGTGCCAATGACGATATGACCGCAGTTGCGGCATTCCCATACGGTGACGCCGCTCTTTTCGAAGACCTGCTTCTCCTGGCAGTTCTTCAGAAGGGCTCTGTATCTCTCTTCGTGGTGCTTCTCGATGGCTGCTACGCCGCGGAATTTGGCTGCCAGCTCAGGGAAGCCTTCTTCTTCCGCTTCACGGGCCATACGCTCATACATATCTGTCCACTCGAAGTTCTCGCCCTCGGCTGCATGCAGAAGGTTTTCCTCTGTGGTGCCCAGCTCGCCGAGCTCCTTGAACCACATCTTGGCATGCTCCTTCTCATTGTCGGCTGTCTTCAGGAAGAGGGCTGCGATCTGCTCATATCCGTTCTTCTTGGCCACAGATGCGAAGTAAGTGTATTTGTTTCTGGCCTGGGATTCGCCTGCGAAGGCTTCCCAAAGGTTTTTCTCTGTTTTTGTGCCTGCATATTTGTTAGCCATTTTTAAATCTCCTTTCAAAAACAGTAATTGTTCCTGTTAAAACCAGTGTACTTCATCCCTGTATCGTTTGCCAATGCTAACACGCTTTCGGCGCCATGCAGGGAAATGCTTTCTTACAGGTGGGAGTCCGGCCCAAGTTAACAGGTCCTGCCAGGCGGATTTGTCTTTTGTCACATCGCAAGTGCAGGAAAGATATGGTATACTGAGACGGATATAACATGTTTACAGGGCGCTCTGGCCTGGAGGCCCTGGCGCAAAAAGTGAGAACGATCCTCAGATGCTCTGTTTCCTGCCGCTGGAAAAATGGAGGATCTGCAGACTGATAGACTGGAGGAAATCAAATGAACCGATTCGGACTTCCCATTCATCTTTTCGTAGAAGAAGGGGCATATCACAGAATCCCGGAGACGGCGGAGGATATCCTGGCGGATATCGTCAACCACAGAAGCCTGGTCCTTACCCAGGACAAGGCGGCAGACAAGTTTTCCGGCGTGATCGATACCATTACGGAGGCCTTTCCGCTGGCGGAGGTCCAGCATGCCGAACGTACCATTTACAAGGACGCCATCTCCCTGGCGGAGTATATTACAGGCGGAGATATCCGCATGGTCTTTGCATTTGGCGACACAGACCTTCTGAATCTGGCCAAGTACGCAGGCTATATCAGCCAGGTCCCTGTGCTCTTTGTCGTGATGACACTGGACAGCGACTCTGTCGCTTCTCCTGTAGCGGTGCTGCGGGCGGAAGAGGACGGTCCCAGGAAATCCTATAACTGTGCAGTGCCTGCAGCGGTGCTCGTGGACCTGGATATTGTATCCCAGGCGGACGAGATCGACCTGCAGTGCGGGGCAGCGGAAGTGATCAGCAAGCTTTCGGCCCTCTATGACTGGCATCTGGCGGAATCCAGAGGACATGACCGGGTCGATGACTTTGCCTGCATGCTGGTTGAAACCGCAGTCAGCTCCCTGGCCGGTGCCCTGGGGGAAGAGGGACTGAAGGGCAGGCAGACCCTGGCCGGTCTGGCCAAGGCCCTGGTTCTGTGCGGGCTTTCCGTGCAGATCGCCGGCAGTCATGCGCCGGGAGCCGGCTCCGAGCATACCTTTGCCTATGCCCTGGAAAACCATTATGCATCCCAGGTCAGGATCCCCCGGGGGATCGCCGCTGCCATGGGAGCCTATGCATCGGCTGTATTCCAGGACCGTTCCGTGGAGGACTTCTGCCAGATGATCAAGGCCTCTGGCATTCAGATTAAGCCTTCCTCCTGGAAAGTGGACAAGGAGCTTTTTGCCGGGACCTGGCTGAAGGCGGCGCCCACCAGGCCGGACCGTTACACAGTCCTTTATGAGACCCATCTGAATGAAGCAAGGCTGCATGAGATCTACGATGAAATGGAGCTGGTGCTCTGAAAATATTTTTACGGAAGGGAGCGGACGGAATTCCTGTAAACGGGAGAGACCGAAAAGAGACAGCTTCCGTCGAAGGAAGGATTTTCGATCATCTTCAGCAGGTTTTCCGCCGTACGGACGCCCAGCATTTCCTTGGGATGATCGCAGGAGGTGAAAGGAATGGAGCAGATGTCCGCCAGGTCGGAATTGTCGATGCTTACCACAGAGAGGTCCTCCGGGATCCGGATTCCCCTGCGGAGGGCGGTCTGGATCAGCTGATGGGCGACCTCGTCGTTGTAGCACATGACCCCGGTATGGCCCTGCAGGCGGTCAAAAAGCGTGTCGGCCATTTCGCTCAGCCTGTGAAAACCGACATTGTCGAGCCAGAAAAAGCCCTGCTCCTCGATGGAGAGCCCGGCTGCCAGGATGGCCTGGCAGAAGCCCTGATAGCGAAGGCGGCCCTGCTCATCCTCCAGATGCAGGATGGCGAAGAGCTTTCGGTGCCCTGCCTGGATCAGAACGTCGGCCGCCGACCTGGCCGCCTGTACGTCGTCCATTCTGACGCAGGGGAGGCCCAGCTCTCTGTACTCCGCGTTGAAAAAAAGGATCGGGATTTTCTTTTTCATCAGCCTGCGGTAAAGGTCCAGATTGGGATTGGGCAGGGCGCTTTTGGAGGGCTCAATGATGAGGCCGTCTATGTTGTCCTTGTCCAGAAGGACTTCCAGGATCGACCGTTCCCTGGTGACCAGGTCATCCGTAAAGGAAAACTGGACCGTGTAGCCGGCCCTGGCCAGGACGCTTTCAATGCCCCGGATCGTGGGCGGAAAAATATAGCTGTCTACATAGGTACTGACAACAGCAATGTTCCTGCTGCCGGCCGGCCGCAGAGCCGGCGCGGCAGTGCCAACGTAGGTTCCGCTTCCCCGGACCCTGGTCAGTATACCCTTCTTTTCCAGTTCGCCCGTGGCGTGACGGACCGTCTGCCGGCTCAGACCGAACCGGGCGCAGAGTTTATTTTCGGAAGGAAGTCTGCTGCCGTTTTTTAACCGGCCTTCCTCTATTTCCTTCAGGATCCAATCCATAACGGTCCTGTATCCGCCTGTCTGCCCCATAAAGTGCCCTCTTTTCTGTAAAACATCCGGCCGGAGAGAGGACCCTCCGGCCGGATGCGGTCGTTCAAATATGTACAGGTACATTTACGGAATCAGTATAGCACAAAATGCTGCGTTGCTGCCGGAATGTGGACCCGATTATCTGGTGAAAAATTTCTGCAGATCTGCTTCTGTGGTATCGTCGCCGATAGTGATCAGCTCTGTACCGGTCAGTCTTGCGAACATGGCGATATCGGAGCGGGTCAGAGCAGTGGATACGACAGAGTGGTGTGCGCCGCCGGCGTAGCACCATGCAGCAGTGCCGATGGCAAAGTTGGGCTTATGTCTGTACATGATGCGGGCTACAGGCAGCTTGGGCATGGGCTTGGGCTGCTTGACCAGCTCGATGTCAGCGCAGACAATGCGGAAATGATCGCCAAGGTCGATCAGAGTGACCTGGATGCCGTCGCCGGTAATGCCGTCGAAGACAAGTCTTGCAGGGTCTTCCTTGTTGCCGATGCCAAGGTGGTGGACCTGGATCTCAGGTCTGTTGGCTGCGAAGGAAGCAGGGACCTCCAGCATGTGGGAAGCCAGCTCCAGCTCCTGGCCGGGAGTCATGTCATAGGTATAGTCTTCAATGAAGCCGGTGGCGCCTTCTCTGCCTTCCGCCATCTTCATGAGAACAGAAGATAAGGCGCTGATCTTATAATCGCCTTCGGGACCGAAACCGATGCCCTTGGCCATAAGGTTCTGGGCTGCAATGCCGGGCAGCTGCTTTAAGCCGTGCAGATCCTGGAAGTTGTCGGTGAAAGCGGTGACCTTGTTCTTTGCGATGAACTTCTCCAGGGCGACCTCATACTTGGCCTGCTCTCTGACGGATTCGACATTGTCGGTGGCCATGGTGTACTTGTCCAGATATTCTGCCATCTTGGCTTCGACTTCTTCTTCCGTAACGTCGCCGGCCAGGCAGGCGATTTCGCCGATGCCCCAGTACTTGACTTCCCAGCCGTACTTGATTTCGCATTCCAGACGGTTGCCGTCGGTAACGGCTACGTCGCGCATGTTGTTGCCGAAGGTGGCGACGCGGGTCTTTTTGGAAAGACCGATGGCCTTGGCGACCTGGGCGAACTGGCGGATCTTAGCGATGACATGGTCATGCTTGTAGAAGCCGGCTACGACCTCGTGAGGGATATTGAGCTTGGCCAGGATGAAGCCGTATTCACGGTCGCCGTGGGCAGCCTGGTTGAGGTTCATGAAGTCCATATCGATCTCAGCATAGGGAAGCTTCTCGTTGGCCTGTGTGTGCAGGTGCAGAAGGGGCTTTCTGAGCTCCTGCAGGCCCTTGATCCACATCTTGGCGGGAGAGAAGGTATGCATCCAGGTGATGACGCCTACGCAGTCGTCATCGTTTGCGACGATGCGCATATCCTTGACGCAGATTTCAGAGGTCTCAACAGTGGGAAGAAGCTCGACGCGGATCACGCCTTCCAGCTTTTCGTTAAGAAAATCCACCATCTGGCGGCAGTCTTCTGCGACCTGCTTCAGACATTCTTCACCATAGAGGTCCTGGCTTCCGGGAATAAAATACAGTTTTTCCATGTTTGATCCTTTCCTTTAATTGTATGCCTGGTTTTACAATGAATTACGATTTTGCTGCCGGCCATCCTTTTTGATCCAAAATATGTACATATACAACAAATACAGTTGTACCGTTGGATGTCCTGATATAAATATACATTTACTTGGATATATCTGTCAACAGACATCAATATCTTCGGCGATTTAGACATTTTTCACACAAATATTTTGTGTATATTTAAGAAGGCAGACAAATACACCCTATAAATGTACATGTACAAATATGCGGACCGGAATCTTCCTCTGTCCATAAAAAGGCCCTCCCTGCCGGAACCGGCGGGGAGGGCATCAGACTGCCTGTATCTTTGAGACTGCATCCGGGCCTTTCAGAGGCCGATCTGACGCAGGAGCTCCTTATAGAGAACATCCATATCCAGAGGCTTGGTCAGATAGCCGGTCATACCGCTCTTTGCAGCTTTGTCGACGGACTGTTCAAAGATGTCTGCGCTCATGGCAATGATGGGGATGGTCCTGGTATCTTCCCGGTCTATTTCCCGAATCTTTTTTGTTGATTCAAAGCCGTTCATGTAGGGCATCTGGATGTCCATAAGGATGGCGCTGTAGCTGCCGGGAGGAGAGTTTTCGATCAGATGCACGGCGGAGATCCCGTCCGATACCAGATCCGCATGGATTCCGACCCGGCCCAGGATTCCCAGAGCCACCTCCTGGTTGATCAGATTGTCTTCCGCCAGAAGGACCCGTATTCCGCGCAGGGCTTCATAGCTGACACTGTCTCCTGCCGGAAGGGCAGCAGTGTTTTCGCCGCATACCTCCAGCCGGACCAGGACCCGGAAGATGGAGCCCTCTCCGTCCCTGCTTTCTACGGTAATATCCCCGTCCATCATTCTGGCAAAGGTCCTGGAGATGGTCAGGCCAAGGCCGGTGCCGCTTCCGTATTTGGAGGGGTTTTTGTTTTCCTGGGCAAAGGGATGGAAGAGCTTGGGCAAAAACAGGGGACTGATGCCGCAGCCGTTATCCTCCACCGTAAAGAAGGTGTCGGCGATCCCTCTTTCCACATGCTGGTAGACCCGCAGCGAGACATGGCCGCCCCGCTCCGTGAATTTGACCGCATTGTTCAGCAGGTTGACCAGGATCTGCTCCACCCGCATTTTGTCGCAGAGGACCATGTCCTGCTGGATTCCCCTGGGATCCAGGACCAGTGAGATCCCCTTTTCCGCAGCCAGGGGATCGATGATGGTATGGATCTCCCCGAAGATCTTCAAAAGGGAAACGGGCTCGAGATTGAGCTGGATATCGCCTGCTTCCACCTTGTTCATTTCCAGGACTTCATTGATGATCTGGAGCAGATAGTTGCCGGATATCCGGATCTTATCCAGATAGTTGCGGGCGTCCTCCAGAGAATCCTGCTCCATGCCCAGGGTGGAAAGACCAATGACGGCGTTCATGGGGGTGCGGAGCTCGTGGCTGAGCCGGGACAGGAAATGATTCATTTCCACATTCAGCTGTCTTTCCTTGTCCAGGGACAGCTCCAGCTCTCTGGACAGCTCCCGGATCTGCTGCTGCTGACGATAGGATTCGGTCACATCCATAAAGCTTCCGACAAAACCGATGATGGTATCTCCGTCCCAGGCCGGGGTCTTGGAGGCCAGGATATCCCGGTTCTCTCCATGGACCAGGCACTGTCCGTGGACCATGTAGGTGCTTTCTCCCTGCAGGACCCGCAGTTCGTCCTGCTTAAAGGGCTCGGGATCCAGATGCCAGCCCATATCCTCATCGGTCTTTCCCACCAGGACATCCTCGGAAGGAAAACCGTAGAAATCCAGAAAGGCCTGGTTGACGCCGACGAAGCGCCGGTTTGTATCCTTCCAGAACATGCAGTTCTGGGTGGTATCCAGCACGCGGGACATCAGGATATCCTTGACCTTGTCCCTTCTGTGCCGGTTGTGGTCTTCGGTGATGTCCATGGTACAGACATAGACAAGCAGGCCTCCGTCCTCCAGAAGCCGGCCCCGCATGTTGCCGTTGAACCATTTGTAGGTCCCCCGCACGGCGAGGCGCATGCGGAAGGGATAGACAGCGCCGGGGTGTCTGGCCATTTCAATGACGCGGCTGTGCAGAGTGGCCCGGTCATCGGGATGGAAAAAGACATCCGTATGATTGAGCAGGTATTCTTCGATCATATCCTGGTCCAGCTCCAGCGCTTTGCAGAACTGGTCCGAGCACATGACAAATTCATACTCGCCGTTCTTGTAATGATAGACGGCCAGACACAGGGGGAGCTGCTGCAGTTCTGCCCGGACCTGCGCCGGCATCTGATATTTTGAATGTCCCATGTGAACCTCACCGGATAGAAACTGGATTTGCCTGGTACAGCAGGGCTGGCGCTTTGCAGCGCATCCCGTCAGCGTTTTTTGCGGATCGCGGTATCATGGAAGGAAAAAAAGTTGGGCCTGTGCCGGGACTGGGTATATTCGAACATGATGCCATCGGAATTGTAGACCTGCCCGGATATGACGGCCATACAGTTGTAGTCGCTCATTTCCAGCCATTTTTCATCGAGCTCCGTCACATGCTCCACGGCAAAGCTCCGCTTGGAGGTGACAATGGTCATGCCCAGAACGTTTTCGATATAGTCGTAGACGGAATGCTCGGCGATCTCCACCGTCAGATCCGGCACCAGTCTTGTCAGGAACATGTTGATATCCAGGATCAGAGGCCTTCCGTCCAGATAGCGGACCCGCTGCAGGAACCAGACCGTTTCTCCTTTGGGAAAGCCGGTGCGGCGGCTGATGCGCTCGTCCACGGTCAGCTTGGTAAGCTGCAGGACCCTGGTGGAGTGGGCCCTGTTGTTTCGTTCCGCCGATTCCTTGAAGGACTCGATTCCGCCCAGGGAAAAGGAAGTCTGGGCCGGCGGCTGATAAATGACGCGGACGCCGACGCCGTGTATGGACTGGACGGATCCGTCCTCAGCCAGGGCGGCAATGGCTCTTCGTACGGTATTGCGGGAACAGTCGTACTGAGTGACCAGTATATTTTCAGAGGGAAGAAGATCCCCGTATGCATAGATGCCGTTTTCGATTTTCTCGTTAAGATCCTGATAGATGTTCTGATATTTTGCCCGGGGCATGGAGTCCTCCCAATATAATACTGCTCTTGGGGTGAAGAGAGCTCTCCTTGCGGAGAGTGAATTACTTATACTTTAATATTATCTGTTAATTCCGGCTTTCGCAACAGGAGCCTTAAAAAACTTGTTTAAACAAATTCCCTTAAGCCTATTGACAGACATGTTTGAACAAGCTATGATAGACCCATACCACACTTGTTTAAACAAATGCAGAAACAATGAAAAACGTCCCGGTACAGAGGGCCCCTGTTCCGGGGGAAGCAGGCAAAAAAGATTGATTCCAAAGGATTGAGGGAGAAAGGAAGAAAACATGGGTAAATATGCAGAGGATTCCAAACAGCTTTTGGAGCTGGTAGGAGGAAAGGAAAATATTGGCGCAGTATCACACTGCATGACAAGAATGCGTTTCGTATTAAATGATCCGGCCAAGGCCGACGTGCCCGGCATTGAAGCCATGAAGGTCGTCAAGGGTACCTTCACCCAGTCCGGTCAGTTCCAGGTCATCATCGGCAACACCGTTTCGGATTTCTATAATGATTTCACGGAGGTCTCCGGCATCTCCGGCGTCTCCAAGGAGCAGGTCAAGCAGGCAGCCAAGCAGAACCAGAACCCTCTGCAGAGAGTGGCAACGGTCCTTGCGGAAATCTTCGCACCCCTTCTGCCCGCCATCATCACCGGAGGTCTGATCCTGGGCTTCCGCAACTGTATCGATTCCCTTTATATCTTCCAGGGCGGTCATACCCTGACCGAGCTGTCCCAGTTCTGGGCAGGCCTGGACCATTTCCTCTGGCTGATCGGTGAAGCGGTCTTCCATGTCGGTATTCCGGTAGGTATCTGCTGGTCCATCGCCAAGAAGATGGGCACCACCGAAATGCTGGGCATCATCCTGGGTCTGACCCTGGTCTCCGGCCAGCTCCTGAATGCCTATGCCGTCGCCGGCACAGCTGCCGCAGACATTCCCAAGTGGAATTTCGGCTTTGCCCAGGTCAACATGATCGGATACCAGGCCCAGGTCATCCCCGCCATGCTGGCAGGCTTTACCCTGGTCTATCTGGAGAAGTTCTTCCGTAAGGTCATTCCCGCCGTTGTGTCCATGATCTTCGTGCCCTTCTTCTCCATTACCCTTGCTGTTATGGCAGCCCACTTTATTCTGGGACCCATCGGCTGGAAGATCGGTTCTGTGATCTCCGCCGTTGTATATGCCGGCATCACCGGTCCCGCCAAGGTGCTCTTCGGCGCTCTCTTCGGTTTCGTTTATGCACCCCTGGTCATCACAGGTCTCCATCACATGACCAACGCCATCGACCTGCAGCTGGTCGCTGAGTTCGGCGGCACCATGCTCTGGCCCATGATCGCTCTTTCCAACATTGCCCAGGGCAGCGCGGTTCTCGGCATGATCATGCTGCAGAGAAAGAACGAGGACGCTCAGGAAGTCAACGTACCTTCCTGCATCTCCTGCTACCTCGGCGTTACCGAGCCCGCCATCTTCGGCGTAAACCTGAAATATGTATTCCCCTTCGTATGCGCTATGACCGGATCTGCACTGGCAGCCATTTTCTCCGTCCTGACCGGTGTGGAAGCCCTTTCCATCGGCGTCGGCGGTCTGCCCGGCATCCTGTCCATCAAGCCTGAGAAGATTCCTTTCTTTGCCATTGCCATGCTGATCGCCATCGTGGTACCTTTTATCCTGGTGACAATCATTGGCAAGCGCAAAGGTGTCAAGTAAGAGACGCCCTTCTGTCGTAAGATGGAACAAAGCGTCAGGGCATGGAGGTGAGTATGAGCGATTTCAGAAATTCCGCAGTTTATCAGATATATGTAAAATCCTTCTGTGATTCCAACGGTGACGGGATCGGAGATATCAACGGGATCCGCAGCAGACTGGACTATCTTAAGTCTCTGGGCATCGATTATATCTGGATCACTCCCTTTTTTCGCTCTCCCATGAACGACAACGGCTATGATGTGGCAGATTATTATGCCATCAATCCCATGTTCGGAACCATGGAGGACGTGGAAGGACTGATCCGGGAAGCCGCAGAGCGCGGGATCGGTCTCATGTTTGACATGGTATTCAACCATACGTCCACGGATCATGAATGGTTCCGCAGGGCCCTGGCCGGCGATCCCAAATATATGGACTACTATATCTTCAGGGATCCGGTGGACGGCCATGCGCCTACCAACTGGGTATCCAAGTTCGGCGGCAGCGCCTGGGAATATGTTCCTTCCCTGGGCAAATATTATCTGCATCTCTTTGATGTCAGCCAGGCCGACCTGAACTGGGAGAACCCGGCGGTCCGGGAGGAGCTCAAGAATGTGATCCGTTTCTGGAAGGGCAAGGGCGTGGCCGGTTTCCGCTTTGACGTCGTCAACCTGATCTCCAAGCCGGAGATCTTCGAGGACGATTTTGAGGGCGACGGCCGGCGCTTCTACACCGACGGACGCCATATCCACGGCTTCCTCAAGGAGCTGGTGGGAGATACCGGGATCGACGGCTGCATGACCGTCGGCGAGATGTCCTCCACCTCTCTGGACAACTGCACCCGCTATGCCAATCCCGCCGAGAAGGAGCTGAAGATGGTCTTCTCCTTCCACCACCTGAAGGTGGACTATCTGAACGGCCAGAAATGGGCCCTCAAGGCCCCGGATTTCGGCGAGCTCAGAGACCTCTTCCGTACGTGGCAGGAGGGCATGCAGGAGGCGGACGCCTGGAATGCGGTCTTCTGGTGCAACCATGACCAGCCCAGAGCGGTCAGCCGCTTCGGGGATGACAAGAATTACTGGAAGCAGTCTGCCAAGATGCTGGCTCTGATGATCCACATGATGCGGGGAACGCCCTACATCTATGAGGGCGAGGAGATCGGCATGACCAATGCGGACTATACCGATATTTCCCAGTACCGGGATGTGGAGAGCACCAACTATTTCCAGATCCTTCTGGAGGAAGGCAAGAGCCGGGAAGAAGCCCTGGAGATCATTGCCGCCAGAAGCCGGGACAACGGCAGGACGCCCATGCAGTGGACGCCGGAAGAAGGCGCAGGCTTTACGACCGGAACGCCCTGGCTGGGAATTCCCGCCAATCATAGCTATATCAATGTGGAAACAGAAGAAAAGGATCCTGATTCCATCCTGGCCTTCTACAGAAAGCTGGTCGCCCTCCGCAAGAATTATGAGATCATTGCAGACGGAAGCATTCGGATCACCGACGCCGGCAATGAGGATGTGATCAGCTATGAGAGAGAGCTGGCAGGGCAAAGGCTCTACGTCTACTGCAGCCTGAAGGGCAGTGAAGCCCGCCTGGGCAGGAGCCTGGATCTGACGGGCAAGACCATTCTGGCCTGCAACTATCCGGACCCGGAGGGATGTCTTGAGAGTCTGCGTCCCTTTGAAGCCATCGCCGTCCTTGCATAAGGGATGGCTGCAAACCGCATAAGATCAGGGGGGACAGCGAAAGCTGCCCCCTCTTTTTATCCGGCCGGGGGAATTTCACAAATATATCTTGACGCGGGGCTCAAAGAATGTTATATAACAAGTAGAACAAATGCCCGCATGGTAAGGCTGCATATCCCCAGTGGCGGGAACTGCAGCCTTTTAAAACGCTCCCGGGGAGCGCCCGGCGGGGAAAGGAGGCAGCGGATATGAGCGGAAAAAAAGACTACTATGCAGTGCTTGGCCTGACAAAGACCGCAGATTCGGCTGCGATCAAGAAGGCTTACAGAAAGCTGGCCAAGAAATATCATCCGGATACCAACGCCGGCAACGCCCAGGCGGAAAACCGGTTCAAAGAGGTGCAGGAAGCATACAATGTCCTCAGTGACGAGGAAAAGAAGAAGCTCTACGACAAGTATGGGTTTGACGCCTATGACGAAGGAACGGGGACCTGGCGGGAACCCTTCCGCGGCTTTGGCGGCGGAGGCGGCCCCTACGGCTACCAGAATGTGCACTTTGGTTCGGGCGGCGGCTTCGAAGACATCCTGAAGGACTTCGGCTTCGGCGGTGGATCCTTCGGCGGCTTCGGCAGGTCCTCCTACGGCTACAATCCCAATATGCCCCAGGATGGCGCCAATACCACCTCCTCCATCAATATCAGCTTTGAGGAAGCGGCCCGGGGCGGCGAAAAGACCTTCAGCTTCCGGGACGCCCAGGGAGGGACCCAGACGGTCCGGGTGAAGATTCCTGCCGGGATCGACAGCGGCAAGAAGATCCGGATCGCAGGCAAGGGCCAGCCCGGGACCCGGGGCGGCAGAAACGGCGATCTGATGCTGGAGGTCCATGTGCTGGACAAGCCCGGCTGGGAAAGAAAGGGCCAGGACGTCTATACCACGATCCATGTACCCTTTACGGCGGCGGCCCTGGGGGGCGAAGCCATGGTGGAGACCCTGGACGGAAGAGTGGCCTGCAAGATCAGACCCGGGACCCAGTCGGGATCCAGGATCCGTCTCAAGGGCAAGGGCATCCCATTCATGAAGAACCCGGCTGTCCGGGGCGACCAGTATGTGACCGTCGAGGTGGAGGTCCCCAGAAACCTGAGCGAAGCAGCCAGGCAGAAGCTGCGGGAGCTGGAAGCCCTCCTCTAAGACCAGATGACATCAAAAAAGATCCTCTCCCATGTGCGGAGAGGATCTTTTTTGATGGGCAAGTCAGGCCTGGTCCCGGATGTGGACGTCCAGCTGGCTGAAGGGAATTTCGATCCCGTTGGCGTCATAGGCCAGCTTGACATGCTCCAGGAGCCAGTGCCTGGTGGCAAGATAATCGGCGCCCCGGCACCAGGACCAGGCGCTGATGGTGACGGAGGAATCGCCCAGGCCGTCCACAAAGACCGTGATGGGCTCCTCCGGCAGGATGGTTTCACAGCTCCGGATCACTTCCTCCATGACAGCCTTGGCCCTGGCGATATCGGCGCTGTAGCTGATCCCGCAGGAGATATCCATACGGCGGATGGGCATGGCGCCGTTGTTGGTCACGGTGATGCTGGCCAGCTTGCCGTTGGGAATGATGATGACCCGGTTGTCAGGGGTCTTGAGCCTTGTGTAGACAAGACCGATCTCCTGCACCGTGCCCTCTCCTTCGGAGCAGACAATATACTGGCCGACCTCAAAGGGACGCATGAGCAGGATGAAAACGCCGCCTGCGAAATGAGACAGATCATCCTGCAGGGCCAGGCCGATGGCGACGGCGGCAGAGCCCAGAAGGGCGGCGATGGTCCCCATGTTGATGCCCAGCTCCCCGGCTATAAGAAAGACCAGGAGGGCATAGAGTCCGATATGGACAAAGGACCGCAGGAATTTGTGAAGGGTCTCATCGGAGCTGGTCCGGGCAAAGGCCCGGTCCAGGAGGGTGATGATCAGCCGGATCAGCCGGCTGCCGACAAAATAAATGGCCAGGATCTTCAGCAGGGTGATGCCGAAACGGACGGCATAGGGCGAGATGGCATGGATCAGTTCATTGACGTCATCCGCGGAATTGACACTTTCCGTAACGGCTTCCAGAGTTTCGGCAGCGGACAGAGAGATCCGAAGGGGCGGGATATAAAGCATGTGCAGATGTTCCTTTCTGTTGCATTGCGCCTTGCAAAGAGAAAATGCGCTGTAAATCAGTATACAGCGCATTTTCCATTGGAACAAATTTATTTTGCGAAAGACCTGGAAAAAGGATCCGGTCAGAATACGAAGTCGTCCTTTACGGAGGGGCTTAAGCTGTAGAGGGTGACCTCTGCGCCCTCGGTGACCGTGTAGTGGTGTTCATCCTGTACAGGATAGGCGTGGGCTGTGAAGGTGGCCTCACCGCCGTTGATGAACATTTCGACGGAGCAGCGGTCGATGAGGATGCGGAGATCCGTAAGGACCCTGCCCAGCGGAACGTCCAGGACCTCGCCGACATTCTGGTTGAAGCGTTTTTCCATGCCGGTCTTGTCGACAGTCAGCTTCTTTTCCGCATCGTTATAGTGGATTTTGAGGCCGCCGCTGCCGTCTGCCCGGGTGAAGAGATGCAGGTCCATGTCGCCGCCGGGCGCTTTCAGCAGGAGCTCGCCGAAGGCCGGAAGGGTGCCGTCGGCAGGCAGGACCTTGTCCCGAAGCTGCTCAAAGCCTTCCACAGGGGAAGCGATCAGCTGGCCGTCTCCCAGACGAAGCTCTCTGACTACGGACATGGAGCCTTCCCAGTCCTCTTCCTCTGTGGGATAGTGGTTGTCGGGCAGGCCGATCCAGCCGATCAGGATGGCCTTGTCGGGATCGGATACATTGGCCGCGAACTGGGCGGCATAGAAGTCGAAGCCGAAGTCCAGGAAATGATAGTCGCCTTCGGGCGTGAAGGTCAGGCTGTCATAGTCCATCTTTCCGATCAGATAGATGTTGTGGTTGGTGCTCTCTCCGCGGCCGGGAAGCTTGGTGTACTGGGGAGAGAAGATCAGAACGTCCTTGCCGGAGATGCTGACGATGCAGGGGCATTCCCACATGCCGCCGAAATTCTCGAAGCCGGGGACCTTGAGCTCGCCCGCGAACTTCCAGCCCTCCAGGAGGGAATCGGATTCATAGATCAGGGCCCTGCCCTTGAGATCCAGGTTCTGGGCGCCGATGAATATGAAATACTTGTCCTTGGAAGGCACATAGACGATCTTGGGATCTCTCTGGTGCTCGCTGTAATCCGGGCGGGGACCAAACAGAGGCTCCGGCAGCTTGACGGGCCTGCCGTCTTCGCCCAGCTTTGCGGCGCAGGTATAGGGGGTGCGGGTCCAGTCCTCGTCTCTGTGGTTGCCTGTGTAGAAGAGGTAGAGATCGTCGCCCTCCGAGAAGGCGGAGCCGGAATGGGTCCCCTTGTTGTCATAGATGGTATCGGGCCAGAGGCCGACGCCTGCGTTGGACCAGTGGATCAGATCCCTGCTGGTGGCGTGATACCAGTATTTGAGGCCATGGACGGCGCCCCAGGGGCACCACTGATAGTAGAGATGCCAGATGCCCTTATGGTAGCCGAAGCCGTTGGGGTCACTGGACAGGCCTGTGATGGGCTGAACATGGAATTTCTGACGATAATCAGAAGAAACGATTTTTTCATGCAGATCAATAATTTCATCCGCGCTGTGCAGTACGCGATAGCGCTCTTCGCGAGTCCACTCTCTCAAAATGATACCTCCGAAATCTACTTGTAAATTTGGCCAGATTGTTTGCCTGTTGCAGGTTATTCCTTTATTTATTGTAAGAGATACACAAAATAAAAGCAAGAATAATGAAAAACATCAGCGTTTTTATGGTATGATGGTAGATGAGCAGGAGCCGGGAAAGAACGGCAGGCGACAAAGCAAGAGCCGCGCAGACGGCAGAAAGGACAGATATATGAAGAAAGTATTCGCCAGTGATTTTGACGGAACACTCTACTTCTATAAGGCGGAGGTCAAGCTCCCTCCGGAAAATGTCGAGAAGATCAGGGAATACCAGGCGGCAGGAGGACTGTTCGGCCTGTGTACAGGCAGACAGGTGGGCGGACTGATCCCCTTCATTGGCGGGATCATCAAACCGGATTTTTATATCACCAGTACCGGCGCCAACATCGTTGACGGCGACCTGAAGGAAATTTACCGCAGGGGCATCGACAGGGAGGTGGTGGATGAGATCTGCCGCTTCGTCAATCCCACGGACCCCTGTGAGCACAGGATCTCCATCGACATCAACGGCGTCATCAATGTATTTGCAGAGATGGACTATCCCGGAGAGTATCACGTCATCACCGGCATGAAGGACGCCATGCCCGGTCTGGTCCATCAGCTGGGCATTCACAACGAGACCTTCGAGGAGGCGGCGGCCCTGGCCAAGGCCATCAATGAGAAGTTTGGCGATCATATCAACGCCTTCCAGAACGTCGTAGAGGTGGATGTTGCCCCCAAGGGCTGCACCAAGGGCAAGGGCGTGGAGAGACTGCGCCAGTTCTATGCCGAAAAATACGACGGCATCAAGCTCTATGGAATCGGCGATTCCATCAACGATATGCCGCTGCTTCTCGAATCGGATATCTCCTATACCTTCCCTTATGCCCCCAAGGAGGTCCAGGAGGCCGCTACCTATGTAGTGCCTACCATCGTGGACGCCCTGGAGCATTCCATGCAGGACCAGATCTGATTTATATAAGGAAAGAAAAGACCTGAAAAGGGCCCCTGTCCATGTGGCGGACAGGGGCCCTTTTTAAAATGCGGCCGGCGTCAGGCTGATTTTCTGAAACGCTCCAGGCTCTTTTTCTCGGCCGGCTTTTCGGAAATCTCGCCTGCCTTCTGCAGGGCGTTGCGGGTCATGAGGGGACCCGCCAGCTCATAGATCAGGACGCCGAAAAGGGTGACGTTGCGGATGACGGAGCCCTCGAACTCGCCCAGGGCCATGGCCTGGGCGCACATGCCCAGGGCTACGCCTGCCTGGGGCAGGAGGGTGATGCCCAGATATCTGCGGACATTGCTGTCACAGCCCATGACAGTGCTGCTGACCATGGCGCCCAGATATTTGCCTGCGGAACGGACCAGGATATAGACGATGCCGATCAGGACATACTGGATATGGGAGAAAACGCCCAGGTCCAGGGCAGCCCCGCTCAGAACGAAGAAGGCAGCGTTGAGGGGCGCCGTCCATTTCTCCGACCGGTTCATGACGTCCTCCGAGAACTCGCTCATGTTGCAGAATACTGTGCCCAGCATCATGCAGACCAGGAGAGAGGAGAAGGAGATCGTCGCAGGTCCCACCGGGATCTCCAGATCGGAAAGGGCGATGGTCAGGAAAACGAAGGTGATGGTCATGGAAAGACGGTTGGTGTTGGAGAAGAAGAGCTTCTCGACCTGGGAAAGGATAAAGCCCAGGAGGCTTCCCAGGATCAGAGAGAAGATGATCTCCAGCATGGGATTGATCACGATGGAGATCACATCCAGGCTTCCGCCCTGCATGGCTCTGGCAATACCGAAGGAGACCGAGAAGACCACCAGGCCGACGGCGTCATCCAGGGCGACAATGGGAAGCAGAAGGCTGGTCAGGGGGCCGTGGGCCTTATACTGCCGGACGACCATCAGGGTGGCGGCAGGGGCTGTGGCCGCGGCAATGGCGCCCAGGGTAAGGCAGACGGAAAGGGGAAGGACCTCTTCTCCCATCACAGAGTGCAGCAGGACCAGGACCACGTCTACCAGGAGGGTGGCGGTCAGGGCCTGGAGAATACCGATGACGACAGCGGCCCGGCCTGTATGCTTCAGGCTGGAGAGGCGGAATTCGCTGCCGATGGAAAAGGCGATGAATCCCAGGGCAGCGGTGTTGATCATGCTGACCGTTTCCACACTCTCAGCAGAGATAAAGCCAAGACCTTCCACGCCGAGCCGTCCCAGACCATAGGGGCCGATGAGAAGGCCCGCAATCAGATAGGCGGTGACATCGGGGAAGTTCAGGCCCATTTTTTTGAAGACACGTGTCAGCATCAGGCCGGCGAACAGGGCGACGGCCACAGAAAGAAATATTGTCATGGTTTTGATCCTCTTTTCATTGGTATTCGAGCAGGGGGGCTGCTCAGCAGTCTTCATTATAGGCCCAGTTCGGCCATAAGTAAAATCGAATAAGCGTGTAGATTCAAACGAAAAATAGTTCTTAAAGAATTAGCACTCACATATTGACAGTGCTAATAATGCGTGCTATATTACACATAGAACAAAGGGAACGGATAGAACGGATGCAACCGAAAGGAGGCAGGTCCTGATCCGACAGAGAGCGGAGGTCCGGTCCCGATGCCCGAATAAAACAAAAATTCAATGATTTGAAAGGAGATAAATACCATGTTACTTCCCAGCATTTTCGGCAATGATTTATTTGATACATTTGACAATTTCTTTTATCCTGCATTCGAAGTTCCCGCTGCATCCAACGTGGAGAAGAAGCTGTACGGCGGACATGCCGGCCGCATCATGAAGACAGACGTCAGGGAACATGAAACAGGCTATGAGATCGCAGTCGATCTGCCTGGCTTCAAGAAAGAGGAGATCAAGCTTGAGCTCAAGGACGGCTACCTGACTGTATCCGCAGCCAAGGGCCTGGAGGAGAACGAGAAGGACAAAAAGACCGGCAAATACCTTCGCAGAGAGCGTTATTCCGGCAGCATGTCCAGAAGCTACTTTGTAGGCGAGGACATGAAGCAGGAAGACATCAAGGCGAAATTTGAGGACGGCGTCCTGAACATCACCCTTCCCAAGAAGGAGCAGCAGCAGAAGGTGGAAGAAAACCACTTCATCGCCATCGAATAAGGAACAGGGAAAACCGCACCCTCCAATGCGGATACAATAAAAATACCAGCTTTTGTGCCGGGCCGCGCAGGCCCGGCATTTTTTGTGCGAGTAATGAGCCATGCGCTGTCATTCTGTCATACGCCATCGAGAGCTTGCTCTCGAAAGGCTGTTTGACAGAATGACAGCATACGGCGAATGCCGCATCACCGAACGGCATACGCCGTGAGGTACGGGCATGGCTCAGAACAGAGGATTCCGCAGGCATGCGCTGCCGTGCCCCTCCCTCTGAATAAGAGGTGGAGTTTTGCCGGACGATTGTTTATAATGAATCTGAGATGGAGGTGATCTTATGCGCAGCTTCTACAAGGTCCTGATCTGCCTTCTGCTTGCCTGCAGCCTTTGTGCCTGCAGGGGAAGGACATCCTCGGAGGACCAGGTCTCTGCGGGCCAGCAGGACAATGTGGACTGGTTTCTTTTTATTTTCGACAACCGTTCCGCCCAGCAGCAGCTGGTAAGAGACATGGCGGACGGCAATATTCCTGCAAAAATGACCTGTCAGTACTATTCTCTGGAATATGACGAGGACTATGAAAAGCAGGAAGTCCTGATGGATGAATATACCACCGTTCTGGAGGATCCGGACGAGATCCGCAGAGTCTACCACGCCATGACCAACATGATCGTCGTAGGACAGCTGGGCAGGCAGGACAACCGATCCCGCTGCAGGATCAATTTTGAACTGCAGGACGGAAGGGACTGCTCCTTTACCTTTGAGTCGGCTTCCATCATCAATATCGAGGGACAGAACTACGTACTGGAAAGCGACGGCAGGCTCTGGCAGCTCCTGCCCGGCCTTTTTGAGATCAAGGCCGGCCGCAAGGTGGGGGAAGAGACCCAGGAGGAAGCAGGACAGAAATGACCGGCATACAGCAGGCAGGGAGGACAGCATGAGAAAGAACTTTACCTACAAATCCAGTGACAAAAGGACCAGGATCCACGGCATGGTCTGGATTCCGGATCATACAAAGAAATCGGAGATCCGTGGCGTGGTCCAGATCGTTCACGGCATGGTGGAATTCATCGGCCGCTATGACAGGTTTGCCAGATTTCTGAGCGACCAGGGCTATCTGGTCATCGGGCATGACCATCTGGGACACGGCGCTTCTGTCTGCCGGGAGGAGGACCACGGCTTTTTCGCCGAAGGGGACGGCAACGCCTGCCTGATCGGGGATATCCGCCGCCTGCACAGACACACAAGGGCCAAGTTCCCCGGCGTGCCCTACTTTATCCTGGGCCACAGCATGGGCTCCTTTCTGGTCAGACAGTATATTACCCGGTTCGGCAATGAGCTGACCGGCGCCATTATCATGGGGACCGGCTACATCCCCATGGCGACCTTAAAGAGCGGAGAGCAGCTCTGCACAAGGATCGCCAGGGCCAGGGGCTGGCGCTACCGGAGCACCCTCCTTTTCCAGATGGCCCTGGGCCAGAACAATAAAAAGATCAAAAATCCCAGGACGGACTGCGACTGGCTCAGCCATGATACGGCCATCGTAGACGCCTACAAGTCCCATCCCTGGGACACCTTCCGCTTCACCGTGAACGGCTATTATCACATGTTCCGGGGCATGGAGGCGGCATCCCGAAAGGCCAACATACAGATGATCCCCTTCGACCTGCCCATTTTCATGGTATCGGGCGAGGAAGACCCGGTGGGCGGCTACGGAAAGGGCGTCAGGAAGGTCTATCAGCAGTATCTGAAGAACGGCGTCACCAATATTTCCATGACCCTCTATCCCGGCATGCGGCATGAGATCCTCAATGAACTGGACCATGACATTGTGGACCGGGACATCCTGGCCTGGCTGGAGGAACACAGAGAAGATTTATAATAAGGATTCGTAACAAAAAAGCTTTGCACCCGCGCGGATGCAAAGCTTTTTTTGGCGCGGCTGCCCCCCGGCAGCCATGCCCTTGCTATGGTTTAAGAAGAAATACTGCTCTAAATCCCCAAAGCAGCTTTCAAACGAAGATCAGGCGACAGGCACATTCCTTGTCGCAACGACATTGACGCCGGTGCCGCAGACATCCTCGATGACGACGTCCCCAATGGCGACGGGCGCCTTGATGCAGACCTTGTCAATGGCTTCCATGCAGGCAAAGATCTTGTCCTTGGGAATGTTGGAAGCGGTCTTGACGGAGGCCCTGTGGAGCTTGCCGCCGGAAACGACGACAGTGGAGGTCACAGTACGCTCAGGATGGGTCACTTCATTTCTTGCATATCTGTCGCCGATGGCGCAGGTATTGCCCTTGACGCTGAGAACTTCAATTTCTCCGCCCTCTTTCTTTTCCAGCTCGACTGTGATCTGGCAGCCCATGGGGCAGCCGATACAGGTTAAATCTCTTTTTTCCATTTTCCTACCCCTTTCTTATTCCTGCTCGATCTTAATGGTGATGGTCTTCAGATCCGGATAGTCTGCCAGTTTCTTCTTCTGAAGAATGATCTGCTCCATTTCGCCGGGAGCCATGATCCGTTTCTTCTGGTGCTGGACTCTTTCGTCATCATAGTAAACGCTGACATAGCTGTTCTTGAAGACGGCGCCGACGCGGAAGCGGACAGTCAGGAGGTCATCCATATTTGCAAGGTTGATCGTGGTGGGAACGGTATAACGCGCGCCCTGGACAGCGGCGATCTCAATGATCTTCTCCGCAGCGGGAGACTTGCAGCCGGCCTTGACATATTTGGCGGCGTTGGCGCCGGCCCTGGTGGCTTCCTCGGAAACATAGTCGACCAGGTCATGGACATGCAGGACATTGCCGGCGGCAAATACGCCGGGGATGTTGGTCTCCAGAGACTCATTGACAATGGGGCCGCTGGTGATGGGGCTCATTTCCACGCCGGCGCTGCGGGACAGCTCGTTTTCAGGGATCAGACCGCAGGAGAGAAGGAGGGTGTCGCATTCATAGCGCTCCTCGGTGCCGGGGATGGGCTTGTTGTGGGAATCCACTTCGGCGATGGTGACGGCCCTGACTCTGTCCTTGCCTTCGATGTCGACAACGGTATGGGAGAGCTTGAGCGGAATGCCGAAGTCATCCAGACACTGGACGATATTTCTCTTCAGACCGCCGGAATAGGGCATGAGCTCTGCCACGACCTTGACCTTGGCGCCTTCCAGGGTCATACGTCTTGCCATGATCAGGCCGATATCGCCGGAACCCAGGATGACGACCTCACGGCCGGGCATATAGCCTTCGATGTTGACCAGACGCTGGGCGGTGCCGGCAGAATAAATGCCTGCGGGACGATAGCCGGGGATGTTCAGGGCGCCTCTGGGACGCTCTCTGCAGCCCATGGCCAGGATCACGGCCCCTGCCTGGATCTGGAACATGCCTTCCTGGCGGTTCATGGCGGTGACGACCTTGTCATGGGAGATATCCATGACCATGGTATGGAGCTTATATTCGATGCCCAGGTCCAGGACCTGCTTGATAAAACGGGATGCATACTCGGGACCGGTCAGCTCTTCCTTGAAGGTATGGAGACCGAAACCGTTGTGGATGCACTGATTCAGGATGCCGCCGAGCTCGTTGTCTCTTTCCAGAATCAGAATAGAATCAATGCCGCTCTTCTTTGCGGAAACAGCTGCCGCAAGACCAGCGGGACCGCCGCCGACGATCACGATATCATAATGAGTCATCATTCCACCTCCTTTGCATTGGCTGCGGCATCCTTGGTCCTGCCGATGACAAGATTGGATCTGCCGCCGGACTTGGTGAGCTCCTCATAGGAGAGACCGAGTTCACGATGCAGGATTTCCATGACACGGGGAGAACAGAAGCCGGCCTGGCATCTGCCCATGCCTGCTCTGGTGCGGCGCTTTACGCCGTCCAGGGAACGGGCGCCCAGAGGCCTGTGGATGGCGTCCAGGATCTCGCCTTCGGTAATGGACTCGCAGCGGCAGATAATCTGGCCGTATGCGGGATTCTCCCGGATCATCTCGTTGCGTTCTTCTACGGACAGACCTTCTGTGGAACGGATGCCCTTTCTGGTGCCGATCCAGTTGTCTTTTTCGGTCAGGCCCATCTTTTCCTTCATCATGGCACCGACATATTCGCCGATGGCAGGAGAGGAGGTCAGACCGGGAGACTCAATGCCTGCGCAGTCAATGAAGTGAGGAGCGTCCTCGACTTCGCCGATGATGAATTCATGGTGGTCTTCATGGGCACGAAGGCCGGCGAAGGAGGTGATGACCTTGCGGATGGGCAGGTTGCGGACATGGTCGCCTGCCTTGGCGATCAGGTCTGCGATGCCTGCGGCGGTGGTGTTGTTGCCTTCTCTGTTTTCAATGTCCACAGCGGTGGGCCCGACGATCAGGTTGCCGTGGACAGTGGGAGATACCAGAACGCCCTTGCCCAGCTTGGTAGGCTGAGGGAAGATGGTGCAGGATACATGGCCGCCGACTTCCTTGTCCAGCAGGCAGTAGTCGCCGCGCCTGGGCGTGATGTGGATCTTCTTTTCGCTGACCATGTTGTGGAGGACATCGGCGTAGACACCGGCTGCGTTGATCACATAACGGGTCTTGTATTCGCCGTTGTTGGTGCGGATCTTCCAGATCTCGTCTTCATATTTGAAGGCTTCCACCTTGGTGTTGAAGAAGAAATCCACTCCGTTCACATTGGCGTTCTCCGCCATGGCGATGTTGAGCATGAAAGGACAGATAATGCCGCTGGTGGGCGCATAGAGAGCGCCGACCACCTTTTCGGACAGATTGGGCTCCAGGGCCAGGCATTCTTCTCTGTTTAAGAGACGAAGCTCCTTGACGCCGTTGGCAATGCCCCTGTCATACAGGGTCTTGAGGCCCCCGATCTCGGACTCGTGAATACAGACGACCATGGCGCCGTTTCTCTTGAAGGGGATATCCAGATCTCTTGCCAGATCGCCCATCATTTCATTGCCCCTTACATTCATTTTGGCCATCAGAGAACCCTCTGCAGCGTCAAAACCGGCATGTACGATGGCGCTGTTTGCCTTGGAAGTCCCGCAGCATACATCTTCTTCTTTTTCCAGGACACAGGCATTCAGGTTATAACGGGAAAGCTCCCTTGCAACGGCTGAGCCTGTAACGCCTGCGCCTATGATAATTACATCGTAAATCACGTACTCATCTCCTTTCAGGATATGTATCGTTTGTCTTGTGATTTAGCGCCCCAAAAGAAACGTTAAATCGGATAAAAAAGAGGCGGAGGACATCTTTTATATCCGCCGCCTCTCTAATCTCAGCTAAACCAGGATTCAATTAACAATGACGGATCTTTCAGAAAGCTGATCTGCCAGTTTGGATCATTTGCTGATCAGTGGATTGCCATGTAAAGCAGAGAAGCAACCACAGAGCCGCAGATGGGAGCCACTACGGGGATCCAGCCATAAGCCCAGTCGGGATCCTTTTTGCCCTTATCGGGAGCAAGGACCTGATAAGCGAAACGGGGAGCTGCGTCTCTTGCTGCGTTCATAGCATAGCCGGTCAGGCCGCCGAAGGAAGCGCCGCATGCTACGATGACGCCGTAAACCAGGATCCAGCTTGCACCGCTTGCGCCTGCCTCTGCAGGAATGGAAGCCAGGGTGAAGACCAGGACGAAGGTTGCTACGAATTCAGAAGCAAAGTTCAGAACAGTGTTTCTGATGGAAGGGCCTGTGCAGAAGCAGCCGCGGATGGTTGCATCGTCATCGGTAGCCTTGATGTGATCGCCATAGAGGAAGATCAGGATGGCTGCGCCGACAAAGCCGCCCAGCATCTGTGCAATGATATAGCCGGGAACCTGGCCCCAGGACATGCCGCCGCGCATGGCAGCGCCGATGGTAACAGCGGGATTGAAGTGTGCTCCGGACATAGCGCCGAAGGAGAAAGCGGGAACCATAACGGCCATGCCCCAGCCGATCAGGATGTGAACGGTGTTGCCGCCCTTCATGCCGGATTTGTTAAGGCTGATGTTGCAGCATACGCCGTCGCCCAGAAGAACCAGCATTGCTGTTCCGATAAATTCTGCTAAATAAGCCTGCATTGTTATACCCCCTTGGTAATGAAATTGTGGAAGGGTCCTGAATCATGAACGCCTTCTGGTTAATGGATCATATCTGAGCCCCGGCGCCGGCCCTATTCCGGCGCCGGGGTGATTCACACTATTCAGTTATGGTAGAGAAGACTCTGCTTATTTTGCCCAGCCGAGTGTAGCGTTGACGGCCTGCTTCCAGTATTTGAGCTCTTTGGCTCTGGTGTCAGCATCCATCTCAGGCTTGAAGACCTTGTCCAGAGTCCAGTTCTTGATAACGTCATCCTTGCTTGCCCAGAAGCCGACTGCCAGGCCTGCCAGATAGGAAGCGCCCATAGCGGTGGTCTCTACGCATGCGGGACGATCGACTTCCTTGTCGATCAGGTCAGACTGGAACTGCATCAGGAAGTTGTTCTTGCAGGCGCCGCCGTCTACCTTCAGAGCGCTGAGGGTTACGCCGGAACCTTCTTCCATAGCCTTCAGAACGTCGCCGGACTGGAATGCCAGGGACTCCAGAGTAGCACGGATGATGTGATACTTGTTGACGCCGCGGGTCAGGCCTACGATGGCGCCGCGTGCGTAAGGATCCCAGTAAGGAGCGCCCAGACCTGTGAAGGCGGGAACGACATAGCAGCCGTTGGTATCCTTGACTCTGGTAGCAAAGTATTCGGAATCAGGAGACTGGTCCACCAGCTTGACTTCGTCACGCAGCCACTGGATGGCGGCGCCTGCTACGAATACGGAACCTTCCAGAGCATACTCGACCTTGCCGTCGAGGCCCCATGCGATGGTGGTCAGAAGGCCGTTGTTGGGATACATGGGCTTGTCGCCGATGTTCATCAGCAGGAAGCAGCCGGTACCATAGGTGTTCTTTGCTTCGCCGGGTGTGAAGCAGGTCTGTCCGAACAGAGCAGCCTGCTGGTCGCCTGCAACGCCAGTGATCTTGATCGGGCCGCCGAAGAATTCGGGGTCGGATTCGCCGAAGTCACCGCTGGAAGGTCTTGCATCGGGAAGCATGCACTTGGGAACTTCCAGTCTTTCGCAGAGCTCATCATCCCATTCCAGGGTATTGATGTTGAAGAGCAGGGTTCTGGATGCGTTGGAATAATCGGTTGCGTGTACTTTGCCCTTGGTCAGCTTGAAGATCAGCCAGCTGTCAACGGTACCGAAGCAGAGCTCGCCTGCTTCTGCTCTCTCGCGGAGGCCTTCCACATTGTTGAGGATCCAGCGGAGCTTTGTGCCGGAGAAATAAGGGTCAAATACCAGACCGGTCTTATGATAAGCACTGTCTGCAATGTCAGGATATTTTGCAAGCAGCTCATCCTTCATGTCAGCAGTTCTGCGGCACTGCCATACGATTGCGTGATAGACAGGCTGGCCTGTCTTTCTGTCCCATACGATGACAGTTTCACGCTGGTTGGTGATGCCGATGGCGGCGATATCCGTATAGGAAGCACCCACCTTCTGCATGGCCTGACGGGCCACGGCAAGCTGTGTCTGCCAGATTTCGTTAGCGTCATGCTCTACCCAGCCGGGCTGAGGATAATACTGTGTGAATTCCTTCTGCGCCATGCTGCAGATCTCGCCCTTTTCATTGAAAAGGATACATCTGTTACTGGTTGTGCCTGCATCCAGTGCCATTACGTATTTTGCCATAAAAAATACCTCCTTCTTTCTACGGGACCCCATTCCCGTCTGCAAGATTTATGAAGAACTGCCCCCACGGCAGCTGCTTCCATAGTTACAGAAACCAGACATCCTGGTTGGTCGTCGAAATAGCGGCAGCTCCCCCCTTCAGAGCCTGCATGACGTCTTCCTTGTCCCGGATCAATCCCCCACAGATGATCGGGACCCGGCTGATCCTGTTGAATTCGCGGATCATTTTTGCCGGAAGAATGCCGGGAAGGATCTCAATCACATCCGGCTGTACAGCGCCGTGCCGGGAGCCCTTTTCCACGGACTCCAGCGCCATGCTGTCAAGAACAAAGTAACGAAGGACTGTATAAAAGCCCAGATTTTTTGCATGGGAGATCAGATTGGCCTTGGTCGTGATGATCCCGTCGGCCCTGGTAAACTTGCGGATATAATCCAGGGAAGCATCCTTGGGCGCCAGGCCGCTGATCAGATCCATATGGACCAGGGCGGTCCGGCCGGTCTCTTTGATCCTGTTTATGATGTCGGGGATCGTACAGATATCTCCATAGAGAACGAATACAATATCGATCCCGCTTGTCAGACATCTGCTGAGCCCCTCGTCGTCCTTGACGGCTGCGATGATGGGAGACGCCTCGATTTTGTCTAAAAATTCTCTGCTCATATGAATCCTCTTTCCATGCGCATGATAAATTTTTGGCAAACAAAAAAGAACATGCATAAATAACCGGGAATCCATTCCCAAACTATGCCACGTTCTCTTGTCTCAAGGCGCCGTCTATTTGATTCATCTATACTTTAGCACAGAATTGTATTGATTTCAATACATAAATCAGTCAAAATGCATGGATTTTGGAGTAATAACTGGAAAATCATAACTAAAATGCACAAAGAAGGTCCGGACCCTCTCTGTGCATTCTCTGTTTTGCAGGATGAGCCCCTTCCGGGGCAGACTTCATTCACTTGTTTTGAGGGTGAAGGCCGTCAGTCCCTGTTCATCATAAACGACCAGCTCCATCTCCCGCAGATACTGCCAGCTGTAGGAATAGGAGGAATAATACATGGACTCCGAGTAGAAGGGCTCCACAGAGGGCTCTCCGTAGGCTTCCTTCAGGGCACCTTCGTCTGCGCCCCAGCTGATCTCTCCGGGAAGAGAAAGGGCAGGCCTTTCTTCTTCCTCCGCCCAGGTGGCGTCCAGGGCCAGGATCCATATGCTGCACTGGGAAAGGGGCTTTTCTTCTTCCGATTCATTGACAAAGCCTGCTGAGACCAGCATGCTGCCCCACTTTTCGCTGATCAGGGGGATCCCGTCATTGGTCCGCTCGCCGGGTGCCAGGACCGTGTCCTCGGAGACCTCTTCAAATTCGGGGTCGATCTTCCAGGAATCGCTGATCTGGCTGTAGGCAAAGGGGAGGGTCAGGGACTCTTCGTCCAGGACAAAGGACAGGGAAGCCCAGGCAGGCGGCTCTTCCTCGGCAGGAGCCTTTGGCGTTTCCTCTTCCTGGGGCGCTGCCTCCTCCTCGGGGGCCCGGGCGGCGCTTTCCTCCCCGGCAGCTTCGGAGGAAGTCTCCTCTTGGGGCAGGGGCGCTGCGGCCTCCTTCTGGCAGCCGGTCATAAGGAAGGGAAGGACAGTGAACAAAATAATAAGGAGAGATCTCTTCATTTGCAGACCCTTTTTTCGAAATAATGACAAAAATGTTACATATTTATAACGAGTGGCCTTGTTAACTGGCTCCCATACATGATATCATTTATATGTAAATGCCGCAATTATTCTGTCAATTTACGACAAATCGGTGCCGGACTGTTTACAGGCCGTTTATCTTTTTATATTATGTAAGAACTCTGCCGGTCCTATGGAAGGAGGCGTGCCGGGCAGAAGTGTAAAATTTATAAGTATTCAAATACGAACGAAGGACCCGCCGGCCTCTGCCGGAAGAAAGGGTTCCTTTCCCGTAAGACTGATTTTAGGAGGAAGAATGAAAAGAAGGAAAGGAGAACGTTTTATTGCAGCAGCCGCTGCCTTTATGATGGCTCTGATCCTGGCAGGATCCGATCTTGGAAGGATCGATGCAGGGGCCCAGGCCTTTGCCATTGATATAGACGGGAATCTGATCGACATGGATAAGATCGAATACGATCTGGTCCATCTGAAGTATAACTACGGGGATTCCTATATGGATCAGTTTTCCGACTATCCCTATATTGCATGGATGCTGGACTTCGCCGACGACAACGTACACGGCTACGGTTCCTATAAGGAGGGGAACGGCCAGGAGCTCAACGTGGTCTGCTCCACCTTTATTTACTATGCCCTTTACTGCACGGGCTACAATGTCCCTGACTATATTTCCATTGACGAGGACGACAGCATTGAATCGGCCATCAGCAAGATCCGCAATATCCGGACCAATGTATGCGCAGAGACCATGTACAGCAGGCAGCTCCTGAAAAAATGGGGCTTTGAAGAGCATGCCATCACCCCTGCCACCCAGATCACAGATCTGAAGGTGGGCGATATTCTCTGGATCTTCGACAACGGGATCGAGGTGGTGGATGACGAAGACGAGGGCGTCTACAGCGAAGTCGGGGCCTCCCGCAGGCATGTGGAAGTGGTCTACGAGACGGGCGTTGACAAGAACGGTCCCTATTTCAGGACCGTCGCAGCCAGCGGAACCAGCGATGATGCGGACGGAACTCCCTATGACAAGCGGGGGACCGAGGTCAGGACCCGTTACTATGATTCCCTCCGCTATAAGAACCGGCAGGATGACATTGACTACATGGTCTACTACCGTCCCACCGAGAAGCTGACCCGGACCGTCGAGTCCAGAGACTATGAGCCGGCCCTGATCAGCATGGCCAGGGATATCAGGGTGAAGGTCTACGGTAGCGGAGAAGCCTACATTACCAATGATCTCTCCAAGATCGCCAATACGGCGGTCATCAACAGCCCGGTCACGATCCATGCTGCGGCGGGGGAAGGCGTGACGCTTTCCGATGTCAGGGTCTCCTATGTGGATCCGGACAGCCAGGAGACGGTCTTTGTGGATACGGACGACGCCCTGACCTTTGTCATGCCGGAGATCCTTGCCGGCAATACCCTCAACGTTTCGGTGGTTTTCAGCGATTATGACGATGCCCAGACCCGCAGCGGCTGGTACGACGATACCGAGACGGGCTCCCGCCGTTATTACAGGAACGGGGAATACCTGACGGGCTTCCAGAAGATCGGCAGCTATACCTACTATTTTAATGAAGCGGGCGACCGCCTGACCGGCAGACAGGTCATCGGCGACAGCACCTACTATTTCCGCAGCAACGGCCGCATGGTTACAGGCTGGCGGACCATCGGCGGAGACACCTACTATTTTGACGAAACGGGCCGTATGCTGGATGGACTCCAGGTCATCGACGGCAGCACCTATTTCTTTGTGGACGGCGCCCTGCAGACCGACTGGCAGGTGGTCGACGGGAAGATCCGCTATTTCAGCAACAACGAAAGCCGTACCGGCGTCATGGTGACAGGACTCCGCATCATCAACGGCAGCAAATATTACTTTGACGAGACCGGCGCCATGAAGACCGGCTGGATCACCACCGAGGAAGGCCGCCGTTATTTCGGCAGCAGCGGAAGGATGCAGACCGGCCTCACCAGGATCGGCGGAAGCAGATACTATCTGAATGAAGACGGCATCATGCAGACCGGCTGGGTCAGCGCAGACGGAGACACCTACTACTGCGGCAGCAACGGAAAGATCCGGACAGGCCTGCAGACAGTGTCCGGCAGCAGGTATTTCTTCGATGAAGAAGGCGCTCTGCAGACCGGCTGGAAGTATGTGGACGGCGCTACCTACTACTTTGCCCTGGACACAGGCAAAGCCCTGCAGGATACCAGCGCCGAGATCGACGGCGTGGTCTATACCTTCGACCAGAACGCCCAGGTGGCCAGCGCCGACACGGACGGGCTCCAGGTCCTGGACGACAAGACCTACCTCTTTGAGGAGGGCGGCATCGTGACCGGCTGGAAAAAGATTTCCGGCAAGTCCTATTACTTTGCCGAGGGCGGCGTCATGGCCAAAGACGGTATCTACAGCGTGGACGGGGTTCCCTGTCTGTTTAACGAGAAGGGCGTCCGCCTGACCGGGTCCGGTATCAAGACCGTGGACGGCGACCGTTATTACATGACAGGGAGTAAACTCCAGACCGGCTTCCGGAAAATCTCCGGCAGCACCTACTATTTCGATCCCGAGACCTTCAAAGCCCTGACGGGCCTGCAGAAAATCGGAAACGAACTCTACAGCTTCACCACCAAGGGGGTCATGCGGACCGGCCTCCATATCCTTTCGGACGGAACCTTCTATTTCTCCTCCAAGGGCAAGGCCCTTTCAGGCTGGCGGACCGTTAAGAACAAGACCTATTACATTTCCGCCGCCACAAAGAGGGCGGTCACCGGAACCCAGAAGATCGGCAGCAGCATCTATCATTTTGATAAGAACGGCGCCATGTATACCGGCTTCCATACGATGGGCGGCCAGCGCTACTACAGCTCCTCCAAGGGCATTCTGACGACCCAGGCGGGCTTTAAGACCATCAATAAGGGCCAGTATCTCTTTGAAGAGGGCGGCGCCCTTGTATGCAATGAGCTGCGGGAGATCGACGGGCTCTATTACTACTTCGACAAATACGGCAAATCCGTGACCGGCGCCTGCACCGTGGACGGAGAGACCTACTATGTCAGCAGCAAGCACAGGCTTCTTGGCGGCTTCAGGAAATCAGGAAGCAAGACCTACTATTTTGATCCTGAAACCAAGACCGCGCTGACCGGAACCCAGGAAATCGAGGGAAAGAAATACTACTTCGGCAGCAGCGGCGTCATGCAGACGGGCCTCAAGACCTTCGGCTCCAATACCTACTACTTTGACCCCAAGACGGGGGCAGCGGTTTCGGGCTTTGTGAAGGTCGGCAAGAAGACCTACTACTTCAGCCCTGAGAACTGGAGGGCCCTCACAGGCTTCATAAAGGTCGGAACGAAGACCTATTACATGGATGAGCAGGGCGTCATGCAGACGGGCTGGCAGACCATCGACGGAAAGCGCTACCGCTTCAACAAGAAGGGATCCCTGCAGTTTGGCTGGCATACCTACAGCGGCAAGACCTATTACTTTGCCCCGGATACCGGCGAGACCATGACGGGCGTGCAGTTCATAGGCGGCAAGGGCTATCTTTTCAGCAGCACAGGCCTCATGCTGACAGGTTTCAGGACGGTGGACGGAAAGAGCTACTATCCTGACAGCAAGGGCGTCCTTCGGACCGGCTGGCGTACCATCGGCAAGGATAAGTATTATTTCGATCCCGAAACCGGTGCGGCCCTGACAGGCCTGCAGACGATCGGGGACAGCGTCTACTATTTTGACGAGAGCGGGGTCATGCAGAAGGGAACTTTGACGATCGACGGCGAGACCTTTGTCTTTGCAAAGGACGGGACCATGATCAGCCGTTCCGGCAGCCAGGCTGCTGAGGAGGCGCCTGCTGAATCCGGAGACCAGAGCGGCCAGACACAGGCACAGCAGCCGTCGACGGAAGCAGGAGATGTGCAGACAGAGTATGAGGAAGCCGGCGAACAGCCTGCGGCTCCGGAGACAAAGCCTGCAGATACGGAAACAGAGCCTGCAGAGCCGGAAGCGGAGACAAATCCCGCCGGAGAAACGCCTGCAGCAGAGGAGGCCGGAGACCAGCCTTTGACATGAAAAGGGGATGTGTATGAAAATTCGAGGGTATAAGAAATGGATACTGTTTGCGGGCGCTGTCCTGGCCCTGATGGTCTGGCCCTTCCTGTCCGGAATCCGGGCGGAAGCAGCCGGAAAGGCCGGGGGAGACCCGGAGGATCCACTCTATTATACCGGGGGCCTCATGTCGGCCGGCGCTGATGCGGAAGAAGACGGAGAAATGTCTTCCGGAGAGGCCGGCGCCTACTACGGCCCGGTGGACGGAAAGGGCCTGTCCCATGACAGCCGGTTTTCCGAGACAGACCATACCATCGGCATCGACGTTTCCTATTACCAGGGAAACATCAACTGGACCAAGGTCCGGGCTGCCGGGGTCAAATTTGCCATTATCCGCTGCGGCTATTCCACCCTGGCCAAGGGTGAAAAGAATCAGGATGTGAAATTCCTGGAGTACATCAAGGGCGCCCATGCAGCGGGCATCAAGGTCGGCGTTTACTACTTTTCCCAGGCCATCAGCGTAGCGGAAGCCAGGGAGGAGGCCGAATTTGCGGCAAAGATCATCAAATCCTCGGGGATCAAGCCCGACCTGCCGGTCTTCATGGACGTGGAGATCGTTTCCTCCACGATCTACAGCCGGATGATCAGCGCCAATATGTCCAAGGCCAGGCAGACCTCTGTCTGCAGAGCCTTCTGCGAGGCCATTGAGGATAAGGGATACCGGGCCGGCGTCTACTCCAGCATGAACTACTACTACACCAGGATGAACGCCGACGAGGTCGCCAAAGACTATATCATCTGGCTGGCCCATTACACCAGTAAGACCACCTATACCGGAGATTATACCTTCTGGCAGCATGGGTCTACCGGAACGGTGAACGGCATAAGCGGCGCGGTGGACTGCGATATCTGGTATGATATCGGAACCTTTGATGGCAACAGCAGCTGTACGGAAGCAGCCAAAAACGGCTGGCAGAAGGCCGAAGGCAAGGTCTACTACGTGGATCCCGCTACCGGGAAAAAGGTCCTGGGCATGCAGGAGATCGACGGCAAGTATTATTACTTCAGCAAAAAGACCGGCAAAAGAATGACAGGCTTTCGCACGGTGGGCGGCAATACCTACTACTTTGACAAGAAGACCGGCGTGCGCGTGACGGGCATGGCCGAGATCAGTGACAAGACCTATTATTTCGACCCCGCCACCGGCATCATGCAGACCGGGATCCGGACTGTGGGAAGCGATATTTACTGCTTTGGCAGCGACGGAGCCATGCTGAAGGGCTGGCAGAAGGTGGACAATGTCCGCTACCGTTTCCGCACAGACGGCAGAATGTACAAATATGAAGGCTGGAAGACCCTGGCCGGCAAGACCTACTATTTCGGAAGCGACCACGGAACCCTGACCGGCTGGCAGACGCTGGACGGCAAGACCTATTATTTCGGCGGCAACGGGGTCATGCAGACCGGCTGGAAGACCATTTCCTCCAGGAAATACTATTTCGGCAAGAACGGGGTCATGCGGACCGGACTTCGCAAGATCGGCAGCTATCGCTATTACTTTGACAAGAAGGGCGTCATGCAGACAGGCTGGCAGACCATAAAGGGCAGCAAATACTATTTCAACAGAAATAACGGCCATGCCCTGACAGGGAAAAAGGTGCTTGACGGGAAAACCTATGTTTTCGACAAGCAGGGACGCCTGACCTGATCAGAAACGAAAGACACAGGTTCAATGAGCCTGTGTCTTTTCAGTTTTCCCGGAAAATGGTATGATGATGACTGATGATTTCAGTAAACAAAACAGGAGGGGAATCTGATGAGATGTCCATACTGCAGCAGTCAGCTGGGCAGACATCCGGGCGCTTTCTGTGCCTACTGCGGAGAAAGACTGCCGGAGTCCATGCAGGGCGCCGCTTTGGGGAAAAGACCGGCCAACCGCAACACAGGCAGTAAAATACAGGAGGAGGCTCTGGAGAAGATGCCGGTCAGGGAGCCGGAACCGGAGCTGGATCCCTGGGAAGACAAGCCGCGGCGGGAATCCACCCTGGGGGCCTTCCTGATCCTCCTGCCGGCCCTGGCCCTGTTCGCCCTCTTTGTCTGGGTCTGCTTCGGAGACGGCATGGATACAGCCATGCAGTATCTGGACAGGATCCTGGACCTGGTCAGGCAGTTCCTGTAAGTGGGCGCTCTGGCCGGAGGCTTTCGGCAGATGTAGAAGATTGGAGATTACATGGCAGAAAGGAAAGCAAAGACCGGACTGGTCATGGAAGGCGGGGCCATGCGGGGGCTCTTTACCGCAGGCGTCCTGGATGTGCTCATGGAAGAAGGGCTGGACAGGGCCTTCGACGGAGCCGTCGGCGTTTCGGCAGGCGCCACCTTCGGCTGCAACATCAAATCCCGCCAGATCGGCAGGACGGTCCGTTACAATACCACTTACTGCAGGGACTGGCGTTACGGCAGCTGGAGATCCCTCTTTACAACAGGAGACCTGTATGAAGCAGAGTTCTGCTATTATACTATTCCATATGAGCTGGATCCTTTTGATATAGAGACCTTTAACCGCAGTCCCATGAAATTCTACTGCGTCTGTACGGATGTCATGACCGGCAGGCCCTTCTATCACTGCATATCCGAGTTTACCCGCAAGGATATGGAATATGTAAGGGCTTCCGCGTCCATGCCGGTCTTTTCCAGACCCGTAGAGATCGACGGCCGGGTCTTTCTGGACGGCGGCGCGTCCGATCCCATCCCCCTGACCTACTTTGAACACAAGGGCTATGAGAAGATCGTTGTGCTTCTGACCCAGCCCATGGATTATGTCAAGGAGAAGGCGTCCTACCTGCCGGCGGCCAGGATCCTGCTGAGAAGCTATCCCAACCTTGTCCGGGACCTGGAGGAAAGGCATATCCATTACAACGAACGGACGGCCTATGTCCGGAAGAAAGAGGAAGCGGGAGATATTTTCGTCATTCGCCCGCCGGAGGCGCTGCAGATCGGTTCCATGGAAAAGGATCCGGCGCAGATGCTGAGGGTCTATGGAACAGGAAGAGATACAATGAAAAAGAGGCTGGATGCCCTCAGGGCCTATCTGGCGGAGAAAGGGAGGTCAAAATGACTATTATTGTAACTGGCGGCGCCGGCTTTATCGGCAGCAACTTCATCTTCCACATGCTCAAGGAGCATCCTGATTACAGGATCATCTGTCTGGACAAGCTGACCTATGCAGGCAATCTTTCCACCCTGGAGCCTGTCATGGACAACCCCAACTTCCGCTTTGTCAGGGCGGACATCTGCGACAGAGAAGCCGTGGACAAGCTCTTTGAAGAAGAGCATCCGGATATGGTGGTCAACTTTGCGGCCGAATCCCATGTAGACAGATCCATCGAGGATCCCGGGATCTTCCTGCAGACCAACATCATCGGAACCGCTACCCTCATGGACGCCTGCCGCAAGTACGGGATCCAGCGCTATCACCAGGTATCTACGGACGAGGTCTACGGAGATCTTCCTCTGGACAGACCGGACCTCTTCTTCACCGAGGAAACGCCCATCCATACCTCTTCTCCCTACTCCAGCTCCAAGGCGGGCGCAGACCTTCTGGTTCTGGCCTATCACAGGACCTACGGCCTGCCTGTATCCATCAGCCGCTGCTCCAATAACTATGGTCCCTACCATTTCCCGGAGAAGCTGATCCCTCTGATGATCGCCAACTGCCTGAACGACAAGCCCCTTCCTGTATACGGCGAGGGCCTCAACGTCCGTGACTGGCTCTATGTAGAAGACCACTGCAGGGCCATCGACCTGATCATCCACAAGGGAAGAGTCGGAGAAGTCTACAATGTAGGCGGCCACAATGAGATGCGCAACATCGACATTGTCAAGCTCATCATCAAGGCTCTGGGCAAGAGCGAAGACCTGATCACCTATGTGACCGACCGCAAGGGCCACGATATGCGCTACGCCATCGACCCTTCCAAGATCCACAGGGAACTGGGCTGGCTTCCTGAAACCAAGTTCGAGGACGGCATCAAGAAGACCATTGACTGGTATCTGAACAACAGAGAGTGGTGGGAGACCATTATCTCCGGTGAATACCAGGATTATTACGACAAGATGTACAAGAACAGATAAGTAAGATGGAAACTGAAAAAGGATTCCCGCCGGCGGCGGGAATCCTTTTCCTAAAGGGTGCCTTCAGCACCCTTTCCTGTTCTGGCTCAGGAAGCCTTTTTGACAAGCTTGATGGTTTCCGTGATGCCCTTGTCGGCATTCTGCACGGTGATGGTAATGGTGGCTCCCTTCTTGGAAGTCATATTTACCTTCTTGCGGAAGGTCCTGGAATTGACCTTGTAGTCCTTCTTCTTGGCGTTGCCGTTTTCCACGACGACGTTGAGGATCTTCCAGCCCTTGGCGACCTTGAGGTTCAGGATGTTCTCATAGTATTTCCTGGTTACGGTATACTGAGAATTCTTCTCGAACTTGTTCTTCATGCCCTTGCCGGCCAGCTTGAAGCGGATGAAAGGATTCTTATATTTGCGAACCTTGAATTTGTGGCTCAGCTCGACCTTTCTGCAGCGGCAGGAGATGGTAACGGTACCGGATTTGTCGCCGTACTTGACCATAATGAAGCCGTCGTGGGCCGTGACAGTGGCGATCTTCTTGTCAGAACTCTTAAGGTCCTTGATCTGGTCCTTGCTGGTGCAGCCCATAATGGAGATCACACTGTAATACTCGTTTACGGAATCGCCCGGCTTCCAGGTAGCTGTGAAGGAGCTGTTGGGATTCCAGTAAACGGTCTTGGAGGTGGCAGCCTGGACGCCTTCAGCGCTTCCGGGAGCGGCCCATACAGCCAGCAGAAGACATACGGCGGCCATCAGCATGGCGAACTGTCTTACGATTGTCTTTTTCATAGATTATCTTCCTCTCTTTCCTGCGCAGGACGCAAAAGTTACTTCTATAGTTTACCATGTTTATTGAAATTAACAATAAGAGTTGTATCCATTCTGGATTTTTTGCGGATAAGATAAATTCGGAACAATAGTGCAGGCATTTGGCTTGAGCACCTGCAGGAAGGGTGGATCTTTATGGACGGACATAAGAGAGAACCTGTTTATACGGAACATGGATATATTTATGAAGACGATTCCCTTCAGGAAGAGACCCGCGCAGAGGAGCCGGGACCGGAGGAGACCGTTTCCTATATGAACGCAGATACAGAAAAGGAGCCGGAAGAGAGGGGGCCCCGGTCCCGGGGCCCCCTTCTTCTGGGGATCCTCCTTGCCCTCCTTTTGGGCGCCGGCGCCGGCGTATGGGCCTTTTTGCATACGCAGCCGGCGGATGCCCTGCAGCTCAACGCCTATGTCAGGCTTATGTCCATAGGCTATGATGGCTATGGCCGTGTGGAGATGGAGCTGGATGAAGCGAAGCTGGAATCGGACATCGCCGATTTCCTCCTTGCCCGCGGCAGCATCGAGGCGGCGGAGGGACAGACCGGTCTGGAAGCCTTCCAGGCCTCTGCCCATTATCAGGATATCATGGATGCGGTCCATTACAGCCTGGACCGGACGGAAGGCCTCTCCAACGGAGACGAGGTCACCCTGACGGCGGCCTATGAGCCGGGAGATCCGGAGGGCTACGGCCTGGTCTGCGAGGCGGAGCCGGTGGTATATCAGATCAGCGGCCTGGCCGAAGTGGAGGAAAGGGATCCTTTCGAGGAGCTGATCCTGTCTGTAAGCGGGACTGCGCCGGAAGGCGTGCTCCATATGGAATACGAGAGCGATCTTCCCTGGACCTACAGGGCTTCCATGGACAGTGGCCTTTCCAATGGGGACAAGATTCAGATCGAAACGGTCCTGAAGGAGGACATGGACGAAAAAGACCTGGCGGCAGCCTATGGTCTGATCCTGACCCGGACCGGCATGACCTATCAGGTGGAAGGCATCCCGGCCTATGCGATGGCCGTGGATGAGATCGGAGAGGAAACCCTCCTGGCGCTGCAGGAGGAAGCCATGGAAACGGCCAGGGAAGAAGTGGAGAACGGCTACGCCCAGGACGAGACCCTCCGGGAGATTCAGCCGGCCAGCGTTTACCTGCTTTCCGGCCGGGAGGAGGGCGGAGAGACGTCCAATACCATTTTTTTCCTTTTCCGCATTTCCTATGGCAACAGAGAGACGGAATTTGACTACTATTATTTTGTAAGCTACAAAGACCTGGTCCTGTATCCGGACGGAAGCTGGAACCTGGATCAGGACAGCTATGAGATTCCCCAGAGCCTGCATGGCCTGTTCGGACTCATAGATTCGGGAGACTATGTAAGAATCGACCGCATGCATGCGGTCACAGGCTTTGCCTCGACGGAAGATTTCTATGCCGCCTATATAGAGCCGGAGGAAGAAAACTGGAAGGTCAGCGTGAGGTAAGGCCCGGGAGGGAGAAAGCATGATCTGTGAAAACTGCGGAGCGGAATTTGACGCCCATGAAAAGGCCTGTCCCTACTGCGGACATTTGAATCCCCTGGGGGCAGAGGAGGCCTATATGGACCAGCTGGAGGACCTGCAGGAGGACCTGTCGGATCTCCGCTACCATGGGAAACGGTCCCTGCGGCGGGAGATCCGCAGCCAGGGCCGGGGCCTTCTGGTGACAGCTCTGGCGGTGGCCCTGGTCCTGGGCGTTTTGGCTTTTGGGATCTATAGAATGGAGCATTCTTTCCAGAGGTCCTCCGGGGATGAGAAGGCCATGATGGAATATCAGCAGAAGCATTTCGGAGAGCTGGACCGGCTCTATGAGGCGGGAGATCCCGACGCCCTTCTGGATTATATGATCGGACTCCTGGAAGCCGAGGAGACAGGGTACGAAGCGATCTATGACTGGAAGCACTATGAATATGTGCAGGCCTACTGGACCTACAGGGACGGCGTTTTGCCGGCCCAGACGCTTCTGGCCGGGGACTGGGACGAAGACAGGGCGGAGGAAGCCATGCTGGACGCCTTCCGGATCATGGACCAGGACCGGAATCCAGCCCAGGGCACGCCGGCGGCAGACCGGGACAAACTCCGGGAACTGGCCAAAATGGCCATGGCCTTCTTGACAGATACCATCGGCATGTCAGAAAATGAAGCGACGGACCTGTACCAGAAGTCTCTGGATGAGTATGACTATTTCAGCTGGACCGAGTGCAGGAAGCTTTGCAGGCAGTATTTGGAGGATAAGCGATGAAATGTGAAAGCTGCGGCGGAAATATGGGGCTGGAGGATCTCAAATGTCCCTACTGCGGAACGCCCAATCCTTTTGCCAGGCAGCATCAGGAGGAGATGCAGCGCTTTGAGCAGGAATTTGCCCAGACCAGAGACGAAGTCGTAACGGCCAGCCGGAAGACGACAGGCAGGCATATCTCCGTGATCCTGCTCCTGGTCCTGCTCCTTCTGGATATGGCAGGGCTGGGCTTTGCGGCCATGTCCTCTGAAATCGCATACGATATCCGGGAAAAGAGAATCATTAAGGAGGCAGATCTCCATCTGGCCAACATGGAGGCCTATCTGCAGGACGGAGACTACAGCGGTCTTTCCGCCTATTATACCGGCAATCATTTATACGCCCTCTATGAAGTGGATGAGGTGGATGCCTACAGCGCCGTCCTCCGGGCGGCTTCCTGCTACAAATGGCTGACGGAGGATCTGGGAAGCAGAGTCCAGGGAGGCAGCTACCGCTTCCAGGAAAACTCCATCCATCAGACCTGCGCCACCATGGCCTCCAATATCACAAAGCTCTGGAATCTGGAGGAGGAGTATTCCTATAAGAAGGAGATCTACCTGGCGGCCGACAAGATGGTCTATATTGAAGATATGCGGTCCAGAATGGCCCTGCTGCTGGAGGTCTATGCGGGCCTGACCAAGACGGAGGTCCGGGAGCTTGTGGACATGTCGGAAAGCAGGATCCAGAAGACCCTGGAAGAAAGGCTGGTAGTGAAGGATGAATAAGAAAGAGAAGCAAAATAGGGGCGGGTTCCTGGGAAAAGGACTCTTTCGGCTCCTTTCCATTGTCCTGATCCTCTTCTTTCTGGTGACAGCGGGCCTGGGGATCGGCCGGATCCGGGAAAGAATCACGGAGGACCGCTACAGCTATTATGAAGAGGCTGATTATCTCAGGAACCTGCGCAATGAGAAATATCAGGATCTTCTGGACATGACCCTGGATGATTCGGGCGCCCACAGAGTCTATGAGGGGGACATCCCCCAGTGCCGGGCAATAGGCATGTACTATGACGCAGCCCTGCTCTGCCACGCTTATGAAAAGGCCGGCAGCGCTGAGAAAGCGGCTTTCCAGAAAAAACGCATGGAAAGGTTTGCGGCCCAGGCGGGCGATTACCAGGAATATATTGAAAAGATCGATGCGCTGATCAGCAGCTATGAATGACTTTGCAAAGGCAGAGGCAGTCATAGCTGCTTCTTTTTAACCGGTCTTTTCCCGGGAATCCGGGATCCGGATCCTGGCCAGCGTCCCCTTTCCGGGGGTGGAAGCAATCTCGAGGCTGCCGCCGCTGAGGCTGAGGATGCGGCTTCGGATGGCCCGGATCCCGGGGTAGGCCCCCGCCTGGTCCAGGTCCTCCCGGTAGGAGAAGCCTGCGCCGTCGTCCTCTATTTCTATGAGGACCTGGCCTTCTTCCCGCCGGGTCCGCAGGGTCACGCAGCCGCTGCCGGCAGGCGTGATCCCGTAGCGGATCGCATTCTCCAGAAGAGGCTGGATGCAGAGAGAAGGAATGGAGAAATCGACCGTTTCAAAATCAAAGCAGGACTGAAGCCGGTCTCCGAAGTTCAGCCTTTCCAGATCCAGGAAGTTCTGGATATGGGCCAGGTGGGTCTGGAAGGGGACCGGCTCCGTCTTTTTCAGAGAGTCCATATTTTCCCGCAGATAATCCGAGAACCAGCTGACGCCCCGGCGGGCGGCTTCGGTATCTGTATCGCAGAGCCTGGAGATGGTCGCCAGGCTTTCCTTGAGAAATTCGGGCTGGAGCTGGGACAGGATCAGCTGGTTTTCCAGCAGGTTCATTTCTTCCTTCTGCCTGGCCAGACGGGTCCTTTCCGCCAGGATTTTTTCCTCCTGCTCCATGGTCAGACGCTGGGTGTGGCGCAGCAGGATCACATACATGGCGACGGATGAAATGCTGCAGGACAGATCTATGGCCGCCAGGTAGCCCTGAATGGAAAAACACAAAAGGGACGTGAGCAGAGGCGGGAGCAGGAAAATCATGACAGCCCTGTAGTAGGCGGGAACAAGCTCCTTTTCGCTGACAAGCAGGACCAGAAGGGAGCATACCAGAAAGATCATCCTGGCACTGACAGCAAAATGATAATTCCCTTCCAGGAAGGCGGGGGCGGCCCCCTGGAGGGCGTCCCGCCAGATCAGGGCACCCTGTATGAGCGCGGCGGTGATGCTCCCGATGGCAGAGCCGGTCAGATAGAGCCGGCTCAGGTCCTGTCCCGGCAGAAGGGCTCTGATATAGCAGGCTGCCAGAACGGCCATCTGAGACCGCAGATAGACCAGGAAAAGACGCAGCGCCAGATACAAAGATCCGTCGGGGGCGGAGGAGGCAAGGCAGAGATTCCCTGCTGCGGAGCACAGAAGGACCAGTGAGACATTTGCCTGCAGCAGGCCCAGAAAGAAGGCCCTCCTGTTGTTTTGGAAATGGATCTTCCAGAAGGTGTAAAGGGCGCTGCCCATGGTAAAAACAGAGCCCCAGAGCAGGAGGCCTGTCAGCAGATGAGATGGATTCATAGGATACCTCCCTCTTTGACCGTTTCTCCGTAAAGAACAGCGTCTGATCTGGGAAGAATGATTTTAACAGAGGTCCCGCGGCCCTCTACCGAAAGGAGGTGGAGCGAGCCCCCGGAAATGGTCTCGATCCGCCGCCTGACATTTTCGATTCCGATATGCGACCGGCCGTTTTTCCCCGTCACTGCGATGGGATTGAAGCCGTCACCGTTGTCCTCCACCAGAATGTAGATGTGGTCCCTGTCTAACCGGGTCGTCAGGATCAGCCTTCCGCCCCCTTTTTTCCAGAGTCCGTGCTCGCAGGCGTTTTCCACCAGGGGCTGTACGGACAGGGAGGGAATGTAGAAGCCGGTGGTCTGGATATGGTACTCGATCTCCAGCTCTCCGTCGAAGCGGAGATTCTCCAGGGACAGATAGCTTTTGATATGACGGAATTCATCGATGAAGGGGATCGGGGTCTGGGCAGTCAGGGACTTGGTGTTGTAGTCCAGATAGTCTGAGAAGTCACGGATGGCCTGCTGGGCTGTCCTGGGGTACTTGCCGCAGAGATAGTAAATGGTATTGAGGCAGTTATAGAGAAAATGCGGATGGACCTGGGACATGGCCAGCCGGAACTGGAGGTCATGCATTTGTCTTCGCATTTCGGCATAGGCCTCCTCCTGCTCCACCACATGGGCCTGGCGCGCCAGGAAGGCCTTGCGTCTGGCCTGGGCCAGGGTGAAGAACATCAGAAAAGCGGACAGGCTGAAGCCGATATTGGGAAGGGAGATCCCTGCATACCAGAAGGTGGACAGCAGTACCGCGAAGGCGGGAATGAGATAATAGAGATGCAGGAAGAGATACTGGCCCTTTCGGAATTCCTTTCTGTGAAAAATGAGAATAAGGGCCGCCAGGACCAGGACCGGAAAGGAAAACCAGAGGTGGGTCCGAAAGAAAGCGCCCCTGTGATAATAGGCCGCCCGGTCAATAAAAAACAGGTGATGAAAATGCAGATTCGAAAGGGCGTAGAGGATGGCAGTGCCGCACAGAAGACAGGAGAGGAAGCGGTAGAGACGGACGGCTCTGGAATCCTTCAGGAGGGAGGCCAGGTAGCAGGTATAAAGGAGCCCCATGAGATAATCCAGACAGTAGAGCAGGGTGTTGGCCCAGAGGAGGATCTGCCTTGCAAAGGGCATCCGCGACCCGTTGAAATACCAGGCCACACAGTCACTGATCATCAGAATAAAGCAGATGAACAGGAGGCCGGCCTGATAGCGAAAGCTGCGGCCTTCCGGCGTATCGATTTTTTTTTGAAATGTGGTAAACAGATACACAGCGGAAGACAGACAGAACAGACTGATCCAGACCTCTGCAGCTGCGACAATATCCAACAGCATAACGACTCTCCTTTTCCATCAGTATAGCACAAAGCGCACGGCAAATACGTGTAACCAAAGTGTATCCGAACCGATGATAGTATGCTCGAATCCAAATATTCAGTCAATTATGTAAAATGGTCCCTTTATGAACACTTTTGAAAACAGAAAGCCGGTCTGAAGTAATATTCGCTTTTCTGATTCACGAGACAGTGCAAAACAAGTTTTTCGACGATTGCATCATAGTTCAGAGTATTAGGAAAACCGGGGTTGGGATATGAGAGAGAACCAATACAGAATTCTCATCATGCATGATGATTCGGACAGAAACAGGACTGTCCAGCAATGCCTGGAGGGAGAGGGACACCAGGTAGGAGAAGCAAGCAGCCTTGTGGAAATACTGGAGGCGGAAAAGGAAGCGCTGGCCGATCTGGTGATCATCGATACGGTCTCCAGGGGCGTCCAGGGATTTACAGCGATTCAGGAGATCCGGCGCAGCAGCAGGATTCCCGTGATCGCACTGACCAGGCAGGGCCGGGTGGAAGACCGGGTCCTGGGGATGAACCTGGGAGCGGACGACTGCATGGAAAGTCCCTTCGAAGCGCTGGAGCTGGGGGCCAGGATCAACGCCCTCCTTCGCAGATGCTACGAGATGGATACAGAACCGACGGAAGAAGAGCAGACGGAGGAAAAATCGACCCTTCGCTATGACGAGCTGGAGCTGAATATGTCCAGGCTCAGACTGTATAAAAACGACAGCTCCATTCCGCTCACGCCCAAGGAATACAGACTCATGCTGAATATGATGAACGAGCCGGGCAGGATCTTCACCAAGGAAGAGCTCTGCAGGATGATCTTCGACTCAAATCTCTATTCAGACGCCAACGCACTGATGGTACACATTTCCCATCTGCGGGAAAAAATTGAAGAGGACCCTAAAAATCCCAGATATATTTTCAATATCCGGGGCAAGGGCTACCGCTTTGGGAAAGCAGGAGAATAAAAAAGGATTCGGGAAATTGATCCCGAATCCTTTTTTCTTTACTATCATGTCCGAAGGGCTGTTTTTGGAGGGTAAATCAGTTGATGCCCTTGGGGTTCTCGCCGTACATATTTGTGCCGGGCTGGGAATCCTGGCAGTACCAGTAGATCAGGAGGATCCAGCCGATAACGGGGACAAAACCGATCAGGTACCAGTAGCCGGATTTGCCGATGTCGTGCAGCCTGCGGATGCCCACTGTTACGGTGGCGATGTTCAGAATGAGGGAAATGATTCTTACGATTACGCTTGTGTTGCCGAAGACCATGTTGACCACGACGCTGATCAGGAAGACGCAGACGGAGAAATACCAGAACTCACTTCTTCTGGCGCGGCCGTCGATGGTTAAGATTTTCTCAAAACATGTCATTATCACCAAAAAAGCCGCTGCAGAATGCAGCGGCAGAAAGCCAGCGGAGACGGTGGGATTCGAACCCACGTGCCGGGATGAACCGACAACTCGATTTCGAGTCGAGCTCGTTATGACCGCTTCGATACGTCTCCAGTCGACTTCCCTATTATATGTCAGAGGACTTGGCCTTGGCAAGGAGAAGTTTTGAAGGAAGAAAAGGGCAGAATGCCAAAGCATCCTGCAGACCACCGGTGAAAAAACGCACAGTCAGGAGGTCTGAACTTTATGGACTTTTTCGGATATTTGGGAAACAACCGGCCGGAATCTGGTATATAATATTTTTGTGATGGAATTGCAGACCAGTCTGTACATTATTTTTATACAGGAGGAACGGCTATGTTAAGAATCGGTATGCTTACAAGCGGCGGCGACTGCCAGGCCCTGAATGCGGCTCTGCGCGGCGTTTATAAGTGCGTTGTCAACAACTGCAAGGAGCCTGTGGAATTCTACGGCTTCGAGGATGGATACAAGGGCCTGATCTACGGAAAATTCCGTATTCTGACAGGTGCTGACTTCAAGGGCATCCTGACCCGGGGCGGTACGATCCTGGGAACGAGCCGGTGTCCCTTTAAGACGATCCGGGTCCCGGATGAGGACGGGATCGACAAGGTCGAAGCCATGAAGCAGACCTACTATAAGCTGCAGCTGGACTGCCTGGTCATGGGCGGCGGCAACGGATCCACCAAGACGGCAAACCTTCTCAGCGAAGAGGGTCTGAACGTCATCACACTGCCCAAGACCATTGACAATGACCTCTGGGGCACGGAAATGACCTTCGGCTTCCAGTCCGCAGTCGATATTGCGACCACAGCCATCGATCAGATCCATACAACGGCAAGCTCCCACGGCCGCGTTTTCATCGTGGAGATCATGGGCCATAAGGTAGGCTGGCTTCCCCTGAACGCAGGCATCGCAGGCGGCGCGGATGTGATCCTGATCCCGGAGATCCCCTATGACATCAACAAGGTGGTCGAGGCCATCGAGGGCAGAAACAAGGGCGGCAGCCGTTTCACCATTATTGCCGTGGCGGAGGGCGCCATTTCCAAGGAAGACGCCAAGCTCTCCAAGAAGGAATACAGGAAGAAACTGGAGAACTATCCTTATCCTTCCGTTTCCTATGAGATCGCCGACCAGATCCAGAAGATGACCGGCCGCGAAGTCCGTGTCACCGTTCCCGGCCATACCCAGAGAGGCGGTGGCCCCAACCCCTATGACCGTGTATTTGCCAGCCGTGTCGGTGCAGAAGCAGGCAAGCTGATCCTCCGCAAGGAATTCGGCTACATGATCGGCTACAAGGACAGAGAAATGGTCAAGGTCCCGCTGAAGGAAGTGGCAGGCAAGCTCAAGACGGTGGATCCCAACGCGACCATTATTAAGGAAGCCAAGCTTCTGGGCATCAGCTTCGGCGACTGATCCGGGAATACTCCCGGGAAATTATCCTAATATAAATGCAAAACTGCGGGTGCACTGCGAAAGCGGTGCGCCCGTTTTGCATTGGGCAGGGAAGACCTGTAAAAATCGGCCGACTCCTGTTATACTGAGAAAAGCCCCCCGGGGCCGATTATGAACCATGGAGAGGAATATGGCAGAAGAACACTATCTTGCATTGTATCGTAAATACAGGCCCATGACGTTTGAGGACGTAAAGGGAAGAGACGCCATTGTACGCACCCTGCGGAACCAGATCATGACAAAGCGGATCTCCCACAGCTACCTCTTCTGCGGCACCAGAGGAACGGGCAAGACCACCATTGCCAAGATCTTTGCCAAGGCCGTCAACTGTGAGGACCCCCAGGACGGGAGTCCCTGCGGCAGATGCGCTTCCTGCAGAGCCATCGAGAGGAACGCGGCCCTGAATGTGACCGAGCTGGACGCAGCCTCCAACAACTCGGTGGAGGACATCCGCCGGATCATCGACCAGGTGGCCTATTCTCCTGACCAGGGCAAGTACAGGATCTATATTCTGGACGAGGCGCATATGCTTACCAACGCCGCTTCCAACGCCCTGCTCAAGACCCTGGAAGAGCCGCCCTCCTATGCGATCTTCATTCTGGCCACCACCGAGCCCAACAAGCTCCTGGTCACCATTCTCTCCCGCTGCCAGCGATTTGATTTCGGCCGCCTTCCCCTTCTGGTCATAGAGGAGAGGCTCAGAGAGGTGGCAGAGAGCGAGCATCTGCAGATCGAGGACCGGGCCTTCCACTATATGGCCAGCGCGGCGGACGGATCGCTTCGAGACGGCCTGAGCCTGCTGGACCAGTGCAACGCCTTTAATTATGGAAATACCCTTCTGACCTATGAGCGGACCCTGGAGATCCTGGGAGCCGTGGACACCGAAGTCTTTTCCGATATGTTCCGCTGTCTGCACGCCGGCAGAGTCCCGGACGCTCTGAAGATCCTGGACGACATTCTTCTGCAGGGCCGGGAGCTGGTCCAGTTCATAACGGATTTTACCTGGTATCTGCGGAACCTCATGCTGCTCAAGGCCGATGAACAGGTCGGGAAATCCCTGGACGTTTCCGCCGAGAACCTCAAGCGGATGCTTCGGGACAAGCAGAGCGCGGACATGGCGGAGATCATGCGCTATATCACCATCTTCTCTGCGCTGACCAGTGAGATCCGCTTTTCTGCAAACCGCAGGATCCTGACGGAAATGGCTCTGATCAGAGCCTGCCGTGCCGCCATGGACGGAGGGAACGCGGACAAAAAGGGGGATCCGCTGGAAAATCTCCAGGCAAGGATCCAGAAGCTGGAAGCCCGCCTGATCGAAAATGAAAGCTATATGGCTGACCTGGTCCTGTCCAGGCCGGCGCTGCCGGAGGAAGGGCCGGGCCCTCAGACGGCAAAGGAAGAAAAAAAGACGGCGGTCTCTGCCCTGACCAGGGAAAAGAGACAGGCCCTGCAGGCGGCGGCGCCGGAGGAGCTTAAGGAGATCTCCAGAAACTGGAAAAGACTCTGCGATCAGATCCCGGATGATCTGGCCAGTCTGAAGCGGTATGTCAAAGCCAGCGGAGAACCCCTGACGGCGGACCGGGAGGGGCTTTTGCGGATCGGTTTCCGGAACAAAGTATCCTATGATTTCTGCGTCTCCCCGGTCCGGGCAGAGGATAGGGAAAAACTGGCGGATTACTTCAGCCAGGCCGTGGGCAGGAAGATCGAGGTCGACTTTGTTGCCCTTGACAAGGATGCGCAAAACAAGGAAAATGAAATTTACCTGAGTGAACTGTTTGACTGGAACGAAGAGTTGGAAACGGAGGATATGTAAATGGCTAAAAGAGGCGGATTCGGCGGCATGGGCATGCCCGGAAATATGAACAACCTGATGAAACAGGCGCAGCGTATGCAGCGCCAGATGGAGGAGAACAAGAAGCTCCTGGATGAGACCGAATTTACGGCAACAGCCGGCGGCGGCGCCGTGGAGGTCGTCATGACGGGCGCTCACGAAGTCAGGTCCCTGAAGATCAGCCCCGACGCAGTGGATCCCGAGGATGTGGAAATGCTCCAGGACATGCTGGTCGTGGCCTTTAATGACGTTTTAAAGCAGATCAGCGACAAGACCTCTCAGATGATGGGCGGGTCAGGCTTTGGCATGTGATCTCTGAGGTGAAAATTGGACCTATACAGCGGATATATCAACAAACTGATCGATGAACTGGCTGCCCTGCCCGGGATCGGAAACAAGTCTGCCCAGAGGCTGGCCTTTTATATCATCGGTATGTCCCCTGCCAGAGTCAGAAAGCTTTCCGATACCATCCTGTCAGCCAAGGAACACGTCTGTTACTGCAGCCAGTGCCAGAATCTGACAGACAGCGAGCTTTGTCCGATCTGCTCCAATCCCTCCAGGGACAGGAGCACGATCATGGTGGTCGAAAACCCCAGAGACCTGGCGGCCTATGAGAGAACCGGCAAATACAACGGTCTCTATCATGTGCTGCACGGTGCCATCTCCCCCATGCTGGGAATCGGGCCCGGCGACATCAAACTCAAGGAGCTGATCGAAAGGCTCCGGGACGATCAGGTAAAGGAAGTGATCATTGCGACCAATTCCAACCTGGAGGGCGAGACCACGGCCATGTATATTAGCAAGCTGATCCGGCCTGCGGGCGTAAAAACGACCCGGATCGCCAGCGGTGTGCCGGTGGGAGGAGATCTGGAATTTATCGATGAAATGACCCTTCTGCGCGCACTGGAGGGCCGGACCGAAATATAGTGAATAGTTAACAGCTGACGACGGGGCCTTTTGTGCCCCGTATGTTAGTATTTATGTAGTTTTTTTTCGGGAGTGGACCATCTATGGAATCAAAGGAACCCAAGGAAGCGATGGAATCTGTGGAATCCAGGGAACCTGTGGAAGGTGTGGAATCTGTGGAACCCATGGACCCTGTGGAACCCGTGGAGCCTGCAGCGCCTGCAGAAGGCGTGGACCCTGTGGAGCTTGTGGATCCGGCTCTGCCCCTGGACGATCCGGATGAAGAGGAAGCGGCAGGGAACGAGGAAAACGGGAACGGGGCTGTAGATGAAGTCAGGGAAAGACTCCGGGCCTACAGGAAGAAAAAAGGAAACCGGATCATGTTCGGGGCCGCCGCGGCCCTGCTTCTTCTGGTGGGCTTTGTCCTTTACCAGAATTTCAGACATTATTCCGGCGTATCTCTGTCCCCGGGCGCGAGATTTCTGTCCGAGGAAGGGGCGGAGATCATCAATATGAACGGCTACATCGTGCAGTATTCCAGGTCCTCGGCGGGCTGCTGGAATACCCGGGGTGAGCAGCAGTGGATCGAGACCTATGATATGCAGCAGCCCAGGGCCGCCGTGGAAGGCGAGGTCCTGGCCATAGCGGACATAGAAGGCTATACCGTCCTGGTCTTTGACAAGGAGGGACTGCGGGGCACCATATCCACCGAACGGCCGATCCATTCCTTCTGCCTGTCGGAATGCGGCGAGGTCGCAGTCATCATGAATGAGACCAACGCCACCTGGATCAGACTCTTTTCTTCTACGGGACGGGAGATCGCCTATCTGGTCCGTCATATGTCCATTCACGGCTATCCCATAGCCATGGCTATTTCCCCTGGCGGGGAGCGTCTGACCATCTCCTCCCTGGAGATCGTGGACGGCGTCATCAAGACGGACATGGCCTTCCACAGCTTCGGGGAAGAGGGGGCCGACAAGGAGAACAACCTTCTTGGCGAATCGGAATTCAGCGGGGAGGTATTTCCCTTTACCCATTTCATGGACGACGATACCTTTGTCGCGGTATCAGACTCCAGACTTGCCTATTACAATATAGGAAAGGAACTGAAGAATACGGTCAGCAATATGATCTCCGAAGAAATCCGGGGCATCTATTACAACAGTCAGTACATGGGACTTCTGTTCACGGATACCAGCGGGGACCATCAGTACAGGCTGGACCTGTATGACAGGAACGGCGACAAGAAGAGCAGTGTCGGTTTTACCATGGACTTTACCACCCTGCAGATCGTCGGAGGCTGTATTTATCTCAATAATGACCAGGAGCTGCAGATCTATACGATCCGGGGCAGGGAGATCTTTAACGGCAGTATAGGAACAACGGTCCGCGCTGTCATACCCTCCGCCCAGGCCAGACGGATGACGATCGTCACGGAAAGCGAGATCGAGACCCTGCGGCTGAAATAAAGCGGAGGAATCCATGTCTATGAATCCCGACCTGATCGGTCTCCTTGCTTCCATAGGAGAGCTGCTGTTTATCGTACTGTATGCAAAGAAGGGGCAGAAGCAGGGCTTCGTAAAGGAGCTCGGCTCCCTGCTCGCCATGCTGGCGGCTGCCCTTTCCCTGGCCGGGATCCTTCGGGTCTATACGGGCTTTCATGCAGGGAGTATTGCAGGGACTGCCTCCGGCATTGCCCTGGTCGCAGTGGTCGCCTTTGTTTACAGTATTCTGCGTCTCTTTCTGATTTCGGCCGGTCTCATTTCCAAACTGCCGGTGATCCATCTCCTGGACAGCATCCTGGGACTGGCGGCCGGACTGGTGGAAAGCCTTCTGATTCTGTATATAGCGGAAACCCTGCTCCCTTTCTTTTTCGGCATCCATCTGGAGCTGATCACAAAGGGGCTTCCTGCTGCGGCAGGACTGCTCCGTATACTGGCGGCCGGCATCCCCCAGTAAGGCCCGGATGCGGCCGCTTTTTCGGATAACTTGTAAAAGTGCGGCGGGCGGGCACAAGATGTTGTATTATCCATATATCGCATATGGATATACGTAAAATTATGATAAAAATGCCGAAAAAAGTGCTTGCATTAGGTTCGGCAGGGTGATAATATAAGTTTCGCCGTCAAATGAGGCGGACAACAACCGAAAAACTGATTGCCCGGCAGGATGCCGGAGCAAAAAAGTTAAAAAAGTTGTTGACAGAGCGAACGGTTTGATGTAATATATTAAATGCGTTCGCGAGAGCGGAAAGCTCTTAAAGAACTTCGGAAGCTGCCCTGCAGCTCCGGAAAGCACCTTAAAAATCAAATATATGACAACTTAACAGAAATGCAACCCTGAAGATTTCTTTTAGATCTAATA
>CAMNJZ010000004.1 GCA_946541955.1 uncultured Lachnospiraceae bacterium | reverse complement strand
TTAAATCCTTATGCTAAGGAAAAGGAATCTTTATTTGAAATAGCGGTCCAGAAGGCCCTTGAAGCCCTGGCCGTGACGAGCCTCGTCGCGGGCCATTTCATGAATGCTGTCATGCAGTGCGTCCAGGCCCATCTCTTTGCACTTCTTTGCAAATGCGGTCTTGCCTGCGCATGCGCCGTTCTCAGCGGCAACGCGTGCCTGCAGGTTTTCCTTGGTGGAAGCGGAGACTACTTCGCCCAGCATTTCTGCATAACGGGAAGCGTGATCTGCTTCTTCGAAAGCAGCCTGACGGTAGAAAGCGCCGACTTCGGGATAGCCCTGACGGATCGCAGCTCTGGACATAGCCAGATACATACCGACTTCAGAGCACTCGCCTGCGAATTCAGCACGGAGGAATTCTTTCATTTCTTCATCGAGATCGGAAGCGATGCCTACCTTGTGCTCGGAAGCCCAGGAAAGCTCTGCTGTCTCATTGACGGGCTCAAATTTGGACTTGGGCTGTTTGCAGAGAGGGCACTTCCAGTCATCGGGAAGGTCAGCAAACTTTACGCCGGTCTTTTCTTCATCATAGATGTGTCCGCATACTGTACATTTGTATTTCATACTGTTGACTCCTTTCATGAATCATTTCAATTGGTTTTTGAAATGCAACATTTCTGAACAATCCAATTATCTAATCTGAAGATAACATTAGTCAATACTAACAAAATAGAATTGATTATTATAATGAGTTGCAGTTTTAAACTTCCTTGAAGGACCGGTAAAACTTGGCCATAAGGGGAATATAGGTCAGGAAGAAGACACTGGCAGCCCCGATCCGGACCGGTTTTCTGGCCTCTTCTTTTACCTGCATGCCCAGGAGAATGCCCAGGGAGATCAGGCAGAATTTCAGGACGGCTATGATCTTCCAGTCACTGGTCTCGATATAGTGATTGGCTGCGGCAAAGAGCTTTATCATCTAAAACACCTCCATTCATGGAAAAACATGGATCTGTCAGATCAGGAACTGATCCTTTACAGCCCGCTTCAGGGTCCAGAGGCGGATAAAGGTATCGCCCTGTACACGGAAGAAGTGCTCGTTTTCGCAGGGGAATACCCTGGAAGTAAAGACGGCATCACCATCGTTTACGAAGATCTCCACCGAACTGGAATCCACAAAGATGCGCAGATGGAAGAGACCGTTTTCCAGTGGTCTGGTCCTGCTTTCGCCTTCTTCCAGATTGAAACGGGTCTGCATGCCGCTGCGGTCAACGGTGATCTCCTTTGCAGCGTCATTATAGGTCACCCTGATGCCGCCTTTTCCTGCTTCGTCCGTGAAAAGACCGACTTCGACATCCCCTTTGCGGCAGTCCAGCTGAAGCTCCGCTGCCCTGGGCAGGGCAAAGACGCCGTTTCCGTTCTCTTCCGGATGGATGCGCTCGTCCCGCAGCTTTCGCAGCTCCGGCAGAGGCTGCTGGATCAGACGGCGGCCCCGGATGGTCAGTTCTCTGGGAAGGGTCAGGCAGCCGGCCCAGTCTTCCTCGTCGGTGGGATAGGAGACGTCCGGCAGGCCCATCCAGGCGATGAGGACGGCCTTGTCGCTGTCCTGGAGATTGTTGGCGCAGGCGGCTGCATAGGAATCGAAGCCGAAGTCCAGGACATGGAACTGGCCGTCGGGGGTGAAGGTCAGGCTGTCCCAGTCCATGGAGCCCAGGATATAGCCGTTGTGGTTCTGACTGCCGCCCCTGCCGGGCAGGGTCATGTGCTGGGGGCAGAGGAGCAGGACTTCCCTGCCGCCGATCTGCTCGATGGAAGGGCATTCCCACATATCGCCGAAGTTTTCGAAGCCTGGGACCTTCAGCTCTCCCGCAAAGGTCCAGCCATGCTGGAGCTCTTCGGAAGTGTAGACCAGGACGCATCCCCGTTTGTCTTTTGTCTGGGCGCCAATCAGCATGTAGTAGGTATCCCGGCCGGGAACTTTGATGATCTTGGGGTCTCTCTGGTGTTCGGTGTAGTCAGGATTGGAGCCGAACAGGGGAAGAGGGTATTTCTCCGGCCAGCCGTCATTTCCCAGCCTGGCCAGGCAGGTATAGGCATGGCGGGTCCAGTCGGCGTCCCTGTGGTTGCCGGTGTAGTAAAGATAGATCTTGTCGCCGATGGGCATGGCGGATCCGGAATAGACGCCCTTGTTGTCATAGCCGTCTTCCTGGTCCGGCAGCAGGCATACGCCCAGGTTCTTCCAGGTGACCAGATCCTTTGACACGATGTGATACCAGTGCTTCAGTCCGTGGACGGCACCCCAGGGACACCACTGATAAAAGAGATGCCACTTGTTGTCGTGCCAGACAAATCCGTTTGGGTCGTTCATCAGTCCCGTCACGGCCTGGTTGTGGAAGGTCTGGCGGTAAGGGGATGCAGAAATTGCCTGATAGAGCGCCAGCAGTTCCTGAGGATCCTTCAGATAACGGTACCGTTCTTCTTTGGTCCAGGTTCTCATAGCAGATTTCCTCTCCTTGATAAAACAGAATAATAAGCTTCCTATGTCTTCTATTATACTATCGGGAGCATGCAATACAAAGTATGGATACATGGAATTGCGATATTGTTCCTGCCTGTGTTTTCTCATAGACTTTTCGATGGCGGAGAAGAGGCATATAATGGAGGGGACGCAGAAGAAAACGGAAAAGGAAGCGGGAGAAACATGCCTATGCTGGATTCGCAGCTGATCAGGGAGATTTTCATAGACTGGGAGAAAATCGGACGGGAAAGCTATCTGAAAAGCATCCCGGCCCTCAGGGACCTGGAGAGCCTGCCTTTCACGCGTCCCGTCACCTTCTTTGTGGGAGAAAACGGAAGCGGCAAGTCCACCCTGCTGGAAGCCATTGCCATTGCCTGTGGTTTTAATCCGGAGGGCGGGACGAGAAATTACAGTTTTTCGACCTATGATTCTCACTCTGAACTGTGCGGCGCCATGCGCCTTTCACGGGGCGTACGGAAGGCCGGATGGGGATATTTTCTCCGGGCCGAGAGCTTCTACAACGTGGCCACAAAGGAAGAGGAGTACAGCAGGGGACCCGGAGGACGGCCCCAGCATTTCCATGAGAGGTCCCACGGAGAGAGCTTTCTGGCCCTTGTGCAGAACTCCTTCCGGGGCGGCGGCCTCTACCTTCTGGACGAGCCGGAAGCGGCCCTGTCCCCCCAGAGGCAGCTGACCCTCCTTGTGGAGATCGACCGCTGCGCGAAGGCAGGGGCACAGTTCATCATCGCCACCCATTCCCCCATTCTTTTGGGCCTTCCCGGTGCGGAGATCTTAAGCTTCGATGACGGGCAGATCCATCCCGTTTCCTATGAGGAGACAGAAAGCTATCAGGTGACCTCTCTGTTTTTAAATAACAGGCAGCAGATCCTGAAGAGGCTTTTGGAGGACTGAGGAAGGGGCGCCTTTCCGGGCAGTCCGGCAGGCAGGACAGGCTGGTCTTTTTATAAAAACATGCATGAAAAAACAGAGTTTACCGCACAGGCAGTAAACTCTGTTTTTTCATTGAGGAGACCGGAAAAGATGATTACGAACGTGGCGCAGGGCGGGCTTTAAACATCATCGGCCAGCCGGATCCGGAGATCCGGATAGATGCCCGAAGGAATCTCGTCCTCGAAGGAATACATTTCTGCCGACTCGTGTCCATCACTCCAGCTGTAGACCTGCACGATCCGCTTTTCGGGATTGATGATCCAGTATTCCCGGACGCCGGCCGCGCGGTATTTGAAGAGCTTGAGTATATAGTCCATCCGCTTTGAGGAAGGGGATACCACCTCTACGACCCAGTCCGGCGCTCCTACGCAGCCTTTTTCCTCCGACTTCGACGGATCACAGATCACTGTCAGATCCGGTTCTAAATAAACCGAGTCATCCCTGTTCAGATATACTCCATACGGAGGAATGTAAACTTCACACTCTCCCCCGTGGGACCGGATATACCCGGCAACCGCCAGGTGCATAGCGCCTGCGATCTTCTGATGCGTTCTCGTAGGCGACGCCATGTAGTAGATCTCTCCGTCGATCAGCTCTGCCCTGACGCCTTCCGGCAAAGCATAAATATCTTCTATGGTATATATCTTTTTTTCCGGGCCGTATACGGCCGCGGGCTCTTTCAGTATTCTTGCGAAGCCATCGGCCATGGGGCCCGGATACAGACAAGGGGTCTTTTCCCAGCTGCTCAGCGCCCTGGCCAGGGCTTCCATCGTTCCCTGCCTGGGGCTTTTGGTACTGCCGCTCATAACCTTCTGGACGGTGCCCAGGGGAATGCCTGACAGTTCTGCCAGTTTTTCGTTGCTGTATCCCAGTTCTCTTTTTCTTCTCCGCATTTCTTCCAGTGTCATACTCTCGTCCTCCATTTTAAATCCATATGCGGATATTTACTTTAATATGGATATATTATAACAAAAAGGTTTTAAAATGGAAATATTATGGATTTATTAAGCACTTGTATGTCAGGGGGATTTGTGCAGTGTGTGAATACGGCAGCGGGGAGTAAAATACTGACCGGGTCTGCGGCAGACCAGGCTGACCTCGTACGGAAGAATCACAGAAAGGAAGCCTTCGGATTATTTTAAAATGACAGTAAAGCAGCTTCCTCTTCCAGGCGCTGTATCCACAAGGATCTCCCCGCCGTGGAGGGCGGCCACTTTCCAGGCCATGGCAAGGCCCAGACCGTTGCCCTGGGATCTGTGAGAGGTATCCCCCTGATAGAACTGTTCAAAGATGTGGCTCTTCGTTTTTTCATCCATGCCGGGGCCGTGATCCGTGAAGGCGGCCGTGATCACATCGCCCTTCTTGCGGAGGGTCACGCCGATCACTTCACCCTCGGGACTGAATTTGGCTCCGTTGTCCAGGATGTTCAGCCACACTTCTTTAAGAAGAGAAGGATTGCCGGCATAAGTGACTTCCTCCAGATATACCTGATAATCCAGATCCTTTTCCTTCCATTTCTGCTCTGTCACCAGAAGGCACTGGCGGATCTGCTCGTCCAGGCGGAAGGATTCCCGGTCCTGAAGGATGGTCTGGGACTCAATGCGGCTCAGGGCAAGGATACTGGAGGAGAGGTCCGCAAGACGCCTGCTCTCGTCCCGGATCACGGTCAGGAATTCTTTCCGTTCCTCTTCGGAGATTCCCTCTTCCAGCAGCAGGTCGGCAAAGCCGTTGATGCTGACGATGGGTGTCTTGAATTCGTGGGAGAAGTTGCTTATGAAATCCTTCCTGAGGAGCTCTGTGCCGGACAGTTCCATGGCCGTTTTATTGAAGCTTTCTCCGAAATCCCGGATCTCTCTGGGGATATATTTTTCCCGGCTGAAATCGATGCGGGTCTCGAATTCTCCCCGGGCCAGACGGTCCATGGCAGCCATGATGATCTTGATAGGCCTTATAAAGACCATGCGGATCATAAAGACCATGCTGACGGCCACCAGGATGCAGACGGAGTAGATGATGACCAGGCCTCCGCCAACGGTTACATGCCCGTCAGTGAAAAGAAAACCTCCGTCCACCCCGAAGAAGACCAGGAGAGTCACCAGGGCCAGCAGGAGGAAGACGATAAAAAAGAGGTTGAAGGTCAGAAGGACCGTCAGAGAGAGGGTGGCAAAAATATCCCGGATCCTTTCCAGTATCTTTTTCATGCTCACACCTTTCTGACAGCCCGGTAGCCCATGCCCCGGACAGTCTGGATCTCGAATTCCTCCGCATCCTGGAAGCGGGTACGCAGTCTGTTGATGTGGACGTTGACGGTCTTTTCGTCGCTTTCACTGTCCATGCCCCAGATCTCGTCCAGAAGCTCCAGACGGGTAAAGGTCCGCTCGGGATAGGCCAGAAGCTTATAGAGAAGATTGAATTCCTTGGGCGGCAGGACCTGGGTATCATAGCCCCTGCGGACAGAGTGGGTATCATAGTCCAGTACCAGATCCCCCAGGGTGATCCTGTGCTCGTCCACGATCCTGGCCCTTCGGAGGAGGGCCTTGATGCGAAGGAGAAGCTCCTGTCTGTCCGGGGGCTTGGTCATGTAGTCGTCCGTTCCCACCAGAAAGCCGGTGCGCTTGTCCTCCGGCATGGCTTTGGCGGTCAGCATAATAATAGGAAGCATGCTGCCGGACTCTCTGATCTGCCTTGTAAGTTCAAACCCGTCCAGACGGGGCATCATGACGTCGCAGATCATAAGATCGATATGCTGGTGGTCCATGATCTCCAGAGCCTCCATGCCGTCCCGGGCCGGGACAGGGTCGTATCCGTTGATCCTTAAGATGGTGCAGAGAAGTCTGCTGATGCTGGGGTCGTCCTCAGCCACAAGAATTTTCAGCATAGATATTCCTTCCTTTATAAAACAGGCGGATGCCATTCTTTTTTTCTATTTTAACAATCTACCTGAGAAAGATAAACGAAAGATAAACGGGAAAGTTAACCGGAAGTTTATCTTTCCCCCTTATTCTGTGTTCAACGAAAACAAAAACAGATCCGGCACAGGACACGGCCGCGATAAGAACGGCCCCGGAAAGAAAACGAGTTTGAAATGGAGGAAGTTACAATGAATACACAGAATACGATTTATTTACTGACAGGCGCTGCAGGATTTCTCGGAAGCAACATCTGCTCCCTGCTTGTAGAGAGGGGCGAAAAGGTCAGGGCCTTTGTCCTCAAGGGAGACCCGGCTGCCAAATATATCCCCGAAGGCGTGGAGATCTGCGAAGGCGACCTTACCAGCGCCGAAGACTGCGACAGATTCTTTACCGTTCCCGAAGGGTATGAGACCATCTGCATCCACTGCGCCAGTATGGTCACCGTAAATCCCGATTACAGCGAAAAGCTCATGGCCGTCAACGTGGGCGGCACGGAGAACATCCTGGCGGCGGCAAAAAAGCACCCCGAATTTCAGAAGCTGGTCTATGTGTCCTCCACCGGGGCCATCCCCGAGCTTCCCAAGGGACAGAAGATCAGAGAGGTCAGCCAGTTCGTTCCCTATGACGACGATAAGGTGGTGGGCTGGTACAGCCGGTCCAAGGCCATTGCCACCCAGAAGGTCCTGGATGCAGCGGCAGAAGGGATGAACGCCTGCGTGGTCCATCCCACTGGTATTATGGGCCCTGGCGACCATGCCGTCAGCGAGACCACCGGCACCGTGATCCGGATCATGAACGGTGAAATGACCATCGGCATGGGCGGAAGCTTCAACCTTGTCGATGTCAGAGATCTGGCGGCCGGCACCATCGCCGCCGCAGACAGGGGCCGCAAGGGTGAATGCTATATCCTGGGCAATAAGGAAGTGACCCTGAAGGAGGTGGCAAAGATGCTGCACGACGCCAGCGGATGCCGGCAGCCCCTTTTCTACGTGCCCATTGCCATGGCCTACCGCCTGGCCGCTTCCATGGAAAAGAAGGCTGCCAAAACCGGCGAAAAGCCTCTGATGACAAACTTTGCCGTCTACAATCTGGACCGAAACAACAACTTCGACTATTCCAAGGCCGAAAGAGAGCTGGGCTATCATACCCGTCCCTATGCGGAGACCCTGACAGACGAAGCCCGCTGGCTGGTGGAAGCCGGATATGTGAAGGGAAAAGTAAAGGCAGCTGCCGCAGCAGAAGCGCCGTCTGTAGAGCTGTCCATTCCCGAAAAGATCAGAGACATTGCCGGGGACAGGAACCTTGTCAGCCAGGTGGCGCAGGCTGAAAGCGCAGACGCTCTTTTGGCCGTCCTACAGACTGCCGGCATCACCGGCTTTACCCGTGAGACTCTGGAACAGGCCTTCGAGAACCTGAAGATGAGCCGGAACAGCCTGGCCCTGACGGATCTTTTCGGAGACCACAGCTATTACAGCTGCACCCGCAAGCTCTCTGCCATGGGCATTGAGACCAACCCTGCCGAGTTCGATCTGATCCGGGATATACTGGATGCAGCCCATGACGACAGCATGGGACCCGAAATGGACACGGCCATGAGCCCCGAAGCGGCAGCAGAGGTCCTCAAGGCCTATGGCCATTACCACATCGGTGTGGACTTCATTTATACCATGATTCAATATACAGACCTCCTGGACCAGGAAGGCATCTTCACTGACCAGGACTATGAAGAGATGAAGAGATTTACCTTTGAACAGCGCTGCACCAGATATATAGGAAAGCTTCAAGCCATCGGCGTTCTGACAGGTCTGCGCTACGGCATTCACGACACATTTGAAACGCCTTACCTGATCGCTATCGCAGGCGCGGCAGCCATGATCCGCCAGAGACAGGAAGCAGCCTGAGGAAGGAGATAAAAAGTGGAAGAAGCAGTCAGAAAAAAAGTATGCGTCATTACGGGGGGCGGGTCCGGCATGGGCCTTGCCGCTGCCCGCCGCATGGTAAAAAAGGGCTATTACACCATCCTGTGCGGCCGTACGGTCTCTAAGCTGGAAACGGCCGTAAAGGAGCTTCAGGAATTGGGCGGGGAGGCCGAGGCTTTTCCCTGTGACGTATCCGACAGGGACAGCTGCTTTAAGCTGGCCGCCCATGCGGCGGAGCTGGGCGATGTGATGGTCATGCTCCATATCGCAGGCCTTTCTCCCCACATGGGGGATCCCGAAAAGATCATGGCAGGCAACGCCCTGGGGACCGTCAACATCAACGACGCCTTCTATACCGTCATGGCCTCCGGAGGCTGCCTGGTGGATACCAGCTCCATGTCGGCCTATCTGACTCCGGAATTCATCATGCCCAGGGGCGCCTATCCCCTGGCCCGGACAGACAGGGAAAAGTTCATGAAAAAGATGATGGGCCGGGTACGCATGATGCCTAAAAAGAGCAGGACAGGCGTAGCCTACGCCGTCAGTAAGCACTTCGTCATCTGGTTTGCCAGGACCGATGCGGCCAGATTCGGCGAAAAGGGCGTAAGAGTCCTTTCCGTGACTCCGGGCAACTTCGAGACCCCCATGGGAAATCTGGAAAAGGACGAGGCCGGGACCTATCTGAAATTCAATGCCATCAAGAGGAACGGAAAGCCCGAAGAGATCGCAGCCCTCTATGAGATGATCACGGATGAGCAGCTGGGATATCTGACGGGTGCGGATATCATCTGCGATGGCGGCTGCATCGCCAGCGGCGCAGGGGCATTCTCAAGAGAAACAAGGATATGAGAAAGGGACAGGGACATCACAGGCGTTACGGTGGAGCACACCACTCTGGCTGACATTCATTCCGGCATGGCAGACCTTCTGATCTGCGGCAATGACCTCCTCCCCCAGGCCCAGAAATGCGGTAAGGCTGTCGGCCTGAAGAACCTGGTTTCCATGCCTGAGATGACTGAGAAGATCAAAGAGGCCTTCGGCATCTGAAATCCCCAGAGCCTTATAAGCGATTCTCCCCCTCATGACAAGGAGTGCCGGAAGCAGGATTTCCTGTTTCCGGCACTCTTTTTGCTTTTCTTTCTGCTTTTTCTCTCCTGCGGCAGGAATAAAGCGAAAATCTCAGGAATCATTTGCAGCGGCGCACTTGATGATTTCCCGTCCTTCCTGATATAGTACTTAATACTGGCCGGAGAGAGGACAGAAAAGTATAAATGGAGGACATCTTTGTGAGAGCTTATGAGAGATTACTGAGATATGCGGCGGTCAATACCACCAGCTTTGCGGAGAAGGAAGGAACCCCTACGGGGCAGGGAGAGTTTGATCTGGCATTCCTTCTGGAAAAGGAAATGAAGGAGATGGGACTGGAGGGCGTTTTCGTGGACGAACACGCCTATGTTTATGGCTTTCTGCCGGCGACGCCCGGCTGTGAGACCTGCCGGTCTATCGGCTTTATAGCCCATTTGGATACGGTGAATGACTGCGGCGGCACGGATACCCATCCCCAGCTGATCCGGGACTATGACGGATCGCCCATTCCTCTTGGAAGCTCGGGCAGAGTCCTGGATCCGGAGACCTTCCCTCACCTGAAGGAATGCCTGGGAAAGATCATCCTGACGACCGACGGTACCTCCGTCCTGGGGGCCGACGACAAGGCCGGCATCGCCGAGATCATGACATTGTGCGAGACCCTGATCCGGGAGGAAATCCCCCACGGCAGGATCTGCATCGGCTTTACGCCCGATGAAGAGATCGGCCACGGGGCAGCCCTTCTGGATCTGGAACGGTTCGGAGCGGACCTGGCCTATACGGTGGACGGATCCATCCCCGGCGAGGTGGTCTATGAGACCTTCCATGCGGCGGCGGCCCGTCTTACGGCCAGGGGCTTTAACGTGCATCCCGGCTCGGCCAAGGGAAAGATGATCAATGCCATGAAGGTCCTGATGGAAGCCAATGCCATGCTGCCGGAGGCAGAGGTTCCGGAAAAGACGGAAGGAAGAGAAGGCTTTTATCATCTGACAGGAGCCAGGGGCAACGTAACGGAAGGCGTCGCCGACTATATCCTGCGGGACCATGACAGGGAAAAGATCGAGGAAAAGAAGCAGAAGATGATGGAGATCGCCCGTATCCTCAACGAAAAGTACGGAGAAGGCACGGTCCTGTGTCAGGTCCGGGACCAGTACCGCAACATGGCGGAGGTCATCGAAAAATATCCCGAGGTGGTGGAGGCTGCCAGAAAGGCTGCCCTCACCTGCGGCCTTACGCCCGTTTCCGAGCCTGTCCGGGGCGGCACCGACGGAGCCCAGCTCTCCTTCCGGGGCCTGCCCTGCCCCAACCTGGGAACAGGGGGCTATGCCTACCACGGCTACTACGAGCATGCGGTGGCAGAGGAGATGGACCTTTGCACCCAGGTCCTGGTGGAGGTCGTAAAGGAATTTGCCGGAATGAAGTAAGAAGAGTAAAAGGAAAGCGGAAAGAGTTTTCATTTTAATTAAAGAACAGCAAAGCGAAGGAGCCGGGGCCCCAGCGGGGATCCGGCTCCTTCAGTTTGAGCTCAACACAGATGCCTTCTGTTTTTGTATTATGGGGTCTTCTTTACTCCTCGGTCACGGCTTCGGGATGAAGCTCGCCTTCGCTCTTTGCTACCATGACAGCGGCTGCTGCGTCGCCCACGATGTTGGGGATGACGCGGGCCATGTTCAGAATCCTGTCGATGCCGGCCAGAAGAGCGATGGTCTCCAGAGGAAGGTTGACGGCGTTCAGGACGATGGTCAGCATGACCAGGCCGGAGCCGGGGATGCCGGCAGTGCCAACGGAGGCAAGGACAGCGGTGATCATGACCATGATCTGCTGGGTCACGGACAGGTGGATGCCGAAGACCTGGGAGGCGAAGACAACGGCTACGGCTTCATAGATGGCGGTGCCGTTCATGTTCATGACAGCGCCGAAGGGGATGACGAAGTCTGCGATCTTATCGGAAACGCCCAGCTTCTTGGTGCACTTTAAGTTGATCGGAATGGTGGCGACGGAGGAGCAGGTGGCGAACACGAAGAGCATGGCTTCCTTCATGGTGGCGAAGAACTTCAGGGGGCTGATCCTTGCATAGAGGCCGACCATCAGACCGCCCTGGACGAACACGGTGTAGAGGAAGCAGGTCAGGTAGCAGGCGAAGATGGTCTTGAGGTAGGGAAGCATGACGCTGAGGCCGTACTTGCCTACGATGTCGGCCATGAGGCCGAAGACGCCGAAGGGAGTGAACTCGAGAACGATGTTGGTGATCTCCTTCCAGGCGTCGGTCCAGGAACGGAAGAAGTTCAGGACCGGGTCGCCCTTTTCGCCCAGAGCGATCAGAGCAAAGCCCAGGAGCAGGGCGAAGAAGATGATCTGCAGCAGGTTCTGGTTGGCCAGGGCGTTGAAGGGGTTGGTGGGGATGATATTGAGCAGGGTCTCGGAGATGCTGGGGATCTCTTTGGCGTCATAGGTCACGCCGGACTCCATGACGAAGCCGGCTCCGATATTCAGAATGTTGCATACGACCAGGCCGATGGCCACTGCGAAGGCGGTGCCGCCCAGGAAGATCGCCAGGGTCTTGCCGCCGATCTTGCCCAGGGTCTTGAAATCCTTGACGTCTGCCGCGGAGCAGATCAGAAGGCCCAGGACCAGGGGAGCCACCACCATGGTCAGAAGTCTTGTCAGGATGGTGCCCAGAAAGGCCACGCTGGAGGCCTTTTCCCCTGCGATCAGGCCGAAAACGATACCCAGGACAAAGCCGATCATGATGCGGGTGAACAGGCTCATCTTGTTCCATTTGCCGAGAAGTGTCTTCATGTTTCATTTCCTCCCTTTAAAAAACTTTATACAAATCTGCAGACATGGTCTACAGCAATGTCCGAGAAGCCGTAAGCTTCCGCCTTGGTCAGCCTGCCGTTGCAGACTTCGTGCATGACCGTAAGAAGTTCTTTTCCCATCTCCTGGTAAGTCTTCTCGCCTCTGACGATGGCGGAAAGGTCTACGTCCATGTTGTCTTCCATCTTTTTGTAGGTCAGTTCGTTGGCGGTGACCTTCAGGACAGGAGCGATGGCGTTGCCGGTGGGGGTGCCTCGGCCGGTGGTGAAGATCACGGCCTGGCAGCCGCCTGCCACCATGGAGGTGACGGAGGAGATGTCATAGCCTGCCGTATCCATGACCAGGGCGCCGCGCTTTGTGGGACGATCTGCCTGCTCCAGGACTTCCACGATGGGCCTTGTGCCCCCCTTGCGGATGCAGCCCAGGCTCTTCTCGTCCAGTGTGGAGAGGCCGCCTGCCTTGTTGCCGGGCGTGGGCTGGCCGGCTCTGCAGTCCTGGCCCGCCGCCATCAGGTGGTCTTCGTAGGCCCTGCAGACTTCGATGATCTCGTTGTGGATCCTGGGAGTGGCGGCCCTCTTGGCTACCACGTGCTCGCCGCCGATCCATTCGATGGATTCGCTCATCATGGTGGTGGCGCCCAGGTCTACCAGAAGGTCGGACAGCTCGCCTACGGCGGGGTTGGAGGCGATGCCGCTGGTGGCGTCGGATCCGCCGCACTCGATGCCCATGAAGAGCTCGGAGATGTCAAAGAGTTCCTTCTGCTGCATGCCGGCTTCGGCTGCCATGTCTCTGGCGGCCCGGACGGCCTTTTCGATGGTCTTTAAGGTGCCGCCCTCATCCTGGATCCCGAAGGAGACCACGGGCTTGCTGGTCATCTTCTGGATCTTTTCCTTCAGCAGCTTATGCCCCACGGTCTCGCAGCCCAGGCCGATGATGACCACGCCGTAAACGTTGGGATTGCAGGCAAAGCCTGTCAGGACCTTCTGGGACATGGCCGTGTTGGCGGCAACGTCGGAGCAGCCGGTGTTGAAGACGATGTTGACGGCGCCTCTGACCTGGCTGGCCACGATCCGGGAGCTTTCGGAGCCGCAGGCGCAGGTGGGGAGGATCAGGACGTGGTTGCGGATGCCGGGGCGGCCTTCGGCTCTTCTGTAGCCCCAGAACTGCATGCCGGAGTTTCCTTCCACCAGGGGAAGGGCTTCCTCCTGACCGGAAGCGTCCACCAGCTCGCTGTCATAGTCTCTGGGAACGCTGTAGATGTTTTCGTGGTTTACCAAGCGGCCCCTTGCGATGTCTTTCGTGGTGCGGCCGATCAGCTCGCCGTACTTATGGACGTCGCTGCCCTCCGGGAGATCTGTCAGAGCGATCTTGTGGCAGTAGGGAATATCTTCCTCTGCTTTCAGGGAAAGGAACTCCTCTCCGCAGCGGTAGACGACTTCTTCGCCGGCCTTTACAGGTCTGACGCAGGTCACAACGTTATCGGAAGGGTCCATCATTAATGCGTTTACGGATGCCATCTTTATTCCTCCTTATTCGCTTGTTCCGGGGTTTTTGTTTTCTTTGTAAGTCCATCATAAGGCGGACTTGACTATAACTCCAATTCCTGTTATTTACATATATATAACCGGAAGTTATAAAAATCCGGCTTTTCGGGGGAGGGCAGAAAGCAGTGAAAAGACCTTCCGGAGAAGCCGGAAGGTCAGAAGATGGAGGAAAATCCATGGAAGCAGAACTGCGCTATATATATGAAGTCTGCAGGACAGGCAACTTTTCGAGAGCGGCGGAGAATCTTTTCGTTTCCCAGCCGGCCCTGTCCAAGTCCATCAAAAAAACAGAGGATGCCATCGGCATGCCTCTGTTTGACAGAAGGTCCCATCCCCTGCAGCTGACGGAAGCAGGGGAGGCCTATTTAAGAGCAATTGAAAAGATCCTTCTGATCGAAAAGGATCTGTCGGACCAGATCGGGGATATAAAGGACCTGGAGAAGGGGCATCTGCGCATCGGAGGATCAAACTATGTCAACACCTCCATCCTGCCGGAGGCGCTGACCTCCTTTCAGGAGCGCTATCCCGGCGTGGAGATCGAACTGGTGGAATTCAGTTCGGCAAGGCTCTCCCAGATGCTCTCGAAAAATGAGCTGGATCTGACCTTCAGCTGCAACATGGAATTCATGCAGGACTTTCAGAAGCAGGAGGCCTTCCGGGACAGGCTGCTGATGGCGGTGCCCTGGAACGTACCCATCAACGAGACCCTGGGAGACCTTTCCTACGGAGTGGAGGAGATCATTCAGGGCGACCACCTGCGGAGGACCAAGCCGCCGGTGGAGATGGGCGTCTTCCGGGACCTTCCCTTCATTGCCCTGGATAAGGGCAACAACCTCTATGACAGGGCCCTCCGCCTCTACCGGGAGGCCGGCTACGAGCCCCGTATCCGGATCGTCCTCCAGCAGATGACCACGGCCTTCAAGCTGGCGGAAAGCGGCTTTGGCATTACGGTGACCTGCGACCGCCTGGTGCAGGCCTCTTACTCGGACCTTCGCTTTTATGCCATCGACTCTCCTCTGGCGGACCGGGTCTTCTACATGCTCCTGCCCAGAAGAGCCTATATTCCGGTGGCTGTGCAGAGGTTTATGGAGCATCTTAAAAGCAGGATCTGAAAAAAGGAAGCTGCAGCGGCAGACAGAGAAAGAAAGGAGGCTCATTCCAGGGTCTTCACGGCTGCGATCTCCGCTTCGAACCAGCTTTTGACGCTGTTCATGCCTTCGCCTGTCAGGGCGCTGACCCGGAGGACCTGGGCCCTGGGATTCAGGGCAAGGATCCGCTCCTCTGCCTTTTCAAAGTCAAAATCGAAGTAGTCCAGTGTATCGATCTTGGTAAGGAGGACCAGGTCGGATACCTGGAACATCAGAGGGTATTTGAGAGGCTTGTCGTCTCCTTCGGGAACGGACAGGAGCATGACATTCTTATGGGCTCCGGTATCGAATTCCGCGGGGCAGACCAGGTTTCCGATGTTTTCCAGGATCAGAAGGTCCAGGTCCTTTGTGTCATACCCGGCAAGGGCTCTGGCCGTCATATCCGCGTCGATATGGCAGAGGCCGCAGTTGTGGATCTGAAGGGACTCTACCCCGGTCAGGTCCGCAACCCGCTGGGCGTCCAGGCTGGATTCTATATCCACGTCCATCTCCCCGATCCGGTACCTGTCTTTCATGGAGTTTATAAGGGCCGTGAGAAAGGTGGTCTTGCCGGAGCCGGGAGCTGACATGACGTTGACGAAAAAGGTCCCCTGGTCTGTCATGGTCCTGCGGATCCGATCGGCCTCCCTGTCATTTTTTGCAAATACGTTTTCCTGTACCTGAATGACTCTTACGCTGCTCATATTTATCCCTCTTTCAGTTTTACGATCATTTCTTTCAGATGGCGGATCCAGGCCTCATATCCATCCCCTGTTTTGGAAGAGACAAAAAAGACCTGGGCTTCCGGATTCTGCGCCCGGATCCCCGCCAGGACCCTTTCTTTGCTGAAGTCAAAGACCGGCATGGCGTCGGTCTTGTTGATCAGGACCGTATCGCAGACCTGGAAGATGAGGGGATACTTGACGGGCTTGTCGTCCCCCTCTGGGACGGAAAGGATGGCGATGCATTCATGGGCCCCGGTATCATACTCCGCAGGGCAGACCAGGTTGCCGACGTTTTCGATGAAGATGACGTCCAGGCCGTCCTCTCCCAGGGCGGTAAGGCCCTGCTGGGTCATTTCCGCATCCATGTGGCACATGCCGCCCGTATGGAGCTGGACTGCGGGAACGCCCTGATCCAGCAGGGCCTGGGCATCCACACTGGCGTCGATGTCGCATTCCATGACGCCGCAGCGGTAAGTATCCTCCAGGGCCTGGATGGTCCTGGCAAGGAGAGTGGTCTTGCCGGCTCCGGGGGAGGCCATGACGTTGACCAGGAGGGTCCCCTTGTCCTTTAGCCGTTCCCGGATCCTGTCTGCGGTCACCTCGTTGGCCGCAAATATATTCTGTTTCAGTTCGATTACCTTTACCCGGTCCATTTCCATAAGTCTTTCCTCCGGCATTTTTTTGACTGCTAAACCTATTCAACCACAGGAAGGGACATCTGTCAAAACCACAGGGCCGGCCGGAGCCCCTGCCCGGACGATACGCTTTAATGCGTTAACCCTTTAAATTTCTGCGATAAAATAAGTGCAATCTAATTGTGTGCAACGGGAAAGCGTGCTATAGTAAAGGTATTCCCGGGGCCCTGCAGCGGCCCGGTCCGGGGAAATCTGTATGCATTTCAAAAGGAGTATGACTATGGAATTTATCATGATCGAAACAGGCTGGCTTTCCATTCTGCCGCCTATTATCGCCATTGCCCTGGCGCTTCTGACCAAGGAGGTCTATTCCTCTCTTTTCATCGGAATCGCATCGGGCATGCTGATCTACGCTTTTGCCAGCGGCGGATCGCTCGTTTCCGCAGCGGCCATGACCTTTGACATGATGAGCAGCAAGATTTCCGACAACTCCTACATGATCATTTTCCTGGCCCTTCTGTGGGCGGTGGTCAGCCTGGTCTCTGTATCGGGCGGAAGCCAGGCCTACGGAAAATGGGTGGAAAAGCATTTAAAGAGTAAAAGGGCGGCTGCCTTTGCCACCTCCTTTCTGGGAATTCTGATCTTTATTGACGACGGCTTCAACTGCCTGACCGTGGGAACCGTCATGCGGCCCATTACCGACAGGCTGCGCATTTCCCGGGAGAAGCTGGCCTATATCATCGACGCCACGGCGGCGCCGGTCTGTATCATTGCCCCGGTATCGAGCTGGGCGGTGGCCGTAGCCAGTGAAGTAAGCCCCACAGAGGGCTTCCATGCCTTCCTGGCCACCATTCCCTATAACTTTTACGCCATGCTCACCATCCTGATGGTCTTCTTCATTTCCTACACCGGCAAGGACTTCGGCCCCATGAAAAAGGCCGAGCAGGAAGCCGTAAACAAAGCCGTGCAGGAAGCAGGCAGCAGGGAGGAGACAAAGGGCCGGGTGATCGATCTGGTCCTGCCCATCCTGGTCCTGATCATCTGCGCCATCCTGGGCATGGCCTATGTCGGGGGCTTTTTCGAGGGCGTCAGCTTCTCGGAGGCCATCGGCTATAATCCCACCGCAGGTCTGTCTCTGGGAGCCTTTGCAGGTCTTCTTACGGCCATGGTCCTTTATCTGCCCCGCCGTCTGATGACCCCCAGAAAGTTCATCGAATGCATCGTGGGGGGCATCAGCAATATTGTGCCGCCCATGCTCATCCTGATCCTGTCCTGGAGCCTGGGAGGCGTCTGCCGCCAGCTGATCGGTACCGGCCTCTTTATTTCCGGCTTCGTCAGCTCCTCCAACCTGCCGTTGGGCTTTCTGCCGGTGCTGATTTTTGTCATCGCCGCCCTCATGAGCTTCTCCATGGGCACCTCCTGGGGAACCTTCGGCATGCTGATCCCCATCGTGACCATGATCTGTGAGACAGAAGGGGCAGGCGTCTTCCTGATCCCCGCCCTGGGCGCGACCCTGGCAGGCTCCGTCTACGGCGACCACTGCTCCCCTATTTCGGACACCACCATTCTGGCGTCCACCGGAGCGGACTGCGTGCATATCCGTCACGTGGAGACCCAGCTGCCCTATGCGACGCTGGCTGCCGCCGCCTGCGCGGTGGGCTACCTGGCAGTGGGCTTTATGCTTTCTCCCTGGATCCCTCTTGCCGTGTCGGCGGCTCTTTTGATCGGTGCGATCCTCTTCCTCAGCAGCAGGTCATAAAAAAGAATAAGAGACACAAAAAAGGAAGGGGGTGTGAAGAAACATGAATTTGTTCCTTCACACCCCTTCTTCATTTTGGTTAAATCCATATTCCCAATACTTTTTTCTAAATTAGGGCATACGCCCCCTTACCCCCATAAAAATCATCTCCTGATTTTTATGCGGCTTCCTGATTTCTCTTTTTCTTATTGTGATATTTATAGAGATTGTGTCCTATAGAGACCAGAAATACCTCCAGGCGGACGGATTCTATTCCTCTACGCATGATCCGTTTGTACCACCGGTCATTTTTCATAATGCCGAAGGTCCCCTCTGCCTGAATAGAACGGTTCATTCTGAGAAGCGCACCCTGGATGCTTTCCAGATTTTCAATCACTTCCTGGTGCATGGATGTCAGTTCTCTGTTGATCCGGATCGTACGGTTCCCTTCACTCTTTTTACACTGCCTGGCATAGGGGCAGCCACTGCAGTCCTCGCAGCGATATATTTCCTCCTGCCTCCCATACTGGTTTCCCTTGACGTTTTTCCGATACTGGAAGACAAAGGCCTTTCCATTTGGACAACGCATCTTTCCGTCTTCCCCTACCGGAAAGTTTACCGCACGGTAAGGATCTTCCTTATATTTCTTATCCTCTGTTTCTTTTTTGAACATGGGGAACTTCATGTACTTTTCCATCCCATGCTGCTCACAGAAGATATAGTTGTTGTAGGAACCGTACCCTTCATCTGCAACAGGATACTTAGGATAAAAACCGTAAAGTGAATGAAAACGCTCCATTAATGGTACAAAGCAGTCCATATCCGAACGATAATGATTGACATCAACGACTGCAATATATTCATCAGCTACTCCGACCTGAACATTGTATGCGGGCAGGAGCTGGTCATTCCTCATGTAGTCTGTCTTGATCCTCATGAAAGTAGCACTATGGTCCGTCTTGGAATAGCTGTTCCTGTCAGGGCCGCAGATGCTGATCTTTTCCACATATTCCTTCAGCTTGTCAGTATATTTCTTCAGGAGCTCATACTGGCGCTGCTGCACGGATTTATGCTTCCCTCTTCCATGTACGAACTTTGACTCGTCAATCTGCCATACCACTGCATACTGCTCAGCTATTTCCTCCAGATAGTCCGGAACGTATTCTGTATTGGGACTGATCTAGATTCCGTTCCAGGAAAGATCTGCATTGATTTCTTCGATCAGTGCAGTGATCTTATCGTAAAGACGGTAACGTGATTTTTCAGTTGCTTTTTTCCAGACCCAGGTATATTTATTTGCATTGGCCTCAAACTTGGATCCATCGATATAGAGATGATGAAGATCGACATGCTCTTCTTTAAATAACTTCTGATTGATGTCGTTGAAAATTTCCTCGATGGAATCCTTAAGTATCTCGTTAATAAAGTAGCCGAAGGTCCTGTAAGAAGGTGTCTGATGGTCCATCAGATACATAAAACGGAGATTGACTCTGCAGTTATCTTCCAGCTCTCTCAGAGAGCAGTATCCGGATGTCATAAATCCAAAGATCACTGTTTTCAGCATATCGACCGGATTATATCTGATCCTGCCGGTCTTGTGCTCCGGGACATTCTTCAGATATTTCTTTAAATCGATTCCCTCCATGAATCGGTCAAATGTGAAAACAGGATCCAGAAGATCCAGACAATCCGAAATAAACAGTGGCAAATAGCCTTGTTTGATAGTAGAATTAGACATGGTTGAATTTTTCATCGCAGTTAAATTTTACCATAAAAAGGCCATCTGAGGTTTTCCCCAGATGGCTTTTTTCATACGCTGTTATTTCACAGCCCCGTCTTTTCCTTTCCGGAGGATCCGCCGGAAGAAAGTCCTCTTTGTTTATTGCTTTACAAAATAAAAGCGTTGTAAAATGGATGCAGAACATGCATACCAAGCACCACAGGGAGGATAAACAATGGGTATTTTAACAGGAAAAAGCGCTGTCGTGACCGGCGCATCCAGCGGCATGGGCTGGGAGATCGTAAAGCTGTTTGTGAAGGAAGGTGCCATGGTCACGGCCGTCGCCAGACGGAAAGAGAGACTGGAAAAGCTGGCGGAGGAGCTCTCCGGCGAGGAAGGCCGTGTGGAGATCTATCCCGGGGATATTTCTCTGCAGGAGGTCAACAACGGCATGATCGACTTCACAGTTGAAAAATTCGGAAAGCTGGATATCCTGGTCAATAACGCAGGCATCATGGACGACATGTCTCCGGTGGGAAGCTTCTCGGAGGAAAAGCTGGAGAAGGTGTTCGCCGTCAATGTATACGGTCCCTTCTACGCCTTCAAAAAGGCAGTCCAGGTCTTCCTGGACCAGGGCACAGGCGGCTCCATCGTCAGCATTGCCTCGGAAGGGGCCAGAAAGGCCTGCGCGGGCGCGGTCTACTGCGCATCCAAGGCAGCCATCGCCTCTCTTTCCAGGAATACGGCCTACATGTACATGAAGGAGGGCATCCGGTCCAACGCCATTATCGCAGGCGGGTTCAAGACGGAGATCTCTTCGGCCATGGGCATGCCCAACATGGACGGTTATCAGAGGATCCAGCCGGTTCTGGGAACCTCCCCCGAACCAGGCGATCCCATTGAAATCGCCAATGCCTGCCTCTTCCTGGCCAGTGATCAGGCGGCCTATATCAACGGGGCCGAGCTTGCCGTAGACGGAGGCTGGTCCGCTTCATAAGAAGCCGGAGGATTTTTTCCGCCGCATTCGTTATAATAGTACAGGACCCGGACACTTCCAGTGTGAAGATGCCTCCGGGCCCTGTATTTATTTTGCGCGATAAAGCCGCCAGGCGGCCGCCGTGCCCGCATGGCTCAGATGCTGAGAGAGGAAACACACATGAAATTTTTGCATATCGCGGATCTGCACTTTGGAAAATCCCTGCATGACTGTCCCCTGGTGGAAGAAGACCAGCCCTTCTGGGTGGATCGTTTTCTGGAGCTGACGGACCAGGTCAGACCCCAGGCAGTTGTGATCGCGGGGGACGTCTATGACAGGAGCGCTCCCTCCAACGAGGCGGTCAGGCTCCTGGACCGCTTCCTGACAGGGCTCCACCAGAGGGGCATCGAGGTCCTGATGACCGCCGGCAACCATGACTCTGGCCAGAAGCTGGCCTTTGCCGAAAAGCTTCTGGACGACCAGGGGATCCACATCGCGGGAATCGTTCATAAGGAGATCCGCCATGTGACCCTGGAGGACGAATACGGCCCTGTGACCTTCTGGCTCCTCCCCTATATCTTTCCGGCCCTGGTCAGCCAGGTCCTGGAGGATGACAGCATTCGGGACTATGAAGGGGCCTGCCGCAGGCTCCTGGAGGCCCAGGACATTGATTTTTCCAAAAGGAACGTTCTGATCGCCCACCAGAATGTGGTCCGGGACGGCGTGGAAGCCGACCGGGGCGGGTCTGAGACCATGATCGGCGGCGTGGGGGCCATTGATTACAGAGCTTTTGACGGTTTCACCTATGTGGCCCTGGGCCATATCCATGCGGCCCAGCCGGTGGGGAGAAGCACGATCCGCTACAGCGGGTCGCCCCTCTGCTATCACTTTTCCGAGACAAGGCAGCCCCGCAAGGGCCCGGTCCTGGTGGAACTGGGGCCTGCAGGGACTGAGGCCCAGATCCGGACCTGCCTGATCGAGCCCCTCCATCCCATGCGGGAGATCCGGGGAAGCTTTCAGGAGATCCTGGAGGCGGAAAAGGAGGCCGGGGAAGGCCGGGGCGAATACCTGCGGATCGTTCTGACGGACAGGGTCCGGGTGGCGGATGCAGGGGACAAGCTCCGGGCCTGGTTCCGGGCCAGGGGCAGCCGGGTCCTGGAGCTGGTCCACGAAGGCCAGGGGCCTTCCCTCCAGGGATCCGGAGGCGGGGACGGGCGCCGCAAGTCCCTGCCGGAGCTTTTTACAGACTTTTATTTTGACCGGAGCGGGGAGACGCTGCCGGACCAGGTCCAGAAGGCGATCATAGACTACGCGGCGGAGCACGCGGCCAGGGCCGGCGATCTGGGCGAGGGGCTCTTTCCTGACGAAAAGGAAACCGAGGCCTTTACAGCATTCATTCTGCGGCAGGAGCATGCCTGCGGAGGAGGTGACGCATGAGACCCAATACACTTCTGATCAAAGGCTTCGGCTCCTATGCGGAAGAGACCAGGATTCCTTTCGATGAGCTGGGAGACGGCCTCTACCTGATCACAGGCGATACCGGCGCCGGCAAGACGACCATCTTTGACGCCATCATGTTCGCCCTCTACGGGACGGTGGGCGGAGACCACCGCAAGATCAACATGATGCATTCCGACTATATCCCCAAGGGAGAAGACTCGGTGGTGGATCTGACCTTTACCCATAACGGCCGCCGCCACAGGGTCCGCCGGACCATCCATATGAAGAAAAAGAGGGGCCAGGACAATGTCTATGAATTTACCCAGGACGCGGACCTCTGGGAGGAGAACAAGGCCGCGCTGACCGGGCAGAATGCCGTGACGAAACGGATCACTGCCATCCTGGACAACCTGGACGCCACCCAGTTCCAGCAGATCATCATGCTGGCCCAGGGAGAATTCCGCAAATTTCTGGATTCCAATTCCGAGAACCGGTCCGTCATCCTGGGAAGACTCTTTGATTCCTCCCCCTATATCCGTTTCCAGAACTGGCTGCAGGCGGCGGACGCCTCTCTGACCGGGCAGAGAAAAGCCCTGACGGAGGAGATCCGGATGGTCATGCAGCACGGCTTTGTCATGCCCGCCTCCCTTACGCCGGAGGAGGAGGCGCTCTACCAGGCCGACCATCCGGACCTGGTCCGGGCCCTGGAAAATCTGATCGGAGAAGACGCCGCCCTGGAGCAGGTCCTGGCGGAGAAGCGGGAAGACTGCGAGAAGACCCGGCAGGCCTTGCTTCTGACCCGGGGAAAGGCCGGTGAGGACAATGAAAAGCTGGCCAAGCTGGACAGGGCCGCCGGGATCTATCAGGCCTTTGCAGACAAAGACCCGGAGATGGAGGAGCGCAGGGCCAGGATCCTGGTGGTCAGGCGGGCCGTCCGGGATGTTCTGCCTGCAGAAAGGGAAGTGAGACTGTCAGAGGACAGGCTCCAATCCATGGACCAGGCGCTGGAAGACCTGCGGACCCGGGAGAAGGAAAGGGAAAGGGCCCTGGCTCTGGCCGGAGAGAGGGCCGGAGAGAATCCCAAAAAGCGCGAAGCCATCCGGCAGCTTTCGGTCAGGGAGGAAAGCATTAGAAAGCAGATCCCTGTCTACCGGGAGGCGGACGCCCTGGGCCAGAAGGTCCTTTTGAAGCAGAAAGAGGTCCAGACGAAGGAGAAGGAAGTCCGGCAGATGGGCGCTGCCATAGAAGGCATGGACCGGGAGATCCGGCAGACGGAGGAAAAACTGTCCGGGCTCGACCAGGTCCAGACAGAGCTGGCGGCAGCCGAAAAGAAGCTTAGCGAGGCCAGGGAGGTCTCCGAACGGCTGATGGGACCGGAGGGCCTCTTTGCCAGGATCCGAAAGACCCGGGACAGGGCCGCGGCCTGGGAGAGAGAAAAGACAAGGCTTGTGGAAAAGACCAGGAAGGCCGCCGAGGCGTCCGAGGCCAGCCAGAAGCTCTACCAGGCCTTTATCGAGGGCCAGGCCAGGATCCTGGCAGGCCAGCTGGAGAAGGATGTAAGTGAGCGGGGAGAAGCCCCCTGTCCCGTCTGCGGGACCGCCATCAGGACTCCCTGGCGCTCTCCCTCCTTTGCGGGACTTGTGCCCCCGGAAAGAAGCCGGGTGGAGGCGGCCAGGAAGGCCGCCGAAGAGGCCGAAAAGGACCGGGCGGACCAGGCCTCCTATGTGCAGCAGCTGGCGGCGGAAAGCCGACAGGGACAGGAAGCCGCCGTCCGGGAGATCAATCAGATCTACCGGCAGAGCCGCTACAGCTGGGAAATGCTGATGGAGCCGGGCAGGCTGGACCGTATGGAGGGAAGGATCGCCGCAGCCATCGAGGAAAGAGAAAAGGAGCTTTCGGAGGTCTCCCGGAAGGCCGAGGCCAGGGACAGCCTGCGGGAGGCCCTGACGGCCCTGCGGGACAGACTTGAGAAGACCCGGCGGGCCAGGGAAGACCAGAGCGCAGCCTATACGGAAAGCCAGGCGGAGCTGGCAGGTCTCCAGGGACGCTGCAAAGCCCTCCGGGACAGCCTGGACTTTGAAAATGAAAAAGCCGCCTCCCTGGAGGCGGACAGACTGGTCAAAGACCAGGAGAAGCTGAAAGCGGCCGTCGAGGAGGCCGAAAGGCAGGAAAAGGAAGCGGGCGAAGCCCTTGGCAGAGTCAGAGGCCAGATCGCCAACGCGTTGAAGACCCGGGAGAAGGAAACGGAGACAAGGTCCCTTCTGGAAAGAAAATATGAAGCGGCGCTGACAGGGGCCTTTGCCACCAGGGCTGCCTACGAGGAGGCCATTTCCTTCTGCGGCCGGGAAAATGGGGAAGGGTGGCTGGACAAAGAGACCCGTCTTGTGACGGAGCATGAGGGCGGAAAGGCCCACGCGCTGGAAGTCCTTACAGAGCTGGAAAAGGAGACCCAGGGACTGGAGAAGAAGGATCTGGAGGCCATGGACCGGCAGATCCGGGAGGCCGGAGACGCCCTGCAGAAGGCCGGAGATGCCCTGCAGGAGAGACGGAACCTGCTGCATAATCATACAGAGACCCTGGAGAGGGTACGGTCCCGGCTGGAGGAGATCGACCGGATCACCCCGGCCTGCAGACGGATCCACCAGCTCTCCTCCATGGCAGCCGGGGCCGCCGATGCCGGCGGGAAGCTCAGCTTCGAGCGCTATGTCATGGGCGAGGCCTTCCGGGAGATTCTGGCCGAGGCCAACCAGCGCCTGCAGATCATGACAGGCGGCCGGTTCGAGCTCATCCACAGGCTGGAGGGAGCCAGGGTCAATGCGGCGGCAGGCCTGGAGATCGACGTGGTGGACAACAACTCTGGCACCACCAGGAGGGCAGGCTCCATTTCCGGCGGCGAGGGCTTCCAGGTCTCCCTGGCCCTGGCCCTGGGGCTTTCCGACGTGGCCCAGAACCATGCGGGCGGGACCGAGATCGACGCCATGTTCATAGACGAGGGCTTCGGCTCTCTGGACGACGCCGTCCTGGACAATGCCATTAAGGTCCTGGACCAGATCGCCGGCGGCAGCCGCCAGATCGGGATCATATCCCATGTGACAAAGCTGGAGGAAAGCATCCCCAAGAAGATCATCGTCAGGGCCGGCGACAGGGGGAGCCATATCCGGATCGTCAGCTGACAGACCGGCCCATCCGACAAAAAAGATTCATTCCTCCAGGGCGGAGTCCAGGATGGCCATCATGGCCAGCTCCTTGCTGCAGAGCCTCTGCAGGGCTTCGTCATCATAGCGGCGCCTGACTTCTTCCACTGTCACGCCATAGCTGGAAGCCATCCGGGAAGCAAATTCCTCGATGGCTTCTTTTTCTGCCCTGATCTTTTCGTTCCGGATAATGGCGCCGATCAGAAGATCCAGGCGGATCTGTTCCTCGGCGGTGGGATAGATGGTCTCTTTGAGGAGGGTCTCGTCGATGCCCATCATCTGGCAGACCTGGTCAAAGGGGGTGCGGGGAGCGATGCCCATGCGGGAGGCGTAGTCCCGGACCAGGGCTTCGCCGTTTTCTTCCACCAGGCCCTCCGGCAGGGTCACGATCAGATTCTGGGCGGCCTGGGAGAGGATGGCCTTGTGGAAGTTGTCCAGAGCCTCCTGCTCTGCCTGGACGGTCAGGGCCTGGCGGACCGCTTCCCTGTAGTCCGGGGTGATCTCCACCGGGACCCTTTCCTTTCTGGTGATCCTGTGGACCCGGACCTTGAAGATGACGTCCTTGCCCGCCAGATCTGCCACATAGTTTTCCGGGAAGGTGATCCCGATCTCCCTGGTCTCGCCGGGCTTCATGCCCACGAGCTGCTCTTCAAAGCCCGGCACAAAGGTATGGGAGCCGAGCTCCAGGGGATAGGCGTCGCCCCGGCCTCCGTCGAAGGGCTCCCCGTTCAGAAAGCCCTCGAAGTCCAGAATCAGGGTATCGCCCTCTGCGGCAGGGCGGTCTTCGATGTCGATGGTGCGGACATTTTTTTCCTGCTCCTTTTCAATGGCCTGACGGATGTCCTCCTCTGTGACCAGAGCGGCCTTTCTTTTTGCCCGGAGCCCTCTGTAGGCGCCCAGGGTCACCTCCGGAAAGACCATGACCCGGTAGGTGAAGACCATCTGCTTGTCCTCTGTAACAGAAACATTCTCAAAGGTCGGCCGTCCGATGACCCGGAGGCCGGTCTCCTTCAGACCGAACTGGTAAACGGCGCCGGCTCTGGCGTTGATCACATTCTGGTAGAGAGCCGTCTCTCCGTAGACCTCCAGGACCTTTTCAAAGGGGGCCTGGCCCTTTTCAAAGCCCTTGACTTCATACTGGTCCTTTCTGACTTCAAATTCCTCCCGGACGGCCTTTTCAAGCTCCGGGGCCTCCATGGCCACGACGATCCGGGCGTTTCCGTTTTCCAATTCCTCGAATGACTGGATATACATTGGGATAATTCCTTTCTTTTAAGATGAATCTGTTCTGCAGACAGGGGAGTCCCCGGCTGATCAGAAAAGGTCCATGTTGCCCTGCAGGCAGTCCTTGGCGATGCCAAAGCACTCCCGCAGCATGTTGTTGGGCAGAAACGAGCGGGCGGAGGGGGCGGCTATGCCGCTCAGTCCTGTCAGTCCCTGCTTTTTCGCCAGGGCTAGGCCCCGGTAGAGATGAAAATTGTTGGTCACGATGCAGACGGACCGGCAGCCCTCCGGCAGAAGCGCTTTGGAAAAGCGAATGTTCTCGATGGTATTGCGGGAACGGTCTTCCAGGATCAGACGATCTTCGGAGATGCCAAGCTCTGTCAGATAGCGCTTCATGCCCTCGGCTTCCGACAGGGGCTCATTGGGACCTCTCCCCCCCGAGAGGATGCAGAGGGTCTCCGGATACTCTCTGAGACAGTCGGCGGCGGCGTCCAGGCGGTAGCGGAGGGAAAGCGAGGGGCCGTCCGTCCGGATCTGGGCGCCCAGAACGATCAGGCAGTCCGGAGCCTCACCGGGCCTGTCCTCAAAATGGGAGACCATGAGGAAAGAGCAGAAGAGGACACAGGCCAGACCGGCCAGGGCCAGGCTGATGGAGAGGATGCGGACCAGGGCCGGGATCTTTGTCCAGTATCCCGTCAGGAAGAGAAGGGCCAGGACCAGGGCCAGGAGCCCCGCGCCTTCCCAGACCATCCAGAAGGAGGTCCCGGAGGCAGTCCCCAGGACCATCAGGCCATAGGCCATGCTCAGGCCTCCCAGGATCCCGAAAAAAAGGGTAAGCAGATGCATAAAAACCTCCTTTGTCTTTGCGGCCTTACCTGGAAGCGTCCCGGGTGATGGTATCCCAGAGTCTGTCGTTTGCCAGGACCTGGTCTGTGGGATCCTCCCGGTTTACGATCCGCCTGCCAAGGAAAAGGGTGGAGAGAAGCTCCTGGCTGTCCGTAATGACTTCTTCGCTGCCTTTGTACCAGGTGAAGGTCCCCAGGGGCAGGTCTCTCAGCCAGGGGCAGTCCTTCCAGGAAAGATAACAGCCCTGGGCTGAGGCGCCCTCGGGCGGGGCCGATCCGTCCAGGCGGGAGAGGAAGGCGAAGCGTTCCTGCATTCCTTCGGGATCCTCCATAAGGAAGACAATGCTGTTTCCCTCCTGCAGATCCGCCATCAGGGTCGCCGCCCCGGCCAGATCGGTGTAGGGATTCTTAGGGCCTGATCCGGACGCCTCCGCCGGGGACGTCTCTTCGTCCTCCCAGGCTTCGACGACATACTGATTGATCCGGACCAGAACCTGGCCGTCTCCGTTGACATCCTCTCCGATGGCCGAAAAGGCCTCTTCCAGGGCCGCTGCGGTCTCCTCGGGAAGATCTTTGGTACCGGTGTAGCCGATCTGATAATCCGGCGTGGGATCCGGGTGGGTCAGGGTAAAGACCAGACTGGCGATTCCCGCCAGGAGGCCAAGGCCGATCAGGAGGAACCACTTGTTGTAATAGAACCAGTTGGAAGCGGCTTCCTTCCGGGTCAGCGGCTTTTTCTGGGCAGGGAGGGCTGCATCCTCCTGCTCCTTTTTTTCCTGCTCCAGCTGCCATTTTATATATTCACTTGCCATGGAAAGGGTCCTTTCTCATTTCTGCGGGGCGATCTGTTTCATAATCAGTTATACTTCACAAGGCCATTCTTCGGCAACAGAAAAAGCCCCGGGCGTCCGGGGCCTGAAGCCTGTCATGCGCAGCGCTTATGCCAAAGGAAAAGGCTTTCCCTTATGAAGTATGCTGGGCCTCCTGCTTTTCACAGGGGGACCGGAACTGGTCCAGGTCCAGGGTTCTGGCAGGGGATCTGCCGACCCGCTCCATGACGGCGGAGACCTTGTCGGCGGTGGTCAGGATCAGGCCTTCCCTGTGCCTTGGAGGAATGGGGGTCAGAGGCCACATATGACGGCGGACGGAGTCCTCGATGATCTCATCGTATTCCTCTTCCCCGATGATCTCCCGGATGATGGGCAGAGAATCCAAAGGATGTCTGCCGTAGCATTCGAAGTTGTTCCGGTACTTTTCCGTCCGGCCCAGGATCCCCAGATCATGGCAGAGAGCGGCGATGATCAAGGTCCGGTCCTTTACGGGAATATGGAGCCTGTAGAGGAACTGGGAGATCCGGAGACTGACGACGGCCACCCCCAGGGAATGCTCCGCCACGGTCATGTATTTATGATGGGTCTGGCCGAAGGCCTTCTGGAATTCCTCGGACTGAAGAATATCGTTCCCATATTTGTATATAAGATTTCCGACCTGACGGGCCATGTTTCTGCCTCCCGTTATAATTTACAGATGCGGATCTGTGTCAGCTTTTATGCAACTGTATCATAGCGCCTTTCCTGTATTTTTTTCAAGTGCCTCTCCTGCGGCCGGCAGGGCCGAAACTGTTAATTGTCCTTTTCCGCTTCCCTGTCCGCCCCGGGGGTTTGATATCCTTCCAGGGCTAAAACCGTAGGCTTTCGTCATGAATTATTGTAAAATAAGAGTATGCCCCCTGGGCCGGGGCGGGAGCGCACCGGCAGGGGAAAGACAGGAAATGCAGGGCCCGGAAGATCGGGAGAGAAAAGGAGGCACCTTTATGAATGCAATGGAAAGATACGGCAGATGGATGGAAAAACTGCCTGCAGAGGACCCGCTCAGAAAGGAACTTGCTCTGATGGAGGGCCTTCCGGACCAGATCGAGGACAGCTTTTATCAGGATCTGGCCTTCGGCACAGCCGGCCTCAGGGGCAAGGTGGGGGCCGGGACCAACCGCATGAACGCCCTGGTGGTGGGCCGGGCGACCCGGGGACTTGCCGACTATATATGCGCCCATGGTCAGGAGGCCATGGACAGGGGCGTCATCATCGCCCACGACCCCAGACATTTTTCCCATGAGTTTTCCCTGCTGGCAGCGGAGATCCTGGCGGGATGCGGCATCCGGGCCTATATCTTCCCGAACCTTCGGCCGACCCCGGAGCTGGCCTTTCTGATCCGGAAGCTGGGAACCGTGTCCGGCATCAATATCACGGCCTCCCACAATCCCAGGGAATACAACGGCTACAAGGTATACTGGGAGGACGGCTGCCAGGTGTCCAGCACAGTGGCGGACGGCATCTATGAGTGCATCAGCCGCCTGGATTATTTCGACGATTTTGGACAGATCTCTCTGGAGGAAGGAAAGGCAAAGGACCTGATCCGGATCCTGGGAGAAAAGGAGGACAGGGAATATCTGGACAGGATCGAAGCCCTGGCCATTCACGAGGGCGAGGAGCTGGATCTGTCCATTCCCCTGGTCTATACCCCCCTCAACGGAGCTGGCTCCGTGCCCTTTGTCCGGATGCTGCAGGACAGGGGCTTTAACAACTGGCATATCGTAGAGGAGCAGCGCTATCCGGATCCGGACTTTACAACGGTGGGCTATCCCAATCCCGAAGCCCCGGCGGCCTTTGCCATGAGCGAAGCGCTGGGCCACCAGGTGGGGGCGGAGCTCCTAATGGCCACGGACCCCGATTCCGACCGCTTTGCCATTGAGATTTTAAGCGACAAGGGAGAGTATATTCCCCTCAACGGCAACCAGACCGGCTATATCCTGGTCAACTATATTCTGGAGGGGCACCTGACGGCCGGGACCCTGCCCGCAAAGGGAGCCATGGTCCGGTCCATTGTGACCAGCTCTCTTTCCTCCATCATTGCAAAGCATTACGGCGTGGAGATGTTCGAAGCCCTGACCGGCTTTAAGAATATCTGCGGCCGGATCCCCTTCCTCCATGAAAACGGCTATACCTATCTCTTTGGCTATGAGGAATCGGTGGGCTACGCCGCCTGCGAGGACATCCGGGACAAGGACGGCATCAGCGCAGGCATGCTGGTGGCGGAGGCGGCCGCCTATTACAGAAAGCAGGGCAAGACCCTCTGGCAGGTCCTGCAGGAGATCTATGAGAAATACGGCTATTTCTATGAGGATGAGCCCAATCTCGTCCTCCAGGGAATCGAGGGAGCCAGGCGGATCGGCCGGATGATGGACGCTCTGCGGAGCGACCCCATAAGGGAGACCGCAGGTCTTAAGGTGGTCAGGACCATAGACTATCAGAACGGCTGGGAGGACATCCCTGCCTCCAACGTCATGCGCTATGAGCTGGAGGAGGGCTCCTGGTTCGCCATCCGGCCCTCCGGAACAGAGCCCAAGATCAAGTTCTATTTCTATTCTGTGGCGGACTGCGCCAGGAAGGCCGCGGACAAGGGCCGGGCCGTCAAAGAGGACATTTTGGAAAGACTGCAGAAAATACAGTAAACTTTAAGGAAACCTTTCTTGAATGCATCCTGCAGGGGCGTATAATGAAAGCTGATCCGGAAATGATCCGGAGCGTTTCAACAGGAATGTTTTAAGAACAGGAGGTTTCTGTAAAATATGTGGACAAGAGCAGAACTGAAGGCGAGAGGAAAAGCTGCCTTCAAAAGAAATTACTGGATGTGCGTCCTGGTGGCCCTGATCCTGGCGGCCCTTGTGGACGGTGCTTTTTCAAGACCCAACAGCCAGGCCAGTCAGACCGAATCGGAAGAGGCGGTCACGGTCACTGTAAACGGCATGGAAGTGGATGATCCCGAGCTGGAGGCGAGACTGCAGCAGATCATGGAGGCCAGACCCAACAGCGTGGTCACCTATGTGGTGCAGAACTTTCTGGCAGGCTCGACGCCCCAGAGAGCGGGCATGCTGGGACTTATGGGAGCAGGACTTGCGCTTCCCGCCATTTTGCTGAACCTGCTTCTCATCAATGTGCTGGAGGTCGGCGGCTGCCGCTTCTTCCTTCGCAACACCCATGAGAAAGCATCCATCTCCGAGCTGGCCTTTGGTTTTCAGAGGAACTACGGAAATGTTGTCGTGACCCAGTTCATGCGGTCCCTCAAGACTTTTCTCTGGTTCTTCGTGCTGATCATTCCCGGCTTTGTCAAATCCTATGAATATATGATGATCCCCTATCTTCTGGCGGACAACCCGGACATGAGCCGTGAGGAGGCCTTCCTCTACAGCAGGAAGATGATGGACGGCAATAAGTGGAACGCCTTTGTCCTGGATCTGTCCTATATTCTCTGGGCCCTGCTGGGTGCCATTACCTTTGGCCTTGTTAATATCCTCTGGACCTATCCTTACCGCTACTGCACCAGGGCAGAGCTCTATCTGACCCTGCGTGAGAAGTCCTTTGGAAAATAAAAAGCGGCAGAAAGTCCCGCAGGACTGATACACAAATAACAATAAAAAAGCGCCTTGCGGCGCTTTTTTTTATTGGACGGAAATTTCTCCGGCCAGGATCCTCTTATAGTCCGCCAGATTCTTTTTCAGAAGGGCGGGGGTGTCAAGCTCATAGGGACATCTGGAGGCGCACAGGCCGCATTCCACGCAGTTTTCGATCTTCATCATTTCTTCCTGCCAGGCAGGGGAGAGCCAGCTGGCGGAAGGAGCCCTGCGCAGCATCAGAGAGGTGCGGGCGCAGTTGTTGATCTTTATGCCCACGGTGCAGGGCATGCAGTAGCCGCAGCCCCGGCAGAAGTCGCCTGCCAGCTCCTTCCTTTCCCTGTCCAGAAAGGCGGCGATCTCGTCGGTCATGGAGGGGGTATGGTCCATGTAAGAGAGCCACTCTTTCAGCTCCTTTTCCTTCTGGACGCCCCAGATGGGAAGGACATTGTCGTAGCCTGCCATAAAGGCCATGGCGGCGTCGGACCGGGTAATGAGGCCGCCGGCCAGCCCCTTCATGGCAATAAAGCCCATGTTCTGCTCTTTGCAGAGGCGGACCAGGTCCTTTTCCTTATCGCCCGCCAGGTAGGAGAAGGGGAACTGCATGGTCTCATAGAGACCGGACTCTGCCACCTCCATGGCAACGCCGATCTTGTGGGCCGTTGCACCGATATGGCGGATCTTTCCCTGCGCCCGGGCTTCCAGCATGCATTCGTACATGCCGGTCCCGTCGCCCGGCCTCCAGCACTGGGCAATCTGGTGGAACTGGTAGACATCGATATAGTCCGTACGGAGATTATTCAGAGAGGTCTCCAGATCCCTCCGGAAGTCCTCGGGGGTTTTGGCAGTGGTCTTGGTGGCGATAAAGATCTGGCCGCGGGGAATGTCAGTAAAGGCCTCGCCCAGCTTTTCCTCGCTGTCGGTATAGGCTCTTGCGGTATCAAAGTAGCGGATGCCTCCCTCGTATGCCATGCGGAGGAGCTTTACGGCCTCCTCCCGGGAGATCCTCTGGATCGGCAGTGCGCCGAATCCGTTCTGAGGGACAGTAATGCCGGTACTGCCAAGTGTGATCTGTTTCATGATTGTCCCTTTCTTACTAATTTCTCATGTCGGATTTTGTCCTGGTCATTTACCAATATTAATAATCACATGATATCGAACGCTTATTCTTGCGTCAACTATAAATCCCCAGGCAGGATGGCATATTGATGATGCATATTGGTGCAGCGTTCGAGTGCTTTCTGGAAGGCTGCCTGCCGTTTTACTTCAGACTGTATGGAGAAATGTCTGGTCCGGAGCTTGGGCCCAAAAAGCAATTCTGGCCAGAATGCACGCTGCATAAAGTCTTAATCACAGCATTATCAATAAATACAAAAGAACATGATTGTGCAAGATATACAACAAAATCTCTGCCTGAACGTCCGATTCAGCAAATCCCCACACTTCCCCATAAAGTAAAAAAACTTTTCCATACTCTTTGTAGCAGTCTCCACTTAGAATTATGACATTCCATTAATATGCATAAGGGTAAACCTGCCTTATGCAGTAAAACCTAACAGGGAGGAAAATATGAAGAAAAAGTTAGTAGCTCTTACACTTGCGGTCATTATGGCAGCAACTCTGGCAGCATGCGGCGGCTCCGGTTCATCTTCCGGCGGCTCCGGTTCATCTTCCAGCGGCACCCTTCAGGTCAACATCTGGGACAACAACCAGCTTAAGGGCCTGCAGCAGATCGCCGACGAATGGTCCGCGGAATCCGGCGTCAAGGTTCAGATCAACGTTGTCGACTGGGACAACTACTGGACACTGCTTGAAGCAGGTGCTTCCGGCGGCCAGATGCCCGACGTATTCTGGATGCACTCCAACACCGCTCAGATGTACATGGAAAACGATCTGCTTCTTCCTCTGGATGATTACATTGCTGCAGACGAAGCCATCGATCTGTCCAACTACTACGAGGGCGTCGTAGAACTGTACAAGCGCGACGACAACGGCGTGCAGTACGCTCTGCCCAAGGATCACGACACCATCGCTCTTCTCTACAACAAGGCTATCTTCGACAAGTACGGCGTAGATTATCCTACAGACGACTGGACATGGGAAGATGTCTACGAAGCAGCTGCCAAGATCACAGAAGCAGGCGCAGCCGATGGCGTTTACGGCTATGCTCTCAACAGCTCCAACAACCAGGACGGCTGGTACAACGTGATCTATGATTACGGCGCACAGGTCATCACAGACGACCACAAGGGAACCACCATCGGCTCCGCAGAAGGCAAGGCCGCTATGGAAATGGTCCGCAAGATCCTCACAGTTGCAGCTCCTCAGACTGTCGTTGCCGAGACCGGTACAGATTCTCTGTTCAACTCCGGCCTGGCAGCCATGATCACACAGGGCTCCTGGATGATCAACACTTTCTACACCAACGAGAACTCCGCAAACTATGCATGGGCTATGCTTCCCTACGCTGACACCAACGGCAACGGCGCATGCGACGCAGGCGAAAGATATTCCGCTTACAACGGCCTTGGCTGGGCAGCCTCCGCTGCAACCGCTATGCCTGACGAAGCTTACAGCCTGATCTCCTACTTCTGCTCTGAAAAAGGCCAGAAGGAACAGGCTCAGCTGGGCGTTACCATGGGCGGCATGAAGGGCATTTCCGCTGAATTCGCAAACGCTTTCGAAGGCATGGATGTTTCCGCTTTCACACGCGCTGAAGAAGAAGGCGATCTGTTCTTCCGTCCTTACACCAGAAACACCACCGTATGGGAAGACGCTCTTCAGCAGGGCGGCGCATTCCTTCCTGCATGGCAGGATCCTTCCGATCCCGCGATCATGGAAGCTGCATGCGACAACGCTCAGAAGATCATCGAAGATGCCATCGCAGCTGAATAATGACTGACAAAAGGCAGAATCCTGATACGTCTGCATAAAAAAGTCGGGCCATAGGGTCCCTATGGCCCGGCTTTCTTTTTCTGTATCCGCAGTTTACATCATTTTTACAGGGGAGAAAAAAGAATTATGAAGAAAAAGATGACAGAGGCCGAAAAGCGCGAAGCCAGATGGGGGTATCTGTTTGTAGCGCCTACCATGATCGGCCTGATTATCCTCAACTTTTATCCGATATTCAATACGGTCTATCAGTCCTTCTGCAAGACCGGCGACTTCGGCAAGGGCAATGTCTTTATCGGCCTTGCCAACTATGCATCGGTCATCGGAAATTCCGAGACCTGGCAGTCTCTCTGGAACACGATCAAGTATGCCCTGATCGAAGTTCCCTTCGGCATTGTCATTGCCCTGATCCTGGCGGTTCTTCTGAACAAGAAGATCGCAGGCAGGTCGGCATACAGGACCATTTTCTTCCTGCCCATGGTCTGCGCGCCCGCAGCCGTCGCTATGGTCTGGAAATGGCTTTACAATACACAGTTCGGCCTGCTCAACAATATTTTCCATACCCAGATTGCCTGGATCTCCGATCCCAAGATCGCCTGGATCGCCATCGGCATCATCGGGGTATGGTCCATCATCGGCTATAACATGGTCCTCTTCATTTCCGGCCTGCAGGAAATTCCCGGCGACTATTATGAAGCGGCATCCATTGACGGCGCCAACGGTCTCAGACAGTTCTGGAACATTACCGTACCTCTGCTGAGCCCTACCACCTTCTTTATCGTGCAGACCCGTATCATCGGTGCGCTGACGATCTTTGACCTGATGTTCATGGTCATGGACAAGACCAATGTAGCCCTGCCCAAGGTCCAGTCTATTGTTTACCTGTTCTATCAGTATTCATTTACGAACGGCAACAAAGGCTATGGAGCGACCATCGTCATGGTCCTGCTGGTATTTATCATGATCCTTACCTGGATCCTGCAGCAGGTCGAAAAGAAGATCGTTTATCATAACTAAGGGAAGGAGGATGCAGAATAATGGAAAGCTATGAAGCAAAACAGAGACTGAATAAAGCGCTTACGCACGTTGTCCTGATCATCATGTCTTTCATCATGCTGGTTCCCTTTGCATGGATGATCCTGACAGCCCTCAAGACCAACCAGGAATCCATTTCCGTCAATCCCTTCTATATCCTGCCCCATAATGGCTGGCACTGGGAGAACTTCGGGACGGTATGGCTGTCTTATAATTTTATCACCCTTTACAAGAACACCCTGCTGATGATATTCTGGCGTGTTGTCTGCGCCTGCCTGACCGCAACCATGGCCGGCTATGCATTCGGACGCCTGAAATTCCCGGGCAAGAACGCCCTGTTTTCCCTGGTCCTGATCCAGATGATGGTCCCGGCGCAGATCTTTATCATTCCTCAGTACCTGATGGTCTCCAGCATGGGTATGCTCAATTCCATGTTCGGTCTGGTCTTCCCCGGTATGGTCACCGCCTTTGGTACCTACCTGCTCAAGACAGGCTATGAGGGACTTCCCAAGGATCTGGAGGAGGCGGCCATGATCGACGGATGCAATATAGGCCAGCGCTTCACCCGCATCATGATGCCTCTGACCAGAAGCTCCATGGTCTCCCTGGGCATCTTTACAGCCGTTTTTGCCTTCAAGGATCTGATGTGGCCCATGATCGTCTGCACCAACGCGCAGACGACAACGCTGTCTGCCGGTCTTGCCAAAATGCAGGGCCAGTACGGAAGCGAGTATCCGACAATGATGGCAGCGGCTACCCTGGCCGTTCTGCCCATGGTTATTATCTACGTTATTTTCCAGAAGCAGTTTGTAGAGGGCATCGCCACCTCCGGCGGAAAACTCTAAAATGCGTGCATTGACCTATGGGAACCGAACACTATTCCATATGAAATGTACGGTTTTACGTCTATTATAATGAGTAAGACCCGGGTATCCGTAAAGGGTATGCCGGGTCTTATTTATCCAGGGGATTACATAACGGAGGAATCGGATGGAGCGACTGCGTCTGCTTCTTTTAAGCGAAAGAGAAAAACTCAAAGGGTACAGCACAGGAAAAAAGCTTTCCTACATTGCGGAGTATTACTGGCTTCATCTTCTTCTGGTGATGGGAATGCTCTTCTTTACAGTCTATTTCGTCTATCACGCCTTCTTTACCATCAGGGAGAACTGGTTTTATATCACCTTTGTCAATTCCATGCAGGACGCCGGCGAAGGGAGCGCTCTGCAGCAGGGCTATATCGACTACAGCGGCTATGACCTGTCTCAGAAAAATGTTCTTTTCAACAGTGCCTGCTATTTTGATGCAACCAGGCAGGGAGGAACAAACAACGCCTATTATCAATCCTTTATCGCAACAATCGAAGCCGGGGCGCTGGATGCTGCCGTCATGGAGAAGGATAACTTTATCAAAGTGGCGGAAAGCGGCCGTTTTCAGGACCTTTCTGCAGGGGAGGCGGCGGAGCGCTTCGCCTTCTGCCGGGATCGTTTCGTCTACTGTCTTCCCTATGATGAGACCTATTCGGAAACGGAGATTCCCGTGGGGATCGATCTGTCGGATACGGCCCTGGTGACAGAGTACGGACTGTATGAGGATGGCTGTGTGCTGGGGGTTTCGGCCTATTCCAGGCATCCGGAGGCAGTGGTGCTCTTCCTTTCCTACCTGGGCATTGACTAATACAGGAGATATGTATGAAGGGGATTATTTACAGAATCTTCAACAATGACAGTGTTTTTGGCCAGATCATGACCCGGCTCTGGGTCATGATCGGAGCAAATCTCATGTTCGTGATCTTCAGCCTTCCTGTGATCACCCTGGGGCCTGCCCTTGCGGGACTCTATCATGTCATGCTGCGGACCCTGCGGTCCGACGGGGAGATCAGTCCGATCAGGGAGTTCTGGAAGGGCTTTACCGGCAGCTTCCGCCAGGCCCTGGCCTACTGGGCAGCCCTCCTGGTGCTGGTCATCCTGGGGCTTCTGGATATACGTTTCTGCATATATATGGGCGGCGTTCTGACCTGGTTCCGCTATGGAATCTATGTCATCGGGGGGATCCTTCTGATCCTGACATCCTTCCTCTATCCCGTCATGGCGGCCTTTGAGGACACCCTGCCGGGCCTTATCCGGAATGCCTTCTTCTTCATTGGGAAAAACCCCGTCCGGGCCCTTCTGATCGCGTTTGTCAACGCCGGCCCCCTGGTATGGACCTATATGGACCTGCAGCATCTTCCTCTCTATTCCTTTCTGTGGACTGCGATCGGTTTTTCCGCTGTTGCCATGACCGTTTCGAGTCTGCTTATCAAAGACTTTTCAAAATACCTGCCGGCCCTGGATGAGGACGCCCCCCTTCCCCGGGAGGAGAAGGAGCCCGATCTCTCGGACGAACAGATCCGGCATCTGCTCTGACAGGAGCAGGCAGCAGAAAAATAAGCAAGGAGAAATCTTATGCCCATTCTTTACCATGAAAGTACAGGAATCTTTCATCTGACCAACGCGTATGTCAGCTATCTGATGCGGATCATGGAAAACGGTCAGCTGGAGCATCTGTATTACGGAAAAAGGATCCGTGACAGAGAGGACTTTTCCCATCTGCATGAAGAGGCCCTGCGTTCCCATATGGTCCTTTCGACCCCGGAGCCTTCTTCTCTTGCCCTGCATTACACAGGCCAGGAGTATCCGGTATACGGTACCGGGGACTATAAAAGCCCCGCTGTCAGCATTCTTCAGGAAAATGGAAGCCGGATCTCGGTCTTTACCTATGAGTCCTTCAGGGTCTTAGCCGGCAAGCCTTCCCTGCAGGGCCTGCCTGCTGTCTACGCGGAATCCCCGGAAGAGGCCTCTACCCTGGAGATCAGCCTCTTTGACACGGTCTCAGGGACCCGTCTGGTCCTGTCCTATACCCTTTTTGAAAATGCACCTGTCATAACAAGGCATACCCGGATTACCCAGGAGGGAGAGAGGCCGGTCCGGATCGAAAGAGCCATGAGCACCTGTGTGGAGTTTCATGACAGCAGCTTTGAGATGCTCCAGCTTTCCGGCGCCTGGGGAAGAGAACGCTATATTCATGAAAGGGCCCTGGAAATGGGAATCCAGGCTGTACAGGGCCTGTGCGGCACCTGCTCCGGCGCAGAGCAGAACCCCTTCCTTGCCTTAAAACGGCCCGGTGCGACGGAAAGGACAGGGGACGTCTATGGCTTTTCTCTGGTCTACAGCAGCAGCTTCCTGGCCCAGACGGAGGTCTCGACCCACGATATGACCCGGGTCATGATGGGCATTCACCCGGATACCTTCTCCTGGAAGCTGGAACAGGGACAGACCTTTACGACACCCGAGGCAGTCATGGTCTTTTCGGATCAGGGCCTGGGGGGCATGAGCCGTACCTTCCACAGACTCTACCGCAGACGCCTTGCCAGAGGCTTCTGGCGGGACAGAGAAAGACCGATCCTTTTAAACAACTGGGAGGGCACCTATTTCAACTTCAATGAAGAAAAGCTTCTGGCAATGGCCCGGAAGGCAAAGGAAGCCGGGATCGAGCTCTTTGTTCTGGACGACGGATGGTTCGGCGCAAGGAATGACGACTACAGGGGGCTGGGAGACTGGCAGTGCAATCTGGATAAGATCCCTTCCGGTATAGACGGCCTTTCCCGCAAAATCGAGGAGATCGGTCTGCATTTCGGACTCTGGGTGGAGCTGGAAATGGTCAACATGGATTCCGATCTCTACAGGGCTCATCCGGACTGGATCCTGCAGACCCCGGGCCGGGTCCCCAGTCCCTCCAGGCACCAGTATGTACTGGATTATAGCCGGCAGGAGGTGGTGGATCATATCTACGACATGGTGGCGGAAATCCTGGAAAAATCCCGGATCACTTATATCAAGTGGGATATGAACCGGTATATGTCTGAGGGCTACAGCGCCCATCTGGGACCGGAGAGGCAGGGAGAGCTGATGCACCGCTATATTCTGGGAGTCTACAGCCTGTATGAAAGACTGACGTCTGCCTTCCCAGAAATCCTCTTTGAGTCCTGTGCCAGCGGAGGCGCCCGCTTTGATCCCGGCATCCTTTACTATGCGCCGCAGGCCTGGTGCAGTGACGATACGGATGCCTGGGAAAGATGCAAGATCCAGTACGGGACGAGCCTGGTCTATCCCCTGTCCATGATCGGCTCCCATGTTTCGGCAGTGCCCAATCATCAGGTCTTTCGGATGACTCCTCTGGAGACCCGGGGCGCAGTGGCCATGTTCGGCAGCTTCGGCTATGAGCTGGATCTGGACAGGCTCAGGGAAGAAGAATTCGAGATCGTAAAGAGCCAGGTGAAGAGGATGAAGACCCTTCGCCGTCTGATCCAGACAGACAGCGATTTCTACAGACTGTGCAGTCCTTTTGAAAAAAACGAGGCAGGCTGGATCTGTGTGTCTTCAGACAGGACAAAGGCAGCTGCCTGCCTCTGCCAGAAGCTCAACAAGGTCAATGCTTCCTGGCTGCGTTTTCATCTGGATGGCCTCCGGGAGGATTTGTTCTACAGGATCAGCTGCATGGCAGGAGGAAAGGAATGGTCTTACAAGGCCTTTGGCGATGAACTGATGTATGCGGGCATTCCGGTGGACAGAGAGTGCCTGACAGAGGCAGGCGGAGATTTTGCGGCAGTCATCTTTGTACTTGAGGCGCAAAGCACAGAAGCGGACGCATTAAAGGCAGGGGGAAAGCGTGTTGAGTAAAAAACCCGGAAAAGCAGTGGCGGGATATACGGAGGAAAAAGACTACAGGTGTCTGGAGAATCTGCAGAGGTCCTTTATGGATATCTGCCTGGTCTATTGCGGCTATGAACAGAACGAGCCCGGACGGGTCTTCGACAATCTGCCCAGAGAGAACTATGTTCTCCATTTTGTCAAATCGGGAAAAGGAATCTTCCGGATCAGCGACAATGACTATGAGTTGGGTGCGGGCGACGCCTTCTTTATCCCGCCCGGAGTCCACTGTGCATACAAGTCCGACGACCTGGATCCCTGGGTCTATACCTGGGTCGGCTTTGCAGGAATGAAGGCGGAGACCTATGTGCGCAATGCGGGCTTTTCTCTGGAAAAGCCGGTGGGTCATATCGCGCAGAGCGAAGAGATCTATGCCCTGGTCAACCAGATCCTGGACTGCCGCAATATGGACTTTTCCAGTGAGCTCCGGCGGGACGCCTATCTGATGCTGATTTTTTCCATCCTGATTCGAAATTACGAAAGCGTTTCCTTTGCGGAGGGAATCAACAGGCATGGAGATGATCCGGATTATGTGATCAAGGCCTTAGATTTTATTGAACATCATTATGAGCGGAATATCCGGATCGGAGAGCTGGCCGCCTTTCTGGGCGTATCCCGGAGCCATTTCAGTGCTACCTTCAAGAAATGTGTGGGCTGCAGCATTCAGGAATACATTGTCAGTCTCCGCATGAGCAAGGCCGCAGGGCTTCTGCGCGATACAGCCATGCCGGTCTACGCCGTGGCCAATGCGGTGGGGTATTCCGATCAGCTGGCCTTTTCCAAAATCTTCAAGCAGAAATTCGATGTCAGCCCTCTGGCCTACCGGAGGAACGAGCAGAATCTTCTGATCCTGAAGCAAAAAGGAGATTTTAAGGACTCTTTTTTGTAAATACCGTGTAATTAAGGAGACAGCCTCTGTCAGACCCATGAAGTCCGGCAGAGGCTGTTGCCATGAGCAGTCCGGGATTTTATAATACTTTTCAGAATAAAAGCGGAAAGAGGGAACGGGATATGTCAGGAAAAATTGCGGTTGTTTTCCCCGGAATCGGGTATACCTGTGACAGGCCGCTCCTGTATTATGCAGGAAAATTTGCGGCCGAAGAGGGCTATGAGCTGGTGCGGGTCCCCTATCAGGGCTTCCCCGGGAAGGTCAGAGGGGACAGGGAAAAAATGGAGCAGAGCTTTGCCATTGCCATGGACCAGAGCCGGGAGATCCTTGCCGGGATCCGGTGGGAGGACTATGAAGAGATCCTCTTTATTTCCAAATCCATCGGAACGGTCGCGGCGGCGGCCTACGCCTCCGAAAAGGGCCTTGGGGTCCGCCACATTTTCTTTACGCCTCTGCAGGAGACCTTTGCCTTCGGCCAGAGGGAGGCCGCCGCCTTCCACGGCACAGAGGATCCCTGGGCAGGGAACCGGGAGATCGAAGAAGGCTGCCGGGAGGCAGGGATCCCTCTGTATCTGACGGAGGGGGCCAATCATTCCCTGGAAACCGGAGATACGGCCCGGGATCTGCTCAATCTGATCAGTGTCCAGGACAGAGTCCTGGAATGGATCCGCGGCGTGAGAAGCTGAGAGACGCTCACAGGGACAGGGAGGATGGAATGACAGTCAGAGACGAGATACTGGCAGTTGAAAAAAATATTGAAACCTTCATGGTGGGCTGCAGCAGCCGGATCCGGCTGCTCCTGGCAGCCCTTCTGACAGGGGGCCACGTCCTGCTGGAGGACCTGCCCGGGACCGGCAAGACGACCCTGGCCAAGACCCTGGCCCTTTCTCTGGACATGACCTTCCGGAGGATCCAGTTTACCCCGGACCTTCTGCCGGCGGACATTACGGGGCTCTCTGTCTACAGCCAGGCCGAGGGGACCTTCAGCTTCCGAGAGGGCCCCGTCTTTACCAATATCCTGCTGGCCGATGAGATCAACCGGGCGACGCCCAGGACCCAGTCCGGCCTTCTGGAATGCATGGAGGAAAAGCAGGTCACGGCGGACGGTAAGACAAGGCCCCTTCCGGACCCCTTCTTTGTCATCGCCACCCAGAATCCCATCGAGACCGCGGGGACCTTCCCCCTGCCGGAAGCCCAGCTGGACCGCTTTTTGATGAAGCTCTCCCTGGGCCTGCCGGATCCCGCTGAGGAGATCCGGATCATGGAAAGAGCCCTGTCCGGACAGCTGGCGGCAGCGCCCCGGCCCGTGGCCGGACCGGAGGCGGTCCTGGGGGCCAGAGAGGAGATCCGCCAGGTCTTTGTTCATGAGGAGCTCCTGGGATATCTGAGCCGGATCGCCGAGGCGACCAGAAGGCGGACGGACCTGGAAGCCGGCGTCAGCCCCAGAGGGACCCTGGCTCTGCTCCAGGCGTCCAGAAGCCTGGCCTTTCTGGAGGGCAGGTCCTATGTGGTGCCGGAGGACATCAAGGCCCTGGCAGTCCCTGTCCTGGCCCACCGCCTGGTCCTGACCAGGCGCTACGGCACAGACAGCGGCCAGAAGGCCGTCATGGAGGAGATCCTTTCCCAGGTCCCGGTCCCGACCGAGAACTTCACCGGAGACCCTGCCTGAAAGGGGGCAAGCCATGATCCTTGTCTGGATACCGGTCAGTATTCTGATCCTCTATGTGCTGATGAAGCTGATCTATAAAAGGCTCTGGAAGAAGGGACTGGGCGTCACTCTTGCCTTTGAGGAGAGGGACGTCTCGGAAGGAGACAGGGCTGCCCTTGTGGAAACGGTGGTCAACGACAAGCTTCTGCCCCTTCCGGTCCTGAAGATTTCCTTCAAGATGGACCGGGGCCTTGTGATCGACGAAGACAGGAACGTATCCGTATCGGATATGACCAATGTGGTCGAGTATTTCGGCCTTTTTTCTCATGAGCAGGTCACCAGACGGCAGAGCGTCAGGGCCCTGAAAAGAGGCTGCTATCAGATCCTGAGCGCGGACTGCGTCCTGCCGGATTTCTTTTCCGAGGAGACCCGGCATACCGAGCTGGCCCAGGAAGCCGCCCTGCTGGTGCTGCCCTCGGTCCTCCATACCCGGGAAACGACGGATCTTTCCCGCAGGATCGTGGGAGAGATCCTTTCCCGCCGCCGGCTCTACCAGGACGTCTTTTCCTTCCGGGGGATCCGGGAATATGTGCCGGGCGATCCCCTTTCCGTGGTCAACTGGAAAGCCTCGGCAGCGGCCGGCACCTACATGGTCAACCTGCGGGATTATACCAGCGGCCAGGCCCTGCGGATCCTTCTGAACCTGGAGGCGCCTGCCATCCGCTACCCCGACGACCTGCTGGAAAACGGCATCCGCCTGGCCTATACCCTGGCGGGGGAGGGGATCCGGGCCGGGATCCCGGTCAGCCTTCGGACAAACGGACGGGATCTGACAAACGGCCAGGCCCTTTCGGTGTCTGCAGGAAGCTCGGACCGGCATCTGGGGGCCCTGGGACGAAGCCTGGCCAGGATCTCCCTGGCCCTGGAGCCGGCCTCCTTCGCCCGGCTTCTGGAGGAGGAAAGGCAGCAGCCCATCTCCGACCAGACCACCTTCTGCATGATTTCCTCCGGACAGAGCGACGCCCTGATCCGGGAAGCCGCCGCATTGTCGGAACGGTGCGGGGGCCTTGTCTGGATCTGCCCTCTGGATCCGGAAGTCGAAAGAAAACCCATCCCTCCGGGAATCACTTTTACAGGAATAGAACTCAGCCATGCCGCAAAGGGAAGCCTCCTCTGACGATCAGATCGTGCGGGAACGAATGGGCCTGCGCGTCATACGGATCCTGACGGACCTTCTGGTCCTGGAACTCTTTTCGGCTGCCCTCGGTCTTGTCTTTGACCTGCCGGCGGGCAGTCTGGTCCTGTGCGGCCTTCTTATGGTCTGCCTGGCCCTCCTCTCCGACCAGCTCCAGCACCGGGTAAAGAATATAGGGCCTTACACCGCATGGTGCACAGGCCTTTTTTTCTTTGTGACCATCTGCGCGGGCCTGATCAGTCCTCTGGTATGGAAATTTTTCGGCTTCGCATGTCTCCTCCAGATCGCCGCCCTCTACAGAGGACGGGCCATGGAGCACTATGTCTTTATCCCCTCCATCGTCCACCTTCTTTTCCCGGTCTGCATCTACTTTCTGGGCGTCTTTACGGAAGGAGCCGGTCTGAAGGCCCTGGCCGTCGGAGGAGAGATCCTTTTCATTCTGCTTTACCTGGCCTGGCTCAACCAGAAGAGCCTGGAGCGGACCTACGTGGGCGCCAGCGAGAGGACCCGGGTCCCCTACAGGAAGATCGGCGCCCTCAACGGAGGGCTCCTGGCGGTCTATCTGGGCCTGGCGGGTCTCATCTGTCTGGTCCTGACCGCCATCTACAGCGGAGACGAGCTCCTTATGGCCCTGCCGCTGGCGGCCTTCCGTCTGGCGGCCCTGGTCCTCTATGGCATTGTAAGGCTCTTTGCCCTGCTCTTTCCTTCCGCCGGAGACGGGGGAGGGACCGGCGGCGGAGAGGGAGGCCCCATGATGCCGGAGGGAGAGCCCCTCTTCCCCTGGATGCATCTGGTCTGGTTCGTTCTGGAAAGAGTCTTCGGCATCCTCTTTCTCCTCCTTCTTGCCTACAGCTGCTACCGGGCCCTCTATGATTTCTACTATGATTTCAGGGCGGCGGATCCCGAGACCGGGGATACCAGAAAGAGGACCCAGACCCGGGAGAAGCTCCAAAGGATCAAAAGGCCCCGTCTGTCTGTGCTGGATTTCTCCCCTGCCGCCAGGATCCGCAGGGAATACCGGAGATTCCTTTTAAAGCAGCCCGGCAGAGAGGAAATCGAAAAGAGCCATACCCCCGCCCAGCTGGAGGAAGTCGCCGGCGGCCCCGGGGCAGCCGGCCGGGAGAACTGGAAGACCATCCACAGAATCTATGAAAAGGCCAGATACGGCCCCGGCCAGGTCACGGCCCGGGACCTGGCCCTGATGCGGGAGGCCATCCGGAAGGACCAGGAATAATCCTGTAAAATATGGGAAAAATTGCTGAAATTTTCTAAAAACTGTGCCAAAGATTGTATAAAGTTGCTATAATAACACTGGAGGGATTTCTGCTTCCCCACGGCAGAAATCTGTTTCGCTTACAAGAGCATGAATGCACCTGCCGGACGCCCCATCAACCTCTGACAGGGCATGCATTAGTACGGGAGGAAACAACATGGCATCTGTAATCTATCAGTGCATTGAACAGATCGGCAGCAAGATCATAGAAAACAAGGATTTTCTGACGGAACTGGACCGCGAGATCGGTGACGCCGACCATGGCGTAAACATGGCCCGCGGCTATACTGAAGCCCTCAAGGCCATTCCCCAGGAAGAAGAGGATATAGGTGCTGTTCTGAAGAAGACCGGCATGACTCTGCTGTCCAAGGTCGGCGGCGCATCCGGCCCCCTCTATGGAACCGCCTATATGAAGGCGGCCAAGGTGGCGGCTGGCAAAAAGAGCCTGACCCTGGAGGACGCCAGGGCCATGATGGATGAGATCATTGCCGGCATTCAGCTGCGCGGAAAGGCAGTCAGGGGCGAGAAGACCATGCTGGACGCTCTGATCCCTGCTTCCGAAGCCCTAACAGCCGGCATGGCCGAAGGGAAGGACGTGAACGCTTGCCTTGCCGATATGTGCAGTGCAGCCGAGGAAGGCGTTGAATACACCAAGACGATCCGGGCCACCAAGGGCAGGGCCAGCTATCTGGGAGACCGCAGCATCGGACATCAGGATCCTGGCGCGACCTCTTCCCTGTATACCCTGGAAGCCATCCGTGATTTTGTCGCAGGTCTGTAATGAAAAAAGAGAGGCGGGACTATGGTAGGGATCGTTATCGTATCCCACAGCGAAAAGCTGGCTGAGGGAGTCAGAGAACTGGCGTCCCAGATGGCATCTCCCGATCTCCCGATCATTGCCGCAGGCGGGATCGATGGCGGAATCGGTACAGATGCTTTTAAGATCCAGGCAGGCATTGAGGAGGCTGACCGGGGGGAAGGCGTCCTGATCCTGGCGGATCTGGGCAGCGCCATTATGAGCGCTGAAACGGCCATGGATCTGCTGGAAAAGGAGATCCGGGTCGTGATCGCGGATACCCCTGTCGTGGAAGGCGCCGTATCCGCAGCCGTAACAGCTTCCACAGGCGCAGGACTGGACGAGGTCCTGGAGGCCGCCATGGAAGCCAGGGAAATGCACAAACTCTAAAAGGCCGGAAAAGAATCCCGGCAGCAGAGACTGGTGTTTAAATTGGGAGGTTACTATGAAAAAACTTATTAACGGCGTAGATAATATTGTCGATGAAATGATCAACGGAATGGTCAAGGCGCATCCGGATTATGTGGAGAGAGTCCCCGGCACGGAAGTGGTGGCAAGGACCGGCAGCAAGAAGACCGACAAGGTCGCTCTGATCTCCGGCGGCGGCTCCGGCCATGAGCCCGCCCACGGCGGCTTTGTAGGCAGAGGCATGCTGGATGCAGCCGTAGCAGGCGCTGTTTTCACATCCCCTACGCCGGACCAGATCTATGAAGCCATTCATGCCGTAGACGCAGGCAAGGGCGTCCTTCTGATCATCAAGAACTATACCGGCGACGTCATGAACTTCGAGATGGCAGCCGATATGGCCAGAGATGAAGACATCGAAGTGGACCAGGTCATTGTAGCGGACGACGTTGCTGTGGAGGATTCCACCTGGACCACCGGCCGCCGCGGCATTGCAGGCACCATCTTTGTTCACAAGATCGCCGGCGCAGCAGCGGAAGAAGGCAGGAGCCTGGCGGAAGTCAAGGCCGTTGCCGAGAAGGTCATTGCCAATGTCCGCTCCATGGGCATGGCGGTCGCACCCTGCACGGTTCCCGCAGTAGGCAAGCCCAGCTTCGACCTGGAAGAGGATGAGGTCGAGATCGGCATCGGTATCCATGGCGAGCCCGGCACCCACAGAGAGAAGATCTCCACCGCCAACGAAACAGCCGACACCCTGCTGGAGAAGATCCTGGCAGAAGGCATTTACGGAGAAGGCGATGAGGTCGCAGTCATGATCAACGGCATGGGCGGAACCCCTCTGATGGAGCTCTATGTGATCAATGACCATGTGGCAGACGTTCTGGCAGCAAAGAACATCAAGGTGGCCAAGACCCTGGTGGGCAACTATATGACATCCCTCGACATGGAAGGCTTCTCCATTACCCTGCTGAAGCTGGACGATGAACTCAAGGGACTGCTGGATGCGCCCGCAGATACACCGGCCTTCAAACAGTTCTGATCAAAAATCGATAAAGCTCTGTCCATTGTCCAAAATATCGGACACTGAATGTGGATAATAGGTAGTACAGGGGGGAGGGCGTTTCCCCTCCCCCCTTTTCACATTCGGATCTGTGATTGAGACAGGAGGACAAAGCGATGAAGGGATATTGGGCAGCGAACGGATACATGGGATATGTGGCAGGCGTCTATATGCTTTTTGCTTCTGAAGGAGACTACCGGGAGTACATGGAAGGCTGATGCCCCGACTGTTCCGTGCATTCCGGCAATTCGATCCGCAGATGACAGTTGGAAGCAGGTGCGCATTTTTCAGTCAGCAGGGAGCAGTCCATGGTAATTCACAGCGCAAGACTCACAATCCGGTCTGTCAGAGAAGACGACTGGCGGAACCTTCAGCATATCTGGTGTGACTTTGAGCACTCGGAATATGGACAGTATGACGTCCCTCATCCTCTGGAAGACGACGAGGTCAGAGAGGTGACAAAGAGGCTGGCGGAATACGGTCTCAGTTTTGCGGTCTGCCTGACCCGGCATCAGGATTTCATGATCGGCCATGTGGATTTTCACAGGGAAAAGGACGCCCTGGATATAGGCTACTGCTTTGATTCGGCCTATCACAGACAGGGATATGCAAAGGAAGGGATCATGGCCCTGATCCGGCTCTTTTCCATGGTGGGGATCCACCGCTTTACGGCAGGTACCGGCATGGCCAATACGCCTTCCGTAAATCTGCTGCAGAGCCTGGGCTTTAAGCAGGTGGGCTCCGAAAAGGTCACCTTCTATAAAGACGCCGGCGGACGGGATATTTACTTTGAAGGCGGTCTCTTTGAACTTCATACCGAAGTGCCTGCGCATGCAGAATGACCAGTCGGGGGCCCGGGGCTCCCGGCTTTTTTATGCCCGGGCAATGCGCCCTGGGCTGCCGGAAGATCAGACGGCAGTAAGAGGCCCCTGTATCCCTGCAAAGATGCTATAATAGGCCCAAAGACAGCCCCTGATCAAGCAGGGCAGAGCAAAGGAGAGGGAGATGAATCAGAATACCGGACTGCTGCTGCAGGGCCGCTACCGCCTGAAAACCGTTGTCGGGACCGGCGGCTTCAGCACTGTATATATGGCCATAGACGAAAAGACAGGGAAGGAGGTCTCTGTCAAGGAGTTTACCGCCGACCACATGGACGGCCTGAATACGACGCTGCGGGTAAACGCCTATGATATTGCCAGCCGCGAAAAGCCCTCCCCTCTGGAGGACCCTTCCGCCATTTCCCAGAAGGAAATGATCATCCGGGGCCTCATGCAGGTCTACCGGGAGAAGGAGATCCTGGAGAAATTCGGCCACCTGGCCGGGGTCCCCGATATCTACGGGGCGGTCAGGGAAAACAACACCTATTACCTGATCCGGGAATTTCTGGAGGGCATGACCTGCAGGGAATATATGGACCGTTTCCGGGGAAAGATCCCCTTTACCCTGGGCCTCTATATCATGAAAGGCACACTGGAGATCCTGGAGGAGATCCACAGCCAGGGCTATATCCACTGCGACGTCAGCCCCATCAACAGCTTCCTCTGCCGAAACGGCACGGTATACCTGATCGACTGGGGCAATGCGGCGGATTTGCAGGGCAGTATGGAGGACCATGTGGTCCGGCAGGCTGTGAACGTCCGCTATGCGGCGCCGGAGCAGCAGATCAGCGGCGAGGTCCTGACGCCTGCCACGGATATTTACTGTCTCTGCGCCACGGTCTTTGACGCCATCTGCGGCGAGCCGCCCAGGCAGTGCCTGGAACGCCTGCGGGGGAGGTCCTTTGTCGAGCCCGGCTTCTATGTCTCGGACCTGCCGGCCTTTGTAAACGAAATGCTGATCCGGGGGCTTTCGCTGGATCCGGCAGACCGTCCCTCCGGCCGGGAGCTGCTGGATATCATCAACAGGGAGATCGTCTTTACGGTGACCCCGGTAGCCGGAACCGGCAACGCCTCGGTATCCGCAAAGCTCCTGCATGAAAAACGATCCCCCTTCGGTTTTCTGACTTCCAGGCGGATCCGCAGGCCCACGCTTCTCTAGGCCCCGGCGCCTGCCCTGGCAGACCCTGAAATCCCCTGGAAAGGCCAGGGGATTTTTCTTTGGCAGTTCATCCTGCCAAAAGTGCCTCGGCAGCAGAGGAGAAAATATAGTAGAATAGGGAATGCAAGTCAATTGTTCGAAAGGATAGCAGAATGCAGGATGTTTTATATATGATCGTCCCCTGCTTCAATGAGGAAAATGTGCTTCCTCTGACGGCAGGGAGCTTTTTACGGGAGATGGAAGAGCTGGTCCGGAAGGAGAAGATCAGCCCGGAGAGCCGGATCCTCTTTGTGAATGACGGGAGCACAGACAGGACCTGGGAGGTGATCCGGGCCCTGGCGCTGGAGGATGAAAGATACCGGGGCATGTCCCTGGCAGGAAACTGCGGCAAGCCCCTTGCCCTGAAAGCCGGCATGAAGGAGGCGCTGGAGCTGGGGGCGGATCTGGTCGTGTGCCCCGACAGTGACGGCCAGGATGATCCAGGGCTCATGGAGGCCATGGTAGACGCGGCCCGGGAAGGAAGCCGGATCGTCTATGGGCTGCCCTCCGGGCAGACCAGGGAGGGCAGCTTCCACAGGAAGGCCAGAGAGCTTGCCTGCCGTCTGCTTGGCAGACGGGCCCCCGGTCTGAACGCGGCCCGGGGCAGCTACAGACTGGTCACCAGGAGCCTTTTGAAGGCGCTTTCGGATTCTGACGACGTCAGACTCTATCTGGAGGGACTCTATCCCGGCGCCGGCTTTGAAACAGCCGACCTGCCCTACGAGAGAAAGCAGCGGGCCGGCGGCAGATCCAGAAAGGGCGGCAGCAAAAAAACGGGCAGTGTTCTGGAGGAAGCGGGAAGGCGGCCGGGATTGATTTTCCCCCTCCTGGCGGCCATCGGCCTTATGATCTGCCTTCTGACGCTGACAGGGATCCTGCGCGATCCGGGCGTCCCTTTCTGGAGCTTTCTCTGCGGCCTGCAGCTTGCAGGCATCGGCGCCGCAGGCGTCTGTCTGGGCAGGCTTCTGCGGGCAAAAGAAAACAGGTCCGGCTATGTGATCACAAGCCGGACCTGGGACAGAGAGCGGAAGGAAGGGGCAGAGCCCCGGGAAGAGGAAGCTTAAGGGGCCTTTTCCAGATGCTCCGCAATGGCGCCGATCAGCTCCCAGGAATAATCGTCCTTTTCCTGCTCAGACGGTGTAAGCGCCTTGTAGGGACGGTAATCGGGATGGAGCCGGCGCTGGTTATCTTTTTTGGGGCCGTAGGCCCAGTTGTACATGGAATAGAAGCGCAGCCATCGTTCGTGTTCGATCTGGCGGAAGAGGTCCGCATCCCGCTCTTTTCTTTCTCTGTAGGCCTCCATGGCCCTGCGGCAGAGGGCCGGGGTCAGGGAAAGGGCGCCGGGCACGGCTTCTCCGGCCAGAAGGATCCGGATCTTGACGGACAGATGATCGGCGGAGGCGATGTTGGACTGCTTAAGGAAAGGCGTCAGGGCAGACCAGTCCGGCGCAGTCCCGCCGGTGGAGGCTCTGTAAATATCATTCATGAGGATGGCGGTCCTGCTCAGACGCTCCTGCATGACGTTTTCGGGCGTATAGAGGTCCTTCCTCTGCATGAAGGCATGGACCCCCGGCAGCGCGGTGCCGCAGAGGCAGTCGACCCTGCCGGCGACGGGGAACCAGGCCAGGATCTGGCCTGCCGTTTCGGCGTTTTCACTTTCCAGATCCCCGCAGACGATGATCCGGTCTGCACCGGCAAGAAGAGACCTTCCTGCCTGCCAGGGGCCGCTGTGCAGGATCAGAGCGTCCCTTAGGGGCGCAGGATCCGAATCGGCAGGATCCCGGCGCAGGTCCATGACGGCGGAGAGCCCCTGATGGAAATCCAGGAAGCCGTCCCAGTCTCCAAAAAGATGATAGGTCACACGGGCCAGAGGTCCGTATACGTTGGTCATTACCGCCCGGCTCAGCAGAGCCCGGGCGTTTTTTCCGTCTCCGATAAGGAGGATCTCCTCGCCGTCCTTCTGAATGGGATTTTCATCCCAGTAGAGCCTGGCGCCGCAGTCGGCGGCGTCAAAGAGGGTCAGCCTGTCGGAGGCGGCATCCGCCGCATAGGAGGACTCGCAGACGATCCGGCAGCCTGTCCGGGAAAGCTCCAGGGCCTCCCGGTAGCACTGGTAGGAGTCGTCCCCCATGATCACGATGGTGCAGTCCCCGGGCTTTCGCCGGGAGACGATCTTCTGGACGGGAAGCTCCAGGGAAAAATAGGGATCGGCCGCGGTTTCCGTTCCGCTGACGATGACGCCCGTGAGCTTTTCCGCCAGGGCCTCGGCGTGGGAATTCCACTTGGGAAAAACATACCAGTGTCTGTCCATGGTGGTCCTGAGAACGATCTCCGGGAAGATCCGGGACCGGAAGAGGAGGAGGACAGAGCTGATCAGAAAGGCCAGCAGGCCCACGCTCATCAGAACGAAGGGAAAGGCCGTGATCCTGCCGATCAGGGTATGGGGATAGAGGTCTCCGTAGCCGACGGTGGAAACGGTGATCACAAAATACCATAAGGCGTCGCCCAGGGTATGGATGTTGCCGCCCTCTGCATTTCTTTCGGCCAGCCACAGGATCAGGAGCAGGGCCAGCCAGATGAGCAGGGCGGCCAGGTAATACCTTCTTCTTTTGAATTTCATGAGACAGCTTCCTTTCGGATGATTTCCGGGATCTGTTCGATCGTATGGATCGTACTCTTCTTATAATCCACCGCTTCGCCGGTGATGGCGCTTTCCGCAGCGGAAAGTGCATCCAGGTCCTCCCAGCTGCGCAGGACCGCGTGGCGGAAGTGCTCTGTATCCTTGGAAATACGGATGGGCCTTGCAATGCCGGCTTCCTTTTCCTTCAGATACTGTTCGGCCCTGGCCTTGAAAACCGTATCGCTCATGGGGCGGTATTCCATGGTGTAGTGGAAGGCGCACCAGCGCAGGTGCTCGGTGTGGCCCAGATTTTCCAGGGATTCCTGGTCCGGGTGCCAGTTCCCGGAAAGGACACTGTCCCGGTCTGTATGGGCGGCGATCAGGAGGGAATCAATGAAATCCGCGGAGGCCCGGGAGCTCATTCTGTCAAAATACCGGCAGTCCTTCCAGTTTTCCTCGGCGCTTTTGCCGTTGCCGCTGCAGTAAAAATGATTGAGGGCGATGGCCTTGGAGTCCAGGGCGTTGGAGACCAGGATATCCGGCGTAAAGATCTTCAGGTGCTCCACCTTTCTGCCGTTTTCGGAAAGGACCCGGATGCCGCCGTGGTCCAGACAGAAGATGGGGAGAGAGATCCGGTTCCGGAAGAAAAAGCGCTGGAGGGAGGCCGTCAGCTCTTCGTTGACGCCGTTGGCGCCGGCACAGACGGCCACATAGCGCAGGGTCTTTCGGTGTTCCGTCAGATAGCGGTAGCATTCGGCGGACCGGCTGTCGCAGGCGTGGAACTCGACGTCGCCCTTCAGGTTCCGGAGGGCAGGGCCGCACTCATGCATGAAGCTGCCGCTGACCATCTCGTAATTGGGATCGAAGACCGCCGCATGGAAGGCGCTGCCGGCGAACTGTCCGTTCTGGATCAGATACTTCAGAAGGGTCTGGCCGAAGCCGCCAAAGCCCAGGATCAGGGCGTCAAAGTCCTCCGTGGCCCGGGCTTTTGCATCAAAGGTCAGGGCAGACGCAGGGGGATAGGCCCGCATCAGGAGCCTGGCCGCCAGGGTCTGCTCGCTGAAGACCGATACCCGCTGGTAGCCGTAGCGGCCTTCCTCCGCCTGGAACATGGCTCCGATCACTTCGTCATAGCCCAGGAAGGTCAGGCTCAGCTGCTCGGCGTGGATGCCGGCCTCTTCACAGGCGGCCAGGAACATGCCTGCATAATGGATGTTGGAGGTGAAGTCCTTCTCCAGGGCAAAGAGCTCGATCCTGCGCCGGCCGGAGGCGGCGCCGATGCTTTTTAAAAAGGCTCCTTCCGGTTCCACGGCGCCCGGCGAGGATAAAAGAAGACAGCCGATGGCCTGGATGGCCTGGATGGAGCCGGGGTCGGCCAGATCGTCCACAAAGACGACCGAATCCCTGGAGTCCTTCATCAGGGCGCTTCCGAAGCTGATGGAATCCTCATTGGCACCGTAAATCAGATACAGGTTCCCTCTGCGCAGAAGAGCCAGACGGATCTGCCGGATGGCACTGTCGCCCAGGGTGACGATGGCCGCGCTGGCAAAGGCGTAGAAGGCGCAGAAATGGATGAACCAGAAGAGGCCCAGAATATATATGTTGCCAAAGAAGGGCGCGGCGCTGATGGCGCTCAGGTCATTTTTGCCCAGGAACATGCCCATGGTGGAAAAGACGGCCCGGATAATGACCAGGGGCGTATTGCCCTGAATGGTGTAGAGATAGCCCAGGCTGTAGAGCACAATGCCGGTGACCATGGAGAAGATCGTCATGAAGCCCAGGAGCCTTGACAGAAATCTGGGCTTGGCAGCCAGGGTCGAAATGGCAGCCAGAAAGAGGGCGGCGGTTAAAAGCGGTATGATCCATTTGTCCATGGGGACCTCCTTGCATGTGGGCCATCGGGTACAGATTCTATTTTAGAGTGCGGGGAAAGGCTTGGCAAGCCATTGTCTGCAGTCTCTGGCAGCAGGCCCGGCAGAGAGCCCAGGGAAATAACAAATTGACTATAAAGCTTCTGTAATCCGTCAGGTTTTTTGTCACTTTTATGAAAGAATACTGTTGGAAGACCGGTTTTATGCTATAATATCCACAACTGGGCTGCCGGGAAGCGTGTATGAGCAAAGACAGGCAGGGGCATACAGCACGGGACCGGAGCCTGAGACAAATGCAGTATCCATCAAATCAGATAAGGAGGATTACCGAAAATGAAAACATTCTCTTACGTTGTCGAAAGCCCGCTGGGGATTCATGCTCGTCCCGCGGCACTTCTTGCACAGGCCTGTGTAGAGTTCAAGAGTGTCACGACCTTTGAGTGCAACGGCAACAAGGCTGCCGGCAACAACGTCCTGCAGATCATGGCTCTGCATGCCACCAAGGGCCAGACTCTGAATATTGCGATAGATGGTACAGACGAAGAGGCCTGCCTTGCAAGCATCCAGGATGTCCTGAGCAGGATCGCGCAAAAGGAGAAGAAGGTACAGATCCTTAAGGTCGCCTTCTTCGGCACCAAGGATTATGACCGCATTTTCTTCAGCGAGCTGGCCAAGGAAAAGGGCGAAGGCACCTATAATACCGAGATCAAATATTTCAACAGCCGTCTGACCATCGAGTCTGCTTCTCTGGCCAAGGGCTATGACGCCGTCTGCATCTTCGTAAACGACGAAGCGCCCCGTGAGGTCATTGAGGTCCTTCATGACTGCGGCGTCAGACTGATCCTCCTGCGCTGCGCCGGCTTCAACAACGTTGACCTGGTCGCCGCCAGAGAATATGGCATTACCGTCCTCCGTGTTCCCGCTTATTCTCCTTATGCTGTTGCCGAGCACGCCATGACCATCATCCAGGCAGCCAACCGCCGGATCCACAAGGCCTACACCAAGGTCAAGGACAACAACTTTGCCCTGAACGGCCTCCTGGGCGTTGACCTCCACAACAAGGTAGCCGGCATCGTGGGCACAGGCCGGATCGGCCAGATCTTTGCCCAGATCTGCAAGGGCTACGGCATGACTGTCATCGGCTGGGATGCTTTCCCCAACCAGAGACTGGTGGACGAAGGTCTGCTGACCTATGTCTCCAAGGAAGAGCTCTTCCAGAAGGCTGACCTGATATCTCTTCACGCACCGCTGATCATGGGCGAGAAGGGAACCTATCATATGATCGATGAGAAGGCGATCTCCCTGATGAAGGATACTGTCATGCTGGTCAACTCCGCCAGAGGCGGTCTGATCGACACCGAGGCCCTGATCGCTGCTCTGAAGAAGGGCAAATTCCACGCCGTTGCCCTGGATGTTTACGAAGGCGAAGACAGGAACGTTTATACCGACCGTTCCGACGAGCCGCTGGAGACTGCCATCACAGGCCGTCTGACCATGTTCCCGCAGCTGATCCTGACCTCCCACCAGGCCTTCTTCACCAGAGAGGCTCTGCAGGCCATCGCAGCGGTCACCATGGAAAACGCCCGCAACTTCAACGAAGGCCTGCCTCTTGGCATTGCAGAATGCAAGGCATAATACCGCAGGAATCTGTTTTAGGATCGGCATCCGCTTTTGGCGGATGCCGATTTTTCTTCTTGTGAAAAGGGAAAAAGAAACGTAAAATAAGCGGAAGATGCACAAAATAACTCATGGAAACATTGATAAGGAAAGAATGAAGAAAAGATTTGCCAAGACAGGCTTTGCGGCATGGATCTGCCTGCTGCTTTTGTCCCTGACTCTGAGTGGCTGCAGGACGGCTTCTGAACCTTCCGCGGCGCCTGCCGGGGAAGAAACGGCCGCTCCGGGAGGAGAAACCGCCCCGGAAGAGGCCGCCGAGGTCGTGGATCAGGATACGGCGGCGGCCAGCCGCTATGCAGGCGTCTACAGAGCCAAAAGAGACATGCGCAAGGCCCTGAATCTGACCCTCCCCGAGGGGGCCGGTCAGGTCAGCACCAAGGTCATACTGAATTATATCCTGACCCTGAACGCGGATGAGACCTTCCTTCTCAAAACGGCGGATGAGGACGCCGCCTTCCAGGAAGCCAAGAAAAAGGCCACCATCGAGATCGTTCGCAGCGTACAGACCCAGAAGCTCAAAGAGGCCGGCTACAGCGAGGACCAGTTCGACGAGGTCGCCCAGATCAGTGAGTTTGAAGACTTCGAAGACATGGTCTTAAAGACCGCCGAAAAACAGCTGGAAAATTCCGCCCGGGCCGTCAGCTATTCCCTGGAGGGGAGCTTCAGGACCCAGGACAGGCTTCTGTTTCTGGAGGGAAAAAATGCGGACGGAAAAGAGGAAACGCTGACGCTCAGGATCCGGCGGGACGGAAATTTCAGCCTCTTCCTGGATGAACAGAAGCTTCGTTTTATCAGAATGGATGAAGACCAGCAATGAACCAGTCAAATCAGACCCAGTATGAAAAAATGACCGGGACTCCGGTCCTGCCCCTGATCGCAGGCCTTTCTGTCCCGACAATTCTGAGCATGCTGGTCACCAATATTTACAATCTGGCCGATACCGCCTTTGTGGGCCAGCTGGGCAACAGCGCCAGCGGGGCAGTAGGCATCGTATTCGGCTATATGTCCATTATTCAGGCCGCCGGGTTTATGTTCGGCCAGGGCGGCGGGTCCATCATGGCCAGGCGCCTGGGGGCCAGAGACCTGGAGAGCGCCCAGAAGGTCGCTTCCACGGCGGTCTTCGGATCCCTTCTTTCCGGCGCTCTGATCGGCCTTCTCAGCCTCCTCTTCCTGGATCCCCTCATTATGGGGCTGGGGTCCACAGAGACCATTGCGCCCTACGCAAAGACCTATATCAGCTTCATCATCGCTTCGGCCCCCATGATGACGGCAGGCTTCACCATGAACAACCTGCTCCGTTATGACGGCAAGGCCAGTCTGGGCATGATCGGTCTGATGACAGGCGCCATCATGAATATGGTGGGGGATCCGATCCTGATCTTCGGATGCAGAATGGGCATTGCCGGCGCCGGACTTTCTACGGCCATCAGCCAGATTCTCAGCTTTGGGATCCTTCTGAGCATGTTCCTGCGGGGCAGGACCACCGTCAGACTTTCCTGGAAGAGCGCCTCCTTCCGGCCCTCTGAGGTCTGGGATATCTGCGCGACGGGCTTCCCCAGCATGATCCGGCAGGCCCTGAATTCCATCGCCACCATCGTGCTCAATACCCATGCAGCGGTTTACGGAGATGCAGCGGTGGCGGCAATGAGCATTGTTTCCCGCATCAGCTTCTTTGTGTTTTCCATTGCGCTGGGGATCGGCCAGGGCTACCAGCCGGTCAGCGCCTTTAACTACGGCGCAAAGAAATACAGCAGGCTCCGGCAGGCCTTCAGGGTCACGGTGATCCTGGCCGAGTCGGTCATGGTCATCGGCGCCGCCCTGGTCCTGCTCTTTTCCGGAAGGCTGATCGTGATCTTCCGGGACGACGCCCAGGTCATTGAGATCGGCACCCGGGCCCTGCGCCTGCAGATGATGGCCATGCTTTTCCTCCCCTTCAGTATGGCGGTGGAAATGACCCTCCAGAGTACGGGCAAACGCCTGGCAGCCTCCCTCCTTTCTTCCATGCGGAGCGGGCTCTTCTTTATTCCTCTGGTACTGATCCTGGCGCAGCTGCGGGGCCTTGCGGGGATCCAGGAAGCCCAGCCCCTGGCCTACCTGCTGTCTACGGCCTCCGCCCTCTTTTTTATGAAGGCCTTCTTTGCCAAGCTTCCCCGGGAGGACGGGGCATGAAAGGAAATGTCATGACACTGGAAGAAATCAGAAAAACGATCGATGCGATCGATCCCCAGATCCGGGACCTTGTGATGGAGCGGATGGACTGCTCCCGCCAGGTGGCAGAAGCCAAGCTGGCATCGGGGGATCTCCGGATCTACAGAGCGGACAGGGAGGAGGAGATCCTTGCCAGGCTGGGCGAAGGCGTTCCGGCGGGCAGAAGGGCGCCCTATCTGGCCCTGGTCAGAAAAATCATGGAGACCAGCCGGATGTACCAGTACGGTCTGCTGTTTGACGCCCGGGAAGATTTGTTTGAGCCCCTGATCCGGGATCTGTCCATCCCCAAAGAGCCTGCCCGCCTGCGCCTTTGCCTGACGCGGCCGGACCGTCCGGGATCCATGGCCTCCCTGCTGGGCATGGTGGGGGACTATGGCTGCAATATGGAGACCCTGCTGCAGCTTCCCCGGGACAGGCAGGACGGAAAGGTCAGCTTCGAGCTGGTCCTGCAGGGGAATATAAAGGAAAAGTCCGTGCAGAAGCTTGTGTTCCAGCTCTCCATGGAGAGCGAGGACTTCAGGATCATGGAGGTGCTGTGATGGAGTATGGATTAAAAAGACTGAAAAGAGAGCTTGTATATCCCGGCAAGGTGCTGGATTTCTATAAGGATACCATGGAGCTGCCGGACGGGCATATCGAAGAGTGGGACTATCTGGAACACAAGCGGGGCGGGGCCTGCGTGGTGCCGGTCCTGGAGGACGGCAGGATCCTTATGATCCGCCAGTATCGTCCGGCGGTGGACAGAGAGACCCTGGAGCTGCCTGCCGGCGCCAGGGACAGGGATCCCGGAACCGGCCAGCTGGAGGATCCGGCGCTGACGGCAGCCAGAGAGCTGCGGGAGGAGACGGGCTATACCAGCAGTTCCATCACCCATCTGGTCAGTCTGCGGACGGCGGTAGCCTACTGCAGCGAATTTACAGAGGTATATCTGGCGGAGCATCTGGTGCCCGCCGGGGACCAGATCCTGGATGAAGCCGAAGAGATCCGTATCCTTCCCTGCCCTCTGGAGGACCTGCTGGAGAAGATCTATCAGGGACAGATCCAGGATGCAAAGACCGTTGCAGGCATTATGGCCTATCACAGCCGTCTCTGCCTCAGGGCAAAACAAAAATAAAAAAACCTGTTGACAAAGGCCCGGGAATTCGGTATTATAACGAAGTCGGTTGCGAAACCACATACCGAATGCGATAGTAGTACAGTTGGTAGTACGCCACCTTGCCAAGGTGGAGGTCGCG
>CAMNJZ010000003.1 GCA_946541955.1 uncultured Lachnospiraceae bacterium | reverse complement strand
CATGCGCTGCCAGGATGTCAGACGCCATTGAGAGCTTGCTCTCGAATGGCCGGATGACAGACTGGAAGCATACGGCGAATGCCGCGAGGTGACGGCATGGCTCAGCATACAGGAGTGCGGCAAGCGGACATCGAACAGCGAAGCTGTGAGATGGCCGTAATGTGCCTCCCTTAATCATCAGTGCTGAGAAAGGAAAAACAGAATGGATAAACTGGATTACGAGATTCTGGAATACCTGAAAAGGAACAGCAGAGAAAAGGCGTCTGTCATCAGCAGACAGATCAATCTTTCCGTATCGGCCGTCCTGGAGCGGATCCACAAGATGGAACAGCAGGGCGTGATCAAAGGCTATACGGTGGTGACCAATAAAAAGATGCTGGGGATGGGCATGCTGGCCGTCATGGAAATCTCCCTGGAGCATCCCAAGTATTACGACAGCTTTACCGGGCTCGTCCAGTCCATGCCGGAGATCGTATCCTGCTACTATATGACAGGAGATTTCGACTTCATTCTGAAGATCTATGCCCAGGACTCTGACGACCTGGAGCGGATCCACAAAAGGATCAAGAGCATCCACGGGGTCAGCAGCACCAGGACCTATATTACCCTTAAGACGGTGAAAGAGGAATTCTGAGGCAGGTTTTTCAGAGTGCCTTGCAGGCACTTTCCATACGCTTACCATACAGGACACCATACAGGACACCATATTGGTGCGGACCTTTCGGCCCGCACTTTTTTTTATGTTGACAGAGTATGATATAATAATGAGAATGCAGCAAGAGTGTCCGGCTTCCAAACGCTTAGGAATTGTTTGCAAACCTGTCATTTTCTGTATTATTCAGTATGGTATCATGATAAAAGGCCATATTATTTTCACTGCACCGGACTGGCCTGTTCGGACTCGGAAGGATCATTCATGAAGGACAGAATCAATCGCTTCCTGCGCAAGCACACAAAACCGGACAAAAGCATAAGGCGCCCGAATCTGAAGGGGACCCTTGGAAGGAAGGCCCGCAGACTCAGAGAAGATCTGAAGGGCAAGTCTGCCAGGGAAGCCGCCCTCCTTGCACTTTCGCGCATCCGTGCTTTTCTGGAGGAAGGACTGGACAACGGTTATCATACCAGCCGGCACAGCAGACTGTCCTGGCTCTTTATCCTGCCTTCTCTGGCGGGGGTATGCCTGTTTTTCTTTCTTCCCTTCCTGGTCGTTATCTTTTACTCTTTTGTCAACAATCCGGTCCAGCACAGGTTCGTGGGCTTTGCCAACTATATCCGGGCAGCCGGCAACGCGGCCTTTCTCCTGGCCGCCGGAAACACCCTGAAGTTTACCGCTATTTCGGTGCCGCTGGCCGTGCTTCTGTCTCTGGGGCTGGCGGTCATGATGGACACTAAGATCCCCTTTAGAAGCGCTTTCCGGACCGCCTTTCTGACGCCCATGATGGTCCCTGTCGCTTCGGTCATCCTGATCTGGGAGGTCCTCTTCCATTATCACGGCCTTGCCAATGATCTGATCGGGATTTTCGGCGCCGGTCCAGTGGACTGGATGAAATCCGAATATGCCCCCATCGTCATCGCCACGCTGTTCCAATGGAAGAATCTCGGTTATAATATGATATTGTTCATGGCCGGACTGGCCTCCATCCCCAGGGATATCCTGGAGGTGGCCAGACTGGAGAGCGCATCCTCCCTGCAGATCTTCCTGCTGATCAAGCTGCGCTATCTGTCATCGACCATCGTATTTGTGACGATCATGTCCGTCATCAATTCCTTCAAGGTATTCAGAGAGATCTACCTGATGACGGGCAATTACCCCTATGACTCTCTCTACATGCTCCAGCACTTCATGAACAATACCTTTAACTCGCTGGATTATCAGAAGCTCTCAGCCGCTGCGATCCTGATGTCCCTCATCATGATCGTCATCATCGCCGTGATGTTTAAGGCTGAAAACCGCATCAGCCGGGATCTGGAGTATTAAGCCCCGGCAGAGGAGACGTGTATGAGAAGTCTTTGGGATGACAGGGAGGATACAGGCGGAAGGGAACAGAAGCCGCAAAGGAAGGCCGGCCCGCCGGCCCAGAGAACGCAGCAGAGGGTCCGGATCGTAAAAAAACCCATGGATCCGGAAGCCCTGGCCCTCCGTCAGAAGAAAAAGAGAAAGGAATGGACCAGGATCATTGTGACAGTGGTCATTGCGTCCGCCTTTGCTTTTCTCTTTCTGATGCCCATCCTCCTTACCTTTACAAATTCCTTTATGTCGCCGTCGGAGATCAACGCCAACTACGGTCAGGTCTTTGCTTCGACAGACAACGGCGGCAAGGTATTCATAGCAGAAAAGGTCAATCTGAAATTCCTGCCGGACATGGTAACCTTCAACCAGTATGTGACGGTCCTTTTCCGGTCTCCGGCCTATCTGCTCAAATTCTGGAACTCGGTATTCTATGTGGTTCCGATCGTCGTCTTTCAGCTGGCGGTCGCTTCGCTGGCCGCATACGGATTTGCCAGATACTACGGGAAACTGAAGGCAGGGATCTTCTTTGCCTACATCATTCTCATGCTGATGCCCTACCAGGTCACCCTGGTACCCAATTACCTGGTTTCCTCCTGGCTGCATATTCTCAATACCAGGTGGGCCATCTGGCTGCCGGGCATCTTTTCTCCCTTTGCGGTCTATATGCTGACCAAATATATGCGGAGGATTCCCCGGTCCATCTATGAGGCGGCCGAGATCGACGGCGCCGACGAATGGCAGATCTTTTCCAGGATCTGCATGCCTCTTTGCCGGAGCGGCCTGGCCTCCATCGCCATCCTGATCTTCATTGATTACTGGAACATGGTGGAGCAGCCGCTGATCCTGCTTTCGGACAAGGAAATGCATCCCCTTTCCGTATTCCTTTCGGAGATCAATCAGGGAGAAATCTCCCTGGCCTTTGCGGTGGCGGTCATCTATATGATCCTGCCCCTTCTGATCTTCCTTTACGGAGAGGAGTACCTGATCGAGGGCATTACCTACCAGGGCGGCATTAAAGAGTAGTCAGAACATACAGGGATATCAATAACAAAAGGAGCTTTCCGACTATGTATCAGATAGAAGATAACAATGGGTATGTGACGGAAGTGGAAGAGTCTTCTGACAAAAAGAAGGCGACCAGAAAGGACCGGATCAAAACGGCGATCATCATCTTTTTGGTGATCATGCTGGTCCTGACCTTCTTCTCCAATACGATCATGAATCATTCTCTTTCCCAGGTCTCGGTCCAGTATGTGACCTCCGGTGAGATCACCCCCAAGGTCAGAGGGACCGGCCAGGCCGAGATCACCAATCCCTATAAGGTGACCATCAGCGGGACCCGGACCGTCCGGTCCGTGGCGGTCAAGGTGGGCGATACCGTGCAGAAGGGCGATATGATCTACCGTCTGCGCAAGACTTCCTCCACAGAGCTGGAGGAGGCCAAAAAGAACCTGACCACCCTGGAAACAGAGTACGAAAAGGATATGTTCTCGGGCGCTCTTTCCGACGCGGATATTTACCGGATCCGCCAGGGCAACTGGCGCAGCACCGACGCCATGCAGTCCCAGCTTTCGGATGTGAACGGACGTCTGGCCAACGCAGAAGCCAACGTGGCCTCTGCCAAGAACAAGGTCAATTCCATCACCGGTACCGGCAAGAAGGCCCAGAAGGAAAAGGCCGCTGCGGAAGCGACCCTGTCTACCTGGGAGAACGCCGTGGAGACCATCACGGCGGAGCGTGAAAAGCTCATCGCGAGCATCAGCGCCGAGATCGATCTGCGGGCCAAGTACGACCAGATCGAGGAAGCAAGGGCCCAGGTGGAATCTCTGGAGAAAAAGGACACCCGGACCAAGGTGACAGCCCCCATCTCCGGCAAGATCGTCTCCCTCAACTACAGCGCGGGCGACGAGACCTCCCAGGATACGGAAGCAGCCGTGATCCAGCCCGAGGGCTCCGCCCTGGCTGTCCAATTCTCCGTCACCAAGGAGCAGGCCGCCAATCTGAAGACCGGCACGGCCGCAGAGGCCCAGAACGCCTGGTATTATGAGAACTTCTCGGCCAGACTCGAAGCCATCAACCGGGATCCTGAGAACAAGGACAACCGGATCCTGGTCTTCTCCGTTGTCTGTCCCGAAGTGGAGGTGGGCGACAACATCGGCCTGACGGTTCCCCAGAATTCCGTTTACTATGATTACATCGTGCCCAATTCCGCCATTCATGAGGACAACCAGGGCAAATTTATCCTGATCGTGGAAAGCAAGCAGTCCCCGCTGGGCAACCGCTATGTGGCGTCCAGGGTCAACGTGGACGTCCTGGCTTCCGATGAAAGCGTATCCGCCATTTCGGCGATCCTGCTGGGCTATGAATATGTGATCACCAATGCGACGAAACCGGTCTCAGCCGGCGAGCAGGTTAGACTTGCGGAGGATGCAGATGTCTGATAAAGCACGAGTCCGCGGGAAGATCTCCCTGCGGAGGCTGATCCTGATCGGACTGGCCCTGCTTTTCCTCCTGATGGCGGCCACCATCGGGGCCATCAAGCGCCATCTGGTCGATTCCCTCTATGACCAGGGGGAAGGCGGGCGCTGGAGCCGGGGCAGCGGCGCTGCCCAGATCAGCTGCTTTTACGGCAGCTGGCAGGGACTCTCCGAGGAGGACATCCCGGAGCTGCGCTACCGGCTTTCGGAAATTCTGGAAAACAGAGCGATCAGCCATGAGACCCTTGGTCTGGAGGAAAACGCCAGACTCTTTGCCCTGGGCTACAGCGGCCTGGGACAGGTGGAGATGACCGGGAACGGCCATACCTTTACGGTCAATGCCGTCGGCACCGGCGGTGACTTTTTCCTGTTCCATCCCGTAAAGCTCCTGAGCGGAAGCTACTATTCCGAAGACGAACTGATGCGGGACAGGATCCTGATCGATGAAGAGACGGCCTGGTCCCTGTTCGGATCTCCCGACTGTGTCGGCAAATCCGTGGACATCGACAATGTGCCCCACTATGTGGCAGGCGTTTACAAAAGGGAAGACGACCGGCTGACCAGGGCAGCGGGCTCCTCAAGATCCCTGGCCTATGTGTCCTACGATTCCCTGCGCAAGTATTATGCCGGCAGCTTTGTGACGGCAGCCTATTCCGAGACCAGTGCAGTGGAGGAGGACTACGGCCAGCTGAGCATGACCGGAGATACAAGCTCCGCAGACGAGGGCACCCAGGAGAGCGGCCCCATGATCACCTGTCTGGAGACCGTCCTGCCCAATCCTGTGGAGGGCTTTGCGGCCGGGATCATGAAGGAAGCGACAGGGGGATCTGCCAGCGTCAGTATTGTGGACAATACTGCCAGATTCGAGAACGGCGCCCTTTTTGATATCTTTATGGGCTTTACCTCCCGGGGCATGCAGATGACCGGCATTTCCTATCCTTTCTGGGAGAACAGGGCCAGAGCCTGGGAAAACATTCTTTCCCTGGTCTTTATGGGCTACTGCCTGTGTCTCTTTATTGCAGCCGTGATCGGCGTCATCCTGATCATCAGCTGGTACAGACACAGGAAATGGAATACCGCTTCCCTTACCAGGAAGGCGGCCGACTGGCTCTATGACAGGCAGTCCGCCCGGGTCCAGATCGCTGCCGCCCAGGAGGATCCCTCCGGCAGAATCTCCGCTGCAGAGGACAAAGAAGCAGAGGAGGATGATTTCGATTTCTTCGACGATCTGGAGGATATGGAAGATCTGCGTACAAATGAAACAGTTTCAGACGGTCCTTCTTCTGAAGAAGGCGTAGACACTGACGAAAAGCCAGATATAGAGAAAGGTGAATGAGATGAGAAAGTATACAAAAACAGTAAGCCTGCTTCTGGCAGGAATCATGGCACTGTCTGTGGCCGGCTGCGGCGGCGGTTCAAACGGCTCTGCCACCACCCAGGAGGGGGGAAATGCTTCCTCCGGCAGCTCATCTGAAATCAGCAATGCAGTTGCCGAGGGTGAGGTCGTCTATACCGACAGCGAGGTGGACCTGGGCGAGCTCTCCCAGAACAACACCATTTATGAGATCTGCTACATGAAGTCGACCAAGGACAAGATCTACGGATACGGCTTCTTCTATGAGCCCAACACAGACAGCCAGGTGGATTTCCTCTGCAGCTTCAACTATGACGGATCCGATATGAAGATCACGAAGCTGGATCTGGAGTATGACGGCTATACCACCTTCTACAGCAACTATGCCATGGATGAGGAGGGCAATATCTACTTCATCAAGCAGACCATGTCCGAAGAAGCCATGGAAGAGCCCGAAGCTGCCGAAGAAGAGGAGGAAGGCGAGGTCGACTTTGAATCCGAAGAGGATTTTGAGGACTTCTTCAGTGCGGAAGAGGACTTCTCCCTGATCAAAATGGACCAGTCCGGCCAGACCCTCTGGGAGCAGGAGATCAAGTTTGAAAACAGCGGAGAAGAATACGCCTATCCCGCTGTCTACGGTCTGATCAGCTCCGAAAAGCAGGGCCTTTTCGTGAGCACCTCCAACGGAATCCTCCGCTTTGACCCCAAAAACGGCGACGCCACCGGCAAGCTGGAGGGCATCAGCGACATGTCCCAGTGCCAGATGCTGGTCATGAAGAACGGAGACATTCTGATCCTTTACAACAACGGAGAAGGCTACCAGTACAGCCTCCTGGAGGAGGAATCCGGCGAAATGACGGAGCCCGAGGTCAGCCCCAATGTCCGCATTGACTACAACTACAACATCTATGCCGGCCTCAACAGCGATCTGATCCTGACCGACGCCAACGGCATCTATACCTACAATTTCGGCGATGACGACATGGTCGAGATCGTCAACTACATCGGCACGGAAATGGACGTCAACTATGTCAGCTCCCTGGTGGAGGGTGAGGACGGCACCATCGTCATCATGGTCATGGAATCCAGCACCGGCGCCCAGAAGCTCCATGTCCTGACCCCTGTGGACGCGTCCACCATCAAGGAAAGAAAAGAGCTGAAGCTGAGCTGCTACTACATGGACGCCAATACCCGCAAGCAGATCATCGACTTCAACAAGACCAACGAAGAGTACAAGATCATTGCCACAGACTATTCCAAGTATGACGTATACAGCGATGATATCAGCTCGGTTTCCCAGGGCGGCAGCCAGTTCAATACGGATATCATCTCCGGCAACGTTCCGGATATCGTGATCCTTTCCGGCGACATGCATCCCGAGAACTATGTGGGCAAGGGCATCTTTGAAGACCTGCAGCCCTATCTGGAAAAGGACAGCGAGCTGGCCGGCAAGGAATATCTGACCAATGTCTTTAATGCAGTGAATCCCTGGGGCGGTCTCTATGTCCTGACCCCTTCCTTTACCCTGGAGTCCATGCTGGGCAAGACCGAGCTGATCGGCGACGGCATCAGCACCGACGACCTGCTTCGTCTGGCAGATTCCAAGGGCATCGAATACAAGGATATCTTCACCTATGAGCCCAAGAGCACCATTCTGTACTATGCCCTGAAGCTTAACGGCAGCAAGTTCATCGACCTTGCCACCGGCAGGTGCAGCTTTAATTCGGATGAATTCATCAAGCTGCTGGAGTTCACCAACAAGTTCCCGCTGGATTACTCGGAAGAGACCGAAGAGAACTTTGACGCCTATGAGACCTACTACCGGGATGACAGGGCTCTGATGGCCATGAGCTATCTTGTCAACTTTGAATCCTATCAGGAAGCCCTGCAGGCCACCTTCGGCGCAGACGTTTCCGTAACGGGCTTCCCGTCCGATGACAAGGCCACAGCCTGCGTCAGCCCCGACCTTCGGATCTGCATGTCCAGCACCTCCGCCGAAAAGGACGGCGCATGGCAGTTCATCCGCAGCTTCCTGACAGATGCCTATCAGGAGAGCATTTATAAGAGCGAGTTCGCTTCCTCCTTCCCTGTTTCTGTACAGGCCCTGGAGAACATGGCCGAGGAATCCACCAAGCAGAAGTATTATGTGGATGAGTACGGTCTGGAGCAGCCCGACAACCCCATCGCTTCCCTGGGCGGCGTGGACATTGAAATGACGCCCCTGAAGCCGGAAGAGGCCCAGAAGCTGGTGGACATCATAAAGGCGGTAGACCATACCTCCTACGACAATTACGAAGTCATGGATATCATTGCGGAAGAAGCGGAATCCTACTGGAACGGAATCAAATCCTCCAGAGAGGTGGCCGATATCATCCAGAGCAGGATCTCCATCTTCATCAATGAAAATAACTAAAGAAGCGGAGTTGTTTTATGACAGATAGAAGCAGGGAATGCATTCGCAATTTCTGTATCGTAGCCCATATCGACCATGGTAAATCCACCCTGGCAGACCGGATGATCGAAAAGACAGGTCTTCTGACCAGCAGGGAAATGCAGGACCAGGTCCTGGACAACATGGACCTGGAAAGGGAAAGAGGCATCACCATTAAATCCCAGGCGGTCCGTCTGATCTACCAGGCAAAGGACGGCAGGGAATATACCTTCAACCTGATCGATACCCCCGGCCATGTGGATTTCAACTATGAGGTCAACCGGTCCCTGGCTGCCTGCGACGGCGCCATCCTGGTGGTGGACGCCACCCAGGGCATCCAGGCCCAGACCCTGGCCAATGTCTATCTTGCCCTGGAGCAGGATCTGGATGTCTTCCCGGTCATCAATAAGATCGACCTGCCCTCCGCCATGCCGGATGCCGTCAAGACCGAGATCGAGGATGTGATCGGCATCGAGGCCGAGGATGCCCCCCTGATTTCCGCCAAGCAGGGAATCGGGATCGAGGATGTCCTGGAAGCCGTGGTGGAAAAGATCCCGGCTCCCCAGGGCGACCCCGACGCGCCCCTCAAGGCCCTGATCTTTGACTCTCTCTATGACAGCTATAAGGGAGTCATCGTATTCATCAGACTCCGGGACGGCGTGATCCGCAGGGGCTCCAAGGTCCGCATGATGGCCACCGGCGCGGTGGCAGAGGTGGTGGAGGTCGGTTACTTCGGCCCCGGCCAGTTCATTCCCTGCGAGGAGCTCTACGCCGGCATGGTCGGTTACTTTACGGCTTCCATTAAGAACATCAAGGATACCAGAGTCGGCGATACCGTTACCGAGCTGGAGCGGCCCTGTGCCGAGGCCCTGCCCGGCTACAAGAAGGCCCAGCCCATGGTCTACTGCGGACTCTATCCGGCGGACAGCGCCAGATATCCCGACCTGCGGGATGCCCTGGAAAAGCTCCAGCTCAACGACGCCTCCCTCTTTTTCGAGCCCGAGACCTCTCTGGCTCTGGGCTTCGGCTTCCGCTGCGGTTTCCTGGGCCTCCTCCATATGGAGGTCATCCTACAGCGTCTGGAACGGGAATACGATCTGGATCTGATCTCCACATCCCCCGGCGTTGTTTATAAGGTCTATAAGACAGACGGGACCATGATCGAGCTGACCAATCCCTCCAACCTGCCGGATGTGACCCTGATCGAGCACATGGAGGAGCCCATCGTTTCCGCCGAGATCATGGTCACGACAGAATTCATCGGCCCCATCATGCAGCTCTGCCAGGAGCGCAGGGGCGTATATATCAGTACCGAATACATCGAACAGACCCGGGCGGTCCTGCATTATGACCTGCCCCTGAACGAGATCATTTATGACTTCTTCGACGCCCTCAAGTCCAGGTCCAGAGGCTACGCCTCCTTCGACTACGAGCTCAAGGGCTATGAGACCTCCAGACTGGTCCGTATGGATATCCTGGTCAACAAGGAGCCTGTGGACGCCCTTTCCTTTATCGTGCATGCAGACGGAGCCTATGAACGGGGCCGCCGTATGTGCGAAAGACTCAAGGATGAGATCCCCAGACAGCTCTTTGACGTACCGATCCAGGCAGCCGTAGGCGGCAGGATCATTGCCAGAGAGACCATCCGCCAGCTCCGCAAGGACGTCCTGGCCAAGTGCTATGGCGGCGATATTTCCAGAAAGAAGAAGCTGCTGGAGAAGCAGAAGGAAGGCAAGCGCCGGATGCAGGTGGTTGGCAACGTGGAGATTCCAAAGGAAGCCTTCATGAACGTCCTCAAGCTGGATTCCGGCAATTAAGAAAGGCAGTAAGGATCCTGCAGCGGCAGGATCCTTTTTTTTAACAGGGAGTAATGTCAGTGAACAGGGAGCTTTCTTTATATATTCATTTCCCCTTCTGCGTGCGGAAATGCCGCTACTGCGATTTTTTGTCGGGCCCGGCAGAGGAAAGCGCCAGAGGGGCCTATCTGGCAGCGCTGGAAAGAGAGATTTCTCTGGTGCCGGAGGCCCTTCGGACAAGGCCTGTGGATACGGTCTTTTTTGGCGGCGGCACCCCCTCCCTCATGGGACAAGGGGACCTGGAGCAGCTCATGGAAAGGCTCCGGTCCGTGTTTGATATAGAGGACCAGGCGGAGATCAGCATGGAGGTCAATCCCGGCACGGCGGACCTGGCAAAGCTCAGGGCCTTTAGGCAGTGCGGGATCAACCGGCTCTCCATCGGGGTCCAGTCCTTTCATGAGGAGGAGCTGGCCCTTCTTGGCAGGATCCACTCGGCAGAGGACGCCCTGCGGATCTTCCATGAGGCCAGGGAAGCCGGCTTCGGCAATCTGAATCTGGATCTCATGAGCGCCCTGCCCGGCCAGACCTTTGAAAAATGGGAGGAAAATCTTCTGACGGCCTGCCGCCTGAGACCAGAGCATATCTCGGCCTACAGCCTGATCATTGAGGAGGGAACGCCCTTTGCAGAAATGGACCTGCCGCCCCTGCCCGATGAGGAGACGGACAGGCGCATGTATCATGAGACCGGAAGGATCCTGGAGACCTTCGGCCTTAGGCGCTATGAGATCTCCAACTATGCCAGGGAGGGCTTTGCCTGCAGGCACAACTGCGGCTACTGGACGGGCCATGACTACCTTGGCCTTGGCCTTGGCGCCGCCTCCTGTACAGGAAACCTGCGCTATACCTGTGTCAGGTCTCTGAAGGACTACCTGGAGGCTGGCAGCTGGGAAGCCTTTCATGAGGAGGAGACGCATCTTTCCCTGGAGGATGAGATGGAGGAATTCATGTTTCTTGGCCTTCGCATGACAAAAGGCGTCCGGACCGGCGCCTTTGCAGAGCGCTTTGGCAGGTCCTTTGCTTCGGTCTATGGCGAGGTCAGCCAAAAGCACCTGGCCCAGGGCCTTCTGGCAGAGGAGGGGGACAGGCTCTTTTTGACCGAGAAGGGGCTGGACCTTGCCAACTATGTGATGTCCGACTACATTCTGACCGGTGCCTCAGACTGAAGGCTCCGGCAGGGCCTGGAAAGATCCGGACTGGCCGGAAAATTTCGCCGCCCGGAGTGATGCAGGTATGGTATGATACAGACAGGGTCTCCTGATCCTGTCTTTTTTCTTTTCTTTCAAATTTTCTTTTCCGGAAGCGTCCGCTTCCATTTCTTCCCGGCTTTGCTTCTACTTTCAAGGAGAGGAACTACAATGTACAGTTCTGTCATTTCCGCTGCCGTCATTGGTGTCGACAGCTGTCTTTTGCGTGTGGAAACGGATATCTCCTCCGGCCTTCCCATCTTTTCCATGGTGGGCTTTGTCTCCGGAGAGGTCCGGGAAGCCGAAAAGAGGGTCCGGGTCGCCCTGAAAAATACGGGGATTCAGATTCCGCCCTCCAGAATCACCGTGAATTTTGCGCCGGCCGACCTGCCCAAACGAGGCGTCATCCTGGATCTGCCGGTGGCGGCAGGGATCCTGATTTCCATGGGACTTCTGGACCAGAAGTCTGTGGAGGGGATTCTGATCGCCGGAGAGCTGGGCCTCAACGGAGAGATCCGGCCCGTCCGGGGCATTCTTCCCATGGTCCTCCGGGCCAGAGAAAAGGGCCTGCATACCTGCCTCATTCCCGCCGGCAACCTGCAGGAGGGAGAAGCCGCCCAGGGGATCAGAGTGGTGGGCCTTCCCAGCCTGAAGGACCTGATTGCTTACCTCAAAGCCGGGGAGGAAGACCGGGACAGGCTTTACCCGCCAGGACACACAGACCTTGCAGAACGATTTTCCCAGGCGGAGGGGCCCGGCAGGGACCTGCCTGACTTTGAGGACGTGATCGGGCAGACCGCTGCCAGAAGGATGCTGGAGATCGCAGCGGCCGGCTTTCACAACGCCCTGATGATCGGCCCGCCCGGCACAGGCAAGAGCATGCTGGCCAAATGCATGCCGGGGATCCTGCCGCCCTTTACCCTGGAGGAAAGTCTGGAGGTGTCATCGATCTACAGCATAGCCGGCAGGCTGCCAAAGGAGGATCCCCTGATCCGGATCCGTCCCGTTCTGGCCCCCCATCATTCCATTACGCCCATTGCCCTGACGGGCGGGGGCGTCACGCCCCAGCCCGGGGTGATCTCTCTGGCTCACAGGAGCGTTCTTTTTCTGGATGAGCTGCCGGAATTTGGAAGAGAGAAGCTGGACCTTCTGCGCCAGCCTCTGGAGGACAGGGAGATCACCCTGGTCCGGCAGGCGGGCTCCTGTACCTTTCCCTGCCGCTTTCTGCTGCTGGCGGCCATGAACCCCTGTCCCTGTGGATACTACCCAGACAGGAATCGGTGCCGCTGCAGCGAGAGCCAGATCCGAAAATATCTGGGAAGGATTTCGGGGCCGATCCTGGACAGGATCGATCTCTGCACCCAGGTCGCTTCCGTTGGGGCCGCAGACCTGCTCAGACCGGAAAAGGGAGAATCCAGCGCCAGGATCCGGGAAAGAGTGGAGGCAGCCAGAGAAAGACAAAGGGACCGGTTCCGGGGGACCGGGATCCGCTTTAATGCAGACATGACCGGAACCATGGTGGAAGACCTGTGCCGGCTGGGACCAGAGGAAGAGAAGATCATGGAGTCCCTCTATGAGAAATATCATTTCAGCGCCAGGACCTTTCACAGACTTCTGAAGACCGCCAGGACCATTGCGGACCTGGCAGGAAGCCGGGAGATCGGGGCCGGCCACCTGATGGAGGCGGCTGCCTTCCGGGTCGGAGAAAGACAGATCTTTGGGCACTGAGAGTGCCCGGCATGAGGGGAAAAGGCGTTTTAAACAGAAAGGAAAAGTATGGAGAACCAGGACAGGCATTCGGCCTATGGCCTCTGGCTCAGGGAGATCCAGGGAATCGGGACCGCAGCAGTATTAAGACTCTTTGACAGTTACCAGAAAAACAGGGAGGGAAGGAAGGAGAAGGCGTCCCCTTATGACCTGGCGGCCGGCCTGGAAGGGAGCGGCTTTGCCTGCGCCCTCTATCAGATGGGGGGAAGGGACCTGGCCGGTCTGACCCGGGAGGCTTTTGGGGAGAAGGGAGGTGAGAAATACATGCGCCTTCTCCTGCAGGCCAGGCAGAGGGATCCGGAAAAGGCCCTGGAGGCTTTGCAGAAAAAGGGAATTTCCTATGTTTCCCTGGAGGATCCGGCCTATCCGCCAAGGCTCCGCAGGATCCAGGACATGCCCCTGGGCCTCTACTATGTGGGAAGGCTTCCGGATCCGGCCCTGCCCTGCGCTGCCGTGATCGGAGCCAGAATCCCGGACGCCTATGGAAGAGAGGAGGCCAGGCGCTTTGCCTCTGCTCTGGCGGGCGCCGGCATCGGGGTCGTCAGCGGGATGGCCCGGGGCGTAGACGGGATTGCGGGCCGGGCGGCCCTGCAGGCGGGCGGCTATTCTCTGGCCGTCCTGGGCTGCGGCGTGGACGTTTGCTATCCCCAGGAGAATGAGGACCTCTATGCTATGCTCCAGGGCCGGGGCTGCATCGTTTCCGAATACAGGCCGGGGACAAAGGCCCGTCCTTCCCAGTTCCCCCCAAGGAACCGGATCATCAGCGGGCTTTCCGACCTGGTCCTGGTCGTTGAGGCCAAAGGGGGGAGCGGCACCCTGATCACCACGGACTATGCCCTGAGCCAGGGAAAGGACGTCTTCGCCCTGCCTGGCCGGATCACGGACAGACTCTCGGAGGGCTGCAACGCTCTCCTGGCCCAGGGGGCCGCCATGGCCCTTTCCCCCAGGGACCTGATCGAGTATTTCTACGGCGTCCGGGAGGAGGAGGAAAAAAGGGGTCCGGGAGCCCCGGAGGGCCTCTCGGACCTGGAAAAGACGGTCTATCTGGCCCTTTCCGACGACAGGCCCATGGACCTTTTTGAAATCGAAGAAAGCATAGTGAGGATGACAGGCCGGAAGACCGGAACCGGGAAGCTCCTGGAGGCCGTCATGATGCTGATCCTCCGGGACCTGGCCAGGGAGGAAGCCGTCGGGACCTACTGCCGGAAGCGGGACAGGCGCAGGGATTAAGGGTCCAAAAGGCCAGGCATAACAAAGGCCTTTTCTTTTTTGCTTTACATTGGATTGTAAAAAATGTAGAATGAATAGTTGTGAAAATTGCCGAAGGCAGAGAGGAAAGAGCAGCATGGCACTCATTAAGAAACCTGTTACAGGCATGAAGGACATTATGCCTGAAGAAATGGAAATCAGAGATTACGCACAGTCTGTCATTAAGAAGACCTATGCGGAATTCGGCTTCCAGTCTATTGAGACCCCCTGCGTGGAAAGTATTCAGAACCTGACCAGCAAGCAGGGCGGCGATAATGAAAAACTGATTTTTAAGATCCTGAAGAGGGGCGAAAAGCTGAAGCTGGAGACGGCTTCCTCGGAAGCGGATCTGGTCGACGGCGGCCTGCGCTATGACCTGACCGTTCCCCTGGTCCGTTATTATTCCAATCACGCCAATGAGCTGCCCGCTCCCTTTAAGGCGCTGCAGATGGGCAATGTATGGAGAGCGGACAGGCCCCAGAAGGGACGCTACCGCCAGTTCATGCAGTGCGACATAGATATCATCGGTGAGCCCACCAATCTGGCTGAGATCGAACTGATCCTGGCCACCACCACCACCCTTGGCAGGCTGGGATTTAAGAACTTCCAGATCCGCATCAATGAAAGAAGGCTCCTCAAGGCCATGGCGGCCTACAGCGGATTCCCGGCTGACCGCTTCGACGAGGTCTTCATCATTCTTGACAAGATGGACAAGATCGGCATGGAGGGCGCTGCCAGAGAGCTGGTGGAAAGCGGCTTTTCCAAGGAAAGCACCGATACCTACATCGGTCTTTTCCAGGGCCTTCAGGAGGCAGAGGACCAGCTGGCATGGCTGGAAGAAAAACTCTCCGGCGTCATCGAGCCCGACGTCATTCCGGACCTGCGCGAAGTAATTGAAAGCGTGGACGCTGTAAAGAGCGCAGATTTCCGTATGGTCTTTGATCCCACCATCGTCAGAGGCATGTCCTATTATACCGGCACCATCTTTGAGATCGCCATGCCCGAGCTGGGCATCAGCTGCGGAGGCGGCGGCCGCTATGACGGCATGGTAGGGAAATTTACCGGCCGGGACGTACCCGCCTGCGGTTTTTCCATCGGCTTTGAGCGGATCATCCTGATCCTTCTCGAGCAGGGCTTCAAGATCCCCGGCGCGGCCAAAAAGACTGCCTACCTGATCGAAAAGAACATGCCCGCAGACAGAATGCGGGAGGTTCTTTCCAGCGCCCAGAAGGCCAGAGAAGCCGGCGGCCAGGTCCTGATCGCCCACATGGCGAAAAACAAGAAGTTCCAGAAGCAGCAGCTGACGGAAAGGGGTTATGAGGAATTCGTGGAATTCTATAAGGACCCGATCAGCAGATAATTCATTTAGGAAGATAAAAAATCCCTTAAGGGTCGGCGCAGAACCTGCGTCCGGAAAGGAAGAAACTATGGCAGAATCCATGAAAGGCCTGAAGCGCACATGCAGATGTGCGGAACTGACAAATGCCTGTATCGGTCAGACAGTGACGGTTATGGGCTGGGTACAGAAGCAGAGAAACAAGGGCGGCATCGTCTTTGTCGACCTGCGGGACAGAAGCGGCATCATCCAGCTGATCTATGAAGAAGCGGACTGCGGCCCTGCAAACATGGAGAAGGCTGCGTCCATGCGGTCTGAATACGTTGTTGCAGCCACCGGCACCGTGACAGCCAGAAGCGGCGCCGTCAACAAGAATATCCCTACCGGCGATATCGAGATCCGTGTCACCGACACCCGGATCCTTTCCGAATCCGAGACGCCGCCCTTCGCCATCGAGGAAAACTCCAAGACCAGAGAAGAGCTCCGTCTCAAGTACAGAAGCCTGGACCTGCGGCGGCCTGACCTGCAGAGGAGACTGATCCTCCGCAGCCAGATCACCCAGTATATCCGGGAGTTCATGGCAGGAGAGGGCTTTTTGGAGATCGAAACGCCCATTCTCTGCAAGTCCACCCCTGAAGGCGCAAGAGACTACCTGGTCCCTTCCAGAGTCCGTCCCGGCACCTTCTACGCCCTGCCCCAGTCTCCCCAGCTCTTCAAGCAGCTCCTGATGGCTTCCGGCTATGACAGATATTTCCAGATCGCCAAGTGCTTCCGCGACGAGGACCTGCGTGCCGACAGGCAGCCGGAATTCACCCAGCTGGATATGGAATTCTCCTTCGTCGATGAAGAAGACGTCATGGAGACCAACGAGAGACTGCTCCAGTACGTATGCAAAAAGGCCATCGGTCTGGACGTACAGCTCCCGCTTCCCCGCATCAAATGGATCGACGCCATGAACAACTATGGATCCGACAAGCCGGATACCCGCTTTGGCATGACCCTGAAGGATGTGACAGACCTGGTCAGGGACTGTGAATTCCCGCCCTTCCAGGAGGCAGCCCGCGCTGCCGGCAGCTCTGTCAGGGCCATCGTTGCCCCCGGTCAGGCCGGCATGGCAAGAAAGAAGATCGACAAGTACGTGGAGATGGTCAAGGGCTACGGCGCCAAGGGCCTTCCCTACATCGCTGTGAAGGAAGACGGCGTCAAGTGCTCCTTCGCCAAGTTCATGAAGGAGGAGGAGATCGCGGCCCTGATCGAGAGGACCGGCGCGCAGACAGGCGACATGATCTTCTTTGCCTCCGACAAGACGCCCCTGGTATGGAACGTTCTGGGCGCCCTGCGTCTGAAGCTGGGCGATGACCTGGGTCTGATCGACCACGATCAGTTCAACTTCCTCTGGGTCGTTGAATTCCCGCTCCTGGAGTGGTCCGAGGAGGAGAACCGCTTTGTGGCCATGCACCATCCCTTCACCATGCCCATGGAAGAAGACTGGCCCAATATCGATGCAGATCCCGGCTCTGTCCGCGCCAAGGCTTATGACATCGTTTTGAACGGCGTCGAGCTGGGCGGCGGCTCTGTCCGTATCCACCAGAATGACATTCAGGAGAAGATGTTCGAAGTCATCGGCCTGACCCGGGAAGAGGCTGAGGAGAAGTTCGGCTTCCTGCTGACCGCCTTCAAGTACGGCGTTCCGCCTCACGCAGGCCTGGCCTATGGTCTGGACCGTATGGTCATGCTGCTGACCAAGGCGGATTCCATCCGTGACGTCATCGCCTTCCCCAAGAACAAGGATGCGGCCGATCTGATGAGCGGCGCGCCCGATGTCGTGGATCCCAGGCAGCTGGAGGAACTTTCCCTTTCCACGAAAGCCGACTGATTCAACCGATAAATGCATACAAGGCGCTGCACCTGGCTGTGCAGCGCCTTGTTTATTACCTTGTTTTTTTAATCCTTATATAGAATGGGAATGGAGGCAGGCAGAGAGCCTGCGCAGAGGGAGAGTACATAGCTTTCTTTCAGGCACTCCGGCGTAAAAATCCGGAAGGCGGCCGTCCCTCCCTGGTCCGGCAGGATGAGGCGGTTTTCAAAATCGATCCGGAAGGAGGAGAGTCCGCCCCCGATGCCCCTGCCTGTATACTTCAGATAGCTTTCCTTGATGGTCCAGAGCCGGAAGAAGCTTTCGGCCCGCCGGTCCCCTTCCAGGAGGGCGAGGGCCTCCTGCTCCTCCGGCCGGAAGAAGCGGCGGGCCAGGCGGTCATACCGGTCCTTATAGGGGAGGATCTCCTGCAGATCGATCCCGACTTCGCACTCGTCGGAGAGGGCAAAGGCCGTCAGAGATCCGGAGTCGGACTTGTTGAAAAAAAGGCCGGTCCCCGGAAGGGAGGGCTTTCCATGGGCGCCGATGACAGGGACGCTGCTGATGCCGCTTTGACGCAGGAATTCTTTGGTTGTGACAGGAGATGCATAGAGGCAGATCCGGAGCATGGGCTTTTCCTTCCTGAATATGGGGGATCCTTTCTGGGAACACAGTTCAAATGCTAACACAGGGCCCGGAAAAAGGGGAGGGGAAGATGAAAAAAAGTTTTACTTCCCAATCTTTTGTGCTATAATTTCAAAGGCTGTTGGCTTTTGGAGGAAGACAAGGCTGCAGCGAGTAAAGATAGGAGATAATTCGTGATGAAAAAATCAAGAGCAGCAATTTTTCTGGCATTGATCCTTATTGCATCCGGCATTCTGGGATATGTTGCATATTTCGGCATCGGCAGCGAGCATAAGGGATCCTACAAGAATATCAAGCTTGGTCTTGACCTGGCCGGCGGCGCTTCCATTACCTATGAAGCAGTCGGGGACGAAGCCCCTTCCCAGGAAGATATGGATGATACCATCTACAAGCTTCAGAAACGTGTAGAACAGTACAGCACAGAAGCGACTGTATACCAGGAAGGCGCAGACCGTCTCAACATTGAGATCCCCGGCATTTCCGGCGTCGCTGAGACCAATGCCATCCTGGAGGAGCTGGGCCGTCCCGGTTCCCTCTACTTCATCCGTCATAAGGACGCCGAAGGCAAGGAAAACTATTCCCTCGGCACCCTGGAGGACGGATCCTATGGCTACGTTCTGAACAAGTCCATTGAAGAATGCATCGCCGACGGCGACGCAGTCCTGTCCGGTACCGATGTGGAAACGGCAGAGGCCGGCTATCAGACCGACTCCATGAACAACCAGCAGATCGTTGTCTCCCTGACCTTTACCGCAGAAGGCAAGCAGAAGTTCGCAGACGCCACCACAGCTGCTTTCAACGACAACAGAGACACCATCGGTATCTATTATGACGGTGCCTTCGTTTCCGTTCCCAAGGTCAACGCAGCCATCACAGACGGCCGCGCCATCATCGAAGGCGAAGAGACCATCGAATCCGCCAGGACCCTGGCCTCCACCATCCGTATCGGCGGACTGAAGGTCGAACTGCAGAGACTTCGTTCTCAGATCGTCGGCGCCCAGCTGGGCCAGAACGCTCTGAAGACCTCTAAGACAGCCGGTATCATCGGTTTTGCCCTGGTCGCTGTATTTATGATCGCAGTCTATTTCCTGCCCGGTCTCCTGGCAGTTGTGGCTCTGGCCATCTATGTCATTCTGATCGCTCTGGTCCTGAACGGCTTTGACGTGACCCTGACCCTGCCCGGTATTGCAGGTATTCTGCTTTCCATCGGTATGGCAGTCGACGCCAACGTTATTATTTTCGCCCGTATCCGTGAGGATATCTCCGCAGGCGCTTCTGTGAAAATGGCCATCAAGTCCGGTTTCCAGAAGGCCCTGTCCGCCATCATCGACGGCAACGTTACAACCCTGATCGCAGCAGTCGTTCTGTATCTGCTGGGCTCCGGTACTGTAAAGGGCTTTGCCCAGACCCTGGCCATCGGTATTGTTCTTTCCATGTTCACAGCGCTCTTTGTAACAAGAGCCCTGATCAGCATCTTCTACGCCCTGGGCGCCAAAGATGTGAAGTGGTATGGTAAGGCAAGAAGCCTGAAGGTCATCGACTTCGTCGGAAAGAGGAAGCTGGTCTTTGCCATTTCCATCATTCTGATCCTGGCAGGCTTTGCAGGCATGGGCATCAACGCCGGCAGCGGCAGGGGCATGCTCAACTACAGCCTGGACTTTGTAGGCGGTACTTCCACCAACGTTACCTTCAATGAAGACAAGACACTGGAAGACATCGACGCCCAGGTGGTTCCGATCTTCCAGGATCTTTCCGGCAACGCCAACGTACAGGTCCAGAAGGTCACCGGCACCAGCGAAGTCATCTTCAAGACCGTTGAGCTTTCCACCGAGGCCAGCACGGAAATCTCCAACAAACTGGTGGAGGAGTTCGGCGTTGACAAGGACAAGATCACATCCGAGACCATCAGCTCCACTATCAGCAGCGAGATGAAGCAGGATGCTCTGATCGCCGTGGCGGTCGCCCTGGCTCTGATGCTGATCTACATCTGGCTGAGATTTACCGATATCCGCTTCGGCGCCTCCGCCGTGGCCTGCCTGATCCACGACGTGCTGATCGTTCTGGGCGGCTATGCGATCCTGCGTGTATCCGTAGGCTCCACCTTCATCGCCTGCATGCTGACCATCGTCGGTTATTCCATCAATGCGACCATCGTCGTATTTGACCGTATCCGTGAGAACAAGCAGTTCATGTCCAGAAAGGACGACCTGGCAGACATGATCAACGGGGCTGTGACCCAGACCCTGTCCCGAAGCCTCTTTACTTCCCTGACGACCTTCTTCATGGTCGCCACCCTCTGGATCTTCGGCGTATCGGATGTCAAGGAATTTGCCCTTCCCATCATGATCGGTATCATTTCCGGCGCCTGGTCCTCCGTATGTATCGCAGGCTCCCTCTGGTATGTCCTTCGCAATACCTTCAAGGTCAATGAGGCCGCAGCTGCAGCAGCACCGGCCAGCCGTGTGAACATTCCTTCTTCCTCCAGGAAGAACAATGACTATTCCGGCATGTCCAGAAAGGAAAGGGCAGAAGCCAGAAAGAAAGACAAAGAAGCAAGCGACAGATCCAAGACTGTGATCTGAAGCTGATATAAAACCAATACCTGGCAGGGGGATGCGCAAGTATCCCCCTGTTCTCATCTGTATGGCAGTATTTACGCAAAGAGGGTGACAGCTTGGCCAAGTGGATCGTCTATCAGAAAAGAGCAGATTTTAAGAGCATAGCGGCAAGGCACCGGATCTCCCAGGTGACCGCCAGGATCCTGCGGAATCGGGATATGGAGACGGAGGAGGATTACAGGATCTTTTTATCAGGGACCCTGGCGGACCTGCATGATCCCTCCCTGCTGCCGGACCTGGACAGGGCGGCGGACCTGGTCCTTGAAAAGATCCGGACCGGAAAAAGGATCCGCATCATCGGCGACTACGATGTGGACGGGATCTGTTCCACCTATATCCTGGTCAAAAGCATCCGGGAGATGGGCGGGCAGGCGGACTATGAGCTGCCGGACCGGATCCTGGACGGATACGGCATCAACGCCCGGATCGTACAGGATGCCCTGGCGGACGGGATCGATACCATCCTGACCTGCGACAACGGCATCGCCGCAGGGCCTGTCCTGGGGCCGGCAGTGGAAGCGGGAATGACCGTGATCGTCACAGACCATCACGAAGTCCCCTTCAAGCTGAATGAAAAGGGGGAAAAGGAATACGTGCTGCCGCCCGGCCAGGCGGTGGTGGATCCCAAGATCCCGCCCTCGCTGACAGGAGGAAGGGCCTATCCCTTCCCGGAGATCTGCGGGGCCGTCGTGGCCTATAAGCTGTGTCTGAAGATCCTGGAAAAGGGCGGCTTTCCCAAGGAGCCCCTGGCAGGGGACCTGCTTCCCTTCTGCGCCCTGGCAACGGTCTGTGACGTCATGCCCTTAAAGGACGAGAACCGGGTCCTGGTCCGGGAAGGCCTGAAAAGGGCTTCCGTCACCAGCAATACCGGACTCCGGGCCCTGATCCGGGCCACCGATCTGGCGGACAGAAAGCTGACCGCCTATCATGCAGGCTTTATCCTGGGTCCCTGCCTCAACGCCACCGGCAGGCTGGATTCGGCCAAGCGGGGCCTGGCCCTCTTTTTTGAAGAAGACTATGACAGGGCCCTGGTCCAGGCGGCAGACCTGAGGAGCCTCAACGACAGCCGCAAGGACATGACAAAGCAGGGCGTGGAAAGGGCCTGTGAACTGGCCCGGACCGGTCCCTATCTGCAGGACAGAGTCCTGGTCCTGTATCTGCCGGACTGCCACGAGTCCCTGGCCGGCATTATTGCGGGCAGGGTCAGAGAAAGATTTGCCAGGCCCTCCATTGTCCTGACAAAGACCGGCGATGGGATCGCCAAGGGGTCCGGCAGGTCCATTGAAGCCTACAACATGTTTGAGGAGCTGAGCCGGTGCGGAGACCTGTTTGTGAAATTCGGAGGCCACAAGATGGCAGCCGGCCTTTCCATGAAGGAGGAGAACGTCGAGATCTTCCGGAAACGGATCAATGACCAGTGCACCCTCTCCGAAGAGGACCTGACAGAGACCATCCGGATCGACATGGAGCTGCCCCCCGGCCTGATCGGCCTCCCCCTGGTCAGGGAGCTGGAGTCCCTCGAGCCCTGGGGCCAGGAAAACCCCAAGCCCCTCTTTGTTACCAAAAACGTCGTGCTGTCCGAGGTCCGGATCGTGGGAAGGAACCGGAACGTGGTCCGGATGAAGGGAAAGGACATGAACGGCGCCTGGCTGGATCTCATCCGCTTTGACGACGGAGACGCCTTCCTGGAACTGGTCCGGCAGGAGGCAGGAACAATTAACGCAAATGAACTCCTCAGAGGCAGGGGAAATGTTACAATAGATATGGTATATTACCCGGATATCAACAGCTATCAGGGGCAGGAAACGCTCCAGTATGTTGTGAAGGATATACGTTTCAAATAAAAGGACTTATGGGAGAAAAGCATGAAAATAGCAGATCTGATCAGTAAGGTGGACTATCATTTTAATGACGCAAGGGGACAGGCCATTACAGATCCCGAGGTAGTACGGTCTCTTTTAAAGAAAGAGATCACGGGGATCTACAACGATTCCAGAAAGGTGGAAAAGGGAGGCCTTTTCTTCTGCATTTCCGGAACCGTTTCGGACGGCCACTCCTTTATTCCCATGGTGCTGGAAAAGGGCGCCGCAGCCCTGGTGGTGGAAAAGGACCTGGACATCACCCCCTATATCCAGGGGGAAGACCCGGTCATCATCAGGGTCTATGATTCCCGCTACGCCATGGCCTGGATCTCTGCCGCCTATTACGGAAATCCTGCCTCCCGCATGAAGATCATCGGTATCACGGGCACCAAGGGCAAGACCACCACCACCTACATGGTCCGCAGCATCCTGCAGAACGCCGGCTACAAGGTGGGCCTGGTGGGCACCATCGAGACCGTCTACGGAGACGTCAGGATCCCTTCTCCCAATACCACGCCCGAATCCATGACCCTGCAGAAGTATTTCAGGGATATGGCGGACGCCGGCATGGATGCGGTGGTCATGGAGGTCTCCTCCCAGGCCCTCAAGCTCCACAGGACCCAGGGCTTTATTTTTGACTACGGTATTTTCACCAATCTGTCTCCGGACCATATCGGCCCGGGCGAGCACAGCAGCTTTGAGGATTATCTCTACTGCAAGAGCCTGCTTTTCAAGCAGTGCAGGATGGGCATTGTCAACGGCGACGACCCCTATGCCGAAAGGATCCTGGACGGTCACACCTGCGAGGTGGAGACCTACGGCCTGGCAGAGACCAATTCCCTCTACGCCCAGGACCTGGAGCTGATCAAGGAGCCCGGCGAGCTGGGCATCCGCTTCCATGTCCGGGGCCTTCTGGACTTTGCGGCCGAAGTCCCCATGCCGGGACGCTTTTCGGTCTACAACGCCCTCTGCGCCATTGCCATCTGCCGGCATTTCAAAGCGGATACAGAGGCCATTCAGAAAGCCCTGCTGGGCATTAAGGTAAGAGGCCGCATTGAGATGGTCAGGGTGTCCGACAGCTTCACCCTCCTCATCGACTACGCCCACAACGCCATGGCCCTGCGCAGTCTTCTGACCTCTCTGCGGGAATATGAACCCAACCGCCTGGTGACCCTCTTTGGCTGCGGCGGCGACAGAGACCCCGAAAGACGCTTTACCATGGGAGAAGAGAGCGGCAGGACCTCCGATTTTACCATCATTACCTCCGATAATCCCAGGACCGAGGATCCCATGAAGATCATTGCCGATATCGAGACCGGCATGAAGCGGACCGAAGGAGTCTATGTGACCATTCCTGACAGAAAGGAAGCCATTGCCTACGCCATTCACAACGGCCAGGCCGGGGACATCATCGTTCTGGCCGGCAAGGGACATGAGGATTATCAGATCATAGGAAAGACCAAGTACCATATGGATGAGCGCGAGCTGATCCGGGATATCCTGGAGGAGGATGCGCAAAAGGCCTGATGCTTTGCGAGGTGGAAATGCACAGATATGCAGATGTGATCATTGACATATCCCACGACAGGCTGGACAGACCCTTCACCTACAGGATTCCGGACCATCTCCGGGACAGGATCCTTTTAGGCTCCCAGGTCCTGGTGCCCTTCGGAAAGGGGAAAGAGCCCAGAAAGGGTTATGTCACAGGCTTTCGTGACAGGGCGGACCTGGAGGAGGAGCGGATCCGGGACATCCTGGACCTGGTCAGCCTCCGGGAGGGCTATACGGAGGAATCCGACCGGGATTTCAACCTCCGTCTGGCCATCTGGATGAAGAACGCCTATGGGTCCACCATGATCACCGCCCTGAAGACCGTCATGACCTCCCGTAAGAGCGGGGCTCCCAAAAAGAAACGGACCATCCGCCTGATAGCGGATCCGGAGGCGGCGGAGGAAAAGCTGGCCTGGTACCGGCAAAAGCACCAGCTGGCCAGGGCCAGGCTTCTGGAGGCCCTTCTGGAAACGCCGGAGATCCCCTATGAGATGGTCACGGCCAAGCTCCATGTGACAGGCCCTGTGATCCGGGCCCTGAAAAGCGCGGGCCTTGTGGAGATCGAAGAAACAGGATTCCTTCGAAATCCCGTTTCCATTCAGGATGCAGGCAGGGGACCTGCCGCCCTTTCTCCAGGGCAGCAGGAGATCGCGGACCATGTGGTGTCTGCCTTTGAAGCGGGAGACCCCGGCGTCACCCTGATCCATGGGATCACAGGGAGCGGCAAGACCGAGGTCTACATCAACATCATCAGCCGGATCTGCAGCCAGGGCCGCCAGGCCATCATGCTGATCCCGGAGATCGCCCTGACCTATCAGACCCTGATCCGCTTCTACAGACACTTCGGGGACCGGGTCTCAGTCATCAATTCCTCCCTGTCCGAAAGTGAAAAGGCGGACCAGTGGGAAAGGGCCAGAAGGGGAGAGATCGATGTGATCATTGGTCCCCGGTCGGCCCTCTTTACCCCCTTCGAGAAGCTGGGGGTGATCGTGATCGATGAAGAGCATGAGAACTCCTATAAGAACGAGTCCATGCCAAAATACCACGCCAGAGAGACCGCCATGCAGATCGCCCGCATGCGGGGGGCGGCCCTGGTCCTGGGGAGTGCGACCCCTTCTCTGGACGCCTATTACAGGGCTCTGACCGGAGAATTCAAACTCTTTACCCTGAAGGAGCGGCTGACGGGCGGCACCCTGCCTGCGGTGGAGATCGCAGACATGCGGGCGGAGCTCAGACGGGGCAACCGGTCCATCCTGTCCGCTTCCCTGCGCAGGAAGCTGGAGGAGAGACTGCAGAAGGGAGAGCAGACCATGCTCTTTTTGAACCGCAGAGGCTTTGCGGGCTCCCTTTCCTGCAGAGCCTGCGGCTATGTGGTCAAGTGCCCCCACTGCGATGTGGCCATGTCGGTCCATATGGGAAGAGGCAAAGGAAGGATGGTCTGCCATTACTGCGGCCATGAGGAGGCGGCGCCAGGCCTTTGCCCCTCCTGCGGATCCAGATATATCTCCGCCATGAAGGCGGGGACAGAGCAGGTGGAGACCTATCTGAGGCAGGCCTTTCCGGGCGCAAGGATCCTTAGGATGGATGCGGATACCACTTCCGCCAAGGGAAGCTATGAAAAGATCCTGTCCTCCTTTGCCAATGAGGAGGCGGATATCCTCCTGGGGACCCAGATGATCGTCAAGGGACATGATTTTCCCGGCGTGACCTTGGTGGGGATCCTGATGGCGGACCTTTCTCTTTACAGCAACGATTACCGGGCTGCGGAGAGGACCTTCCAGCTTTTGACCCAGGCTGCCGGCCGGGCCGGCAGAGGAAGCCTTGCCGGCGACGTGGTCATCCAGACCTACCAGCCGGATCACTACGCCATCGTCCATGCCTCCCGGCAGGATTATGAAGGCTTCTATGAGGAGGAGATCCTCTACAGAAAGCTTCTGCTCTACCCGCCCGTTTCCCACATGCTGGCGGTGCAGATCCTTTCCTCCTCCGAGGACGCGGCCCTGTCCGCCGCTGGCGGTATCCGGAGCCTGCTGGAGGAGATCCCCTCCGTCCTGATCGGACCTGCCCCGGCCGGAATCGGCAGGATCCGGGATATATACAGGTTTGGCCTGTATATAAAAGATCCAAAATATGATACACTGATTGACTATAAGGATCAGATTGAAACATATATACATACCATGCAGGGAAACGGAAATTTTCGGAACGTTCAGATCCAGTTCGATTTCGATCCGGTCAATCCCTATTAAGGAGGCATTTTGGCACTAAGAACCATCAGAGAGTACGGCGATCCCGTACTGGAAAAGAAATGTAAGACCGTAAAGGAAATGAACGACCGGATGAAGACCCTGGTCAAAGACATGCTGGAGACCATGTATGATACCGGCGGCGTGGGCCTTGCGGCTCCCCAGGTGGGCGTCCTGAAAAGGATCGTGGTCATCGACGTGTCTGAAGAGCAGAACGACCCCCATGTCCTGGTCAATCCCGAGATCATCCTGGCGGAAGGCGAGCAGTGCGGTATGGAGGGCTGCCTTTCCGTTCCCGGAAAGATGGGACAGGTCACCCGGCCCAATCACGTGATCTGCAAGGCCTTTGATGAAAATATGGAGCCCATTGAACTGGAGGGTACAGAGCTTCTGGCCAGAGCCATCTGCCATGAGCTGGACCATCTGGAGGGCAGAATGTATGTAGACCTGGTGGAAGGACCTCTGCATGACGCAGGCGAAGCGGTTCCTGTGGACGATGAGGAGATCCTGGAGGAAATGGAAGCCCAGGTAAACGGAGAGATCGAGTAAAGATGAAGATTGTTTTTATGGGAACGCCGGATCTGGCGGCCACAGTACTGAATACCATGCTGGAAGCAGGCCTTGACGTCTCCCTGGTCGTGACCCAGCCGGACAGGCAGAAGGGCAGGGGCAAGAGCATCGTAAAATCCCCCGTCAAGGTCCTGGCTGAAAAATGGAATATCCCGGTCTTTCAGCCGGACAGGATCAGACGCGCTGAGGCAGTGGAAAGGCTGCGGGAGGAAAAGCCCGATCTGATCGTGGTGGCGGCCTTCGGACAGATCCTTACGAAGGAGATCCTGGACCTGCCCCCCTATGGCTGCATCAATGTGCATACCTCCCTCCTTCCCATGTACCGGGGGGCGGCCCCGATCCAGTGGGCCGTGATCAACGGAGAAAAATACAGCGGCGTGACCATCATGAAGATGGATGAGGGCCTGGATACCGGTCCCATTCTTCTACAGGAAAGGCTGGCCCTGGACCCCAAAGAGACAGGAGAGTCTCTGTATGACAAGCTCTCCGTCATGGGGGGAAGACTTCTTCTGGAGGCCATCCGGGGCCTGGAGGAAGGGAGCCTTTCGGAAAAGCCCCAGGAGGGCGAGACCTGCTACGCCTCCATGCTGAAAAAGGAAATGGGAGACATCGACTGGCAGGACAGCGCCTCGAAGATCGAGCGCCTGGTCCGGGGCCTCAATTCCTGGCCCAGCGCCTATACCCGTTACCAGGGCAGGATCCTGAAGATCTGGGACGCCGATGTTGTGGAAGAAGAAAGCGAAGACCAGCCCGGCACAGTGACCGCCACCGATAAAAAGACCATTTATGTCTCCTGCGGTCAGGGGATCCTGGCGGTCAGGGAGGTACAGATCGAGGGAAAGAAGAGAATGCCCGTGTCTGCCTTCCTGCTGGGATATCCGGTGAAGGCCGGCGACCGCCTGGGCTGACGAGGAAATATCTTGCAGACAGTAAATGAAAGAGAAATCGTCCTGCGGATCCTGCTGGACAATGAGCAGAAGGGGACCTACAGCCATCTCCTGATCCGGGAGGCCCTGGACAAATATAAGGACCTGCCGGACAATCAGAGGGCCTTTATGAAAAGGCTGACGGAGGGCGTCCTGGAAAGAAGGATCGAACTGGATACGGTGATCGACCGCTTCTCCAAAAAACCGGCGGCTTCCCTCCGGCCTGTCATCCGCCAGGTCCTTCGGATGGGGGTCTATCAGATCCTCTATATGGACGCTGTCCCGGATGCGGCGGCGGCCTCCGAGGCGGTCCGCCTGGTGAAGAAGCGGAAGATGGACAGCCTTTCCGGCTTTGTCAACGCCGTTCTCCGGAATGTGATCCGAAGCAGGGACAGGGGAGAGCTGGCTTCTCTCCTGGAAGAGACCTCCCTCTCCGTCCGTTATTCCATGCCCCAGTGGCTGATCGACCTGTGGGAGGACCAGCTTGGCAAAGGAGAGACAAAGCAGATGCTGGAGGCCCTTCTGGAGGTCCGGCCGGTCTGCATCCGCTTTGCCCCGGAGGTTTCCCCGGGGGAAAGAGAAGATCTGCTTTGCCAGATGCGGGAGAGGGGCGCGGCCGTGCGGCCCGCTGCCTGGCTGCCCTACGCCTTTTACCTGACAGGGACCAGGGACCTGCAGGATCTCCCCGGCTACGCCCAGGGCAGATGGACCATTCAGGATGAAAGCTCCATGTTCGTTGCGGAGGCCGCAGGGATCCGGGGGGATGAGATCGTCATGGACGTCTGCGCCGCCCCCGGCGGAAAATCCATGCACGCCGCCTCTTATCTGAAGGAGGGCAGGGTCCTGGCCTTTGATCTGACAGACCACAAGGTCCGGCAGATCCGCCGGAATATTCAAAGAATGGGCCTGGAGGACAGGGTCCAGGCACAGGTCCAGGACGCAAGAGTCCATGTCAGTCAGTATGACGAAAGCGCAGATATTCTTTTCTGCGATCTTCCCTGCTCGGGCCTTGGCATCATCGGCCGAAAGAGGGACATCAAGTACAGGGTCAGCAGAAAGGAGCTGGAGGATCTGGCCGCCCTGCAGAGGGAGATCCTTGCCAATGTGGTCTCTTACTTAAAGCCCGGCGGGGTCCTGATCTATTCCACCTGTACCATCAACAGGCTGGAGAATCAGGAGAATGCCGATTTTATTGAGAAGGAACTGGGACTTGTCCCGGACAGCCTCCTGCCCTGTCTGCCGGAGGGGATCCCCGGGATCGAAGGACCGGGGCAGAACAGACTCCAGCTCCTTCCCCATATCCATGGAACAGACGGATTTTTTGTAGCCCGGTTTCGAAAGCTGGAAGCTTTCCGGCCGGCGGATTTGTAGGAATATATGGACAGCAGCGTAAATTCAAAGGACCATAGTGTGGCAGGGCCCGGCAGGGACCTGAAATCCATGACCCTTCCCGAGCTGGAGGGGGCCGTAAAGGAAATGGGCCTGCCTGCCTTCCGGGCCAGGCAGCTCTATCAGTGGATGCATGTGAAGCTGGCTCCGGACTATGAAGCCATGTCCAATATCCCTGCGGCCATGAAGGAAAAGCTCCGGGAGAGCTTTACCTATACCAGGGTCAGGATGATCGACAGGCAGATCTCCAGGCTGGACGGGACCCAGAAATTTCTCTTTGCCATGCCGGACGATTCCCTGGTGGAAAGCGTCTTCATGAAGTATAAGTTCGGAAACAGCATCTGCATCTCCTCCCAGGTGGGCTGCAGGATGGGATGCCGCTTCTGCGCTTCGACTCTGGACGGCCTGATCCGGTCCCTTTCTGCCTCCGAAATGCTGGAGCAGATTTATGAGATCCGCCGGGTGACGGGGGAGAAGATCTCCCACGTCGTGGTCATGGGCACCGGGGAGCCTCTGGACAATTATGACAACCTGGTCCGCTTCATCCATCTTCTGACGGATGAAAACGGCATGCATCTGAGCCAGCGGTCTCTGACCGTATCCACCTGCGGGATCGTTCCCAGAATGTACGACCTGGCAAGGGAGGATCTTTCCATTACCCTGGCCCTGTCCCTGCATGCGGTGACGGATGAAAAGCGGCGGGAGATCATGCCCATCGCCAACCGTTACAGTATAAAGGAGCTGATGGAGGCCTGCGCCGCCTACTTTGACAGGACGGGAAGGCAGGTCACCTTTGAATACAGCCTGATCCGGGGCGTCAATGATTCCGCTGCGGATGCGGCCGGCCTGGCCGATCTGGCCCGGCCCCTGAAGGCCCATATCAACCTGATCCCTGTCAATCCTGTCAGGGAGAGAGGCTATGAGCATCCCGAGGACGACGCGGTCCGGGCCTTCAAAAATAAACTTGAAAAACGCGGCATAAATGTTAGTATTAGGAGAGTAATGGGCAGAGATATCGACGGTGCCTGCGGGCAGCTCCGCCACCGTCATATGGCTGATTCCGAGCATTAGAAACTGTCTGCAATCAGGGGAGAAAACAGGAAAATGGCTATCTCTTATTCTGTATCCGACATCGGCCGGAGACGACAAATGAATCAGGATTTTTTATTTTCCAGCGACAGACCGGTGGGGAGGTTCCCCAACCTCTATATTGTTGCGGACGGTATGGGCGGTCATCAGGCCGGGGAGTATGCTTCCCAGTTTACGGTAGACCGGATCGCCTCCATCATGCAGGATTCAGACAATGCTTCGCCGGAGGAGGTCATGGTGCTGGCCCTGCAGGAAGCCAACCGGGAGCTGCGCCTGATCGCTGAGAGCGATCCCAAATACTACGGGATGGGGACCACAGCCGTCATGGCTGTGATCACAGGCAACATTCTGCAGGCCGCCAATGTCGGAGACAGCAGGCTTTACATCGTGGACCGGGCCAGGGGCATGTACCAGGTCACCACGGACCATTCCCTGGTGGAGGAGATGATCCAGGCAGGCTCTCTGGACAAGGAAGCGGCCAGGAACCATCCTGATAAAAATGTGATTACCCGGGCTGTGGGTGCGGAACCCACACTGAAAGTGGATCTTTTTACGGAAGTACTGACAGGACAGTCACTGATCCTGATGTGTACGGACGGACTTACCAATATGCTGGATGACAGACAGATAGAGCAGATCATCTGGCGCAGCAGGACAATTGAGGAAGCGGCCAATCTTCTGGTCACCGTGGCCAATGAAGCAGGCGGCAAGGACAACATTTCTGTCACGCTGATCGATCCGTCCCGATATGGGGAAGGATAAAGGGGTTATTCTTATTTGCGGAGGAATGCATGATCAAGATTGGAATGTTGATCGCGGATCGATATGAGATACTGGATAAGGTCGGAAACGGCGGCATGTCTGATGTCTATAAGGCAAAGGACCAGAAGCTCAACAGACTGGTCGCAATTAAGGTCCTGAAGCAGGAGTTTTCCGAAAACGCAAATTTCGTATCGAAATTCCGGGTCGAGGCCCAGGCTGCAGCAGGACTGATGCATCCGAATATCGTCAATGTCTATGACGTAGGTGAGGAAAAAGGCATCTACTATATCGTCATGGAGCTTGTCGATGGCATTACACTGAAAAAATATATCGAATCCAAGGGCAGACTCAATGAGCAGGAGGCGGTGACCATTGCCGTCCAGGTCTCAATGGGTCTGGAAGCTGCGCACAGAAATCATATCATTCACAGGGACATCAAGCCCCAGAACATCATCATCTCCAAGGAAGGCAAGGTCAAGGTCACGGATTTCGGCATCGCCAAGATCGCGACCTCCAATACCATTACCTCCAACGTGATGGGATCCGTTCACTATACCTCTCCCGAGCAGGCCAGAGGCGGCTATTCCGACGCCAAGAGCGATATCTATTCCCTGGGCATTACCCTCTTTGAAATGCTGACAGGCCGGGTCCCCTATACGGGCGAGACCACGGTGGCCATCGCCATCAAGCATATCCAGGAGCCTATGCCTTCGCCCAGGACCTATGTGCACGATCTGCCCTACAGCATCGAGCAGATCGTCATGAAGTGCTGTGAAAAGAGCCCCGACAAGCGCTATCAGAACATGTCGGAGCTGATCGCGGATCTCAAGCACTCCCTGATCGATCCCGACGGGGACTTTGTGACAAGATTCAATACAGAGGACCTGGGGGCGACCCGGGCCATGACAGAGGAAGAGCGCAGGACCATCAAGGAGGCCGCCGAGGCTGCCGCAGGCGCGGAAGCAGGCAGCAGCGATCCCGCCGGGGACAGAAACGAGCGCGCCGGCGAAAAGGCCGGAGACAGAACGGCCCCGGAAGAGGAGGTCTTTGACGAATATCTGGATGACGAGGAGAACCACCGGACGGAGAAGATCACGGCCGTCGTTTCCATTCTGGCAGCGGTCATCATCGGCCTGGTCATCATTGTTTTTGCAGCCAACCGGATCGGTTTCCTGAGCAGCTCTGACAAGGAGCAGGAAGCCGCGGCCATGACCAAAATGCCCAACGTCATCGGCAAGACGGAGCAGGCAGCCTCGGAAGCCCTCCGGGCCGCCAACCTCATCCCCGATGTCGTCTATGAGATTTCGGACCGCTACGATCCTGGCTATGTCATTGCAGCCTCTGAATCGGAAGGGGCCAGCATTCAGGCAGGCACCATCGTAACGCTGACCGTCAGTATGAATGACGGCGTCCTGGTGCCCAAGGTCCTGGACTATACCGAAGAAAACGCAAAGGAAGCCCTGCAGAACGCCGGCTTTACCGTCAAGGTCGAAAATGACTACAGCGAAGAGGTCCCCGAAGGCGTGGTCATGGCCCAGACGCCGGAGGGCAATACCAAGGCCCAGAAGGGCTCGGAGGTGGTGATCACCGTCAGCCTTGGACCGGACCTGGAGGGCAAGGTCGAAATGATCTCCCTGGTGGATCTGTCCGAGACCCAGGCCAAGCTCCTTTTGGAGCAGCTGGGACTGCGCATGGGCAGGGTGACCCCGGTCGTGACCTATGACCAGAACCAGGTGGGCATCATCCTGAGCCAGACGGTCCAGGAAGGCGTATACATCGACCGCGGCACGGCCATCGACGTGGAAGTCGGTTCCCAGATGACCTACAGCTATACGGCCTCCATCGCCAAGCCCTCTGCCAACGACGGCTCCCAGGGCGCGGATTATACCAACGGGACCATTGTCCACATCGTCGTCAAGACGGTAAGCGGCCAGGTCCTTCTGGAAACGGATACAGCCTCCTTCCCCTTTGAAGGAACAAGATATACAGGCATCAGCGATTCGGCAGGCATTGTGACCCTTTCCTGGAACTATACCTATCAGGAGGAGGTCCCGGTGGAAGTGGACCCCACCCCGACAGAGGAGATCACTGACTCCTCCGGCGGGGAACCGGCCGTCGAGCCGACGCCGGCCACCCAGACCATTGAACGGACGGAGCCCAGGTCGGTCACCAGAACGATCACCTTCACGCCGGAGTATTAAGACTGTATATGAAAGGAAAGATCATCAAAAGCATCGCCGGCTTCTATGAAGTCCAGGCAGGAGAAGAGGTCTACCGCTGCAGAGCCAAGGGACTCTTCAGGGCCCTGAAGCAGAAGCCTCTGGTCGGCGACAATGTGGAATTTGACATCACGGATACGGTCAGCATCCCCAAGGAAGGCAATGTGACAGCCCTCCTTCCCAGAAAGAATGAGCTGGTCAGGCCCAATGTGGCCAACGTCGACCAGGCCTTCTGCCTCTTTGCCATCACCAGACCGGATCCCAACTATAATACCCTGGACCGGCTGCTCATCGTCCTGGGACAGAAAGACCTGGAGGCCGTGATCTGCTTCAACAAGGCGGACATTGCTTCTGCGGAGGAAATCGAAGAGCTCCGCACCACCTATGAGGCCTGCGGCTGCAGGGTCATGTTCATCAGCGCCCTGGACGAGGCGTCTCTGCCCGAGGTCCGAAAGGCCCTCTCCCACAAGACCACGGTCCTGACCGGCCCTTCCGGCGCCGGCAAGTCCACCCTGATCAACGCCATCTGCCCGGGAGCCCGGATGCAGACCGGAGAGCTGAGTAAAAAGATCCAGCGGGGACGAAATACCACCCGCCATGTGGAGCTCCTTTCCTCCGGAGAGGATACCTTCCTGGTGGACACCCCGGGCTTTACCTCCCTCTATCTTCTGGAGATCGAGGCGGACCAGCTGAAGGATTACTATCAGGAGTTCGTGGAAAGAGAAGAGGGATGCCGCTTCAAGGGCTGCGTCCATATCAACGAACCGGACTGCGCTGTAAAAGCGGCGCTGGAGCGGGGGGAGATCAGTTCCATCCGCTACCAGAATTACTGTGAGATCTACCGGGATCTCAAGATGCAGAAGCCGGTCTATAGCAGGAACAAAAAATAAGAAAGACCTTCGTTCCATCTGGCATGGCCTGTATCTGGTGTCACGCAATGATGCTTTGAAAATCCTGAAATAATATCAGGGGGAAAGATAATTCCAAATGTCAGAGTTGGAACAGACAATACTTTGAGCTCGTTGGCAGCATACCCGTATGATCATCTGATTGCATCTGATTGCTATCGGCGGAAAGAGATTGAGAAAAGAGCCTGAGTACGCTATAATATATGGCGTTCTGTCAGGCTCTTTTTCCGGCTGGAAAGGAGCATGGCAACAGACCAGTGAACTTACAGTATTTTTAAGGAGATATAGCATACATGAAATTAGGTATCGTAGGGCTTCCCAACGTCGGTAAAAGTACTCTGTTTAATTCCCTGACCAAAGCAGGCGCGGAATCCGCCAACTATCCCTTCTGCACCATCGACCCCAATGTGGGCGTGGTAGCGGTCCCGGATGAAAGGATCCGCCTTCTGGGGGAAATGTATCATACCAAGAAGGTCACGCCGGCCGTGATCGAGTTCGTGGATATCGCAGGCCTGGTCAAGGGCGCGTCCAAGGGCGAGGGCCTGGGCAACCAGTTCCTGGCCAATATCCGTGAGGTGGACGCCATTGTCCATGTGGTCCGCTGCTTTGAGGACTCCAATGTCATCCATGTCGACGGCAGCGTCGATCCCATCCGGGATATTGAGACCATCAATCTGGAGCTGGTCTTTGCCGATCTGGAGGTCCTGGAAAGAAGGATCGCCAAGGTGGCCCGGACCGCCAAGATGGACAAGGACGCCGGCAAGGAGCTGGTTTTTTTGAAGAAGCTCAAAGACCATCTGGAGGAAGGCAATATGGCATCCTCCCTGGAACGGGAAGACGAGAATGAGGTCAAGTGGATCAAGGAGTACAATCTGCTGACAGACAAGCCGGTCATCTATGCAGCCAATGTGGATGAGGATTCCCTGCAGGACGACGGAGCATCCAACCCCTTCGTGCAGAAGGTCAGGGAATTTGCAGCCGGTACAGGCAGCGAGGTCTTTGTGATCTGCGCCAAGATCGAGGAGGAGATCGCAGAGCTGGACGAGGATGAAAAGGCCATGTTCCTGGAGGATCTGGGCCTGTCCGAATCCGGTCTGGAGAAGCTGATCCGGGCCAGCTATCATACCCTTGGCCTGATGAGCTTTTTGACGGCAGGAGAGGACGAGTGCCGGGCCTGGACCATTAAGATCGGGACCAAGGCGCCCCAGGCAGCCGGTAAGATCCACAGCGATTTTGAAAGAGGCTTTATCAAGGCCGAGGTCGTCAATTATGAGGTCCTGCTCAGAGAAGGCTCTCTGGCAGCGGCCAGGGAGAAGGGCCTTGTCGGCATCGAAGGCAAGGAATATGTGGTACAGGACGGGGACGTGATCCTGTTCCGCTTTAATGTTTGATTTAATGTAAAAAATGGGGGATGCGGGCTGACTGCCTGCATCCTTTTTTTATGTCCTGCTTCTGATTTGAGAGCAGTTGCTTCTTATTTAATAAGTTTTTTAATAGAAATTTTCGATTTAAAAAATAGGGAGTGTGCTACTATATAGTCGCATTACTATATTCAAAATGAGGTGAGTGAACAATGGACTTAATGGATATTTCCTTTCCCAATCTGGGGATCTATCTGCACAACGTACCCAAGACCTTTTCCATCTTTGGCTTTGACATTGCCATGTATGGCATTGTGATCGCCATCGGCATGCTGCTGGGCCTGACCATGGCCGCCCACATCGCCAAAAAGACGGGGCATGATCCGGATGTGATCTGGGATCTGTCCGTCTGGCTCCTGGTCCTTTCGGTTCTGGGCGCCAGGATCTATTACGTGATCTTTATGTGGGATATGTACAAGGACAACCTCCTGCAGATCTTCAACATCCGGGGCGGCGGCCTTGCCATCTACGGCGGCATCATTGCCGGCGTGACCACCATCCTTGTCTTCTGCAGGATCAAAAAGGTCAGCCCCCTCTGGGTCCTGGACTGCTGCGCCTACGGCGTCCTGGTGGGACAGATCCTGGGAAGATGGGGAAATTTCTTTAACCGGGAGGTCTTTGGCGAATATACGGAGAGCCTCTTTGCCATGCGGATCCCGGTGGAGATGGTCCGCCAGTCCGATATCAGCGAGACCATTGCGGCCCACATAACGGATAACTATATCCAGGTCCATCCCACCTTCCTTTATGAGGGACTCTGGAATACGGCCCTGCTCCTCTTCTTACTGGCCTTCCTTAAATATAAGAAGTTCGACGGGCAGATCATCCTGATGTACTTTGCCGGCTACGGCATCGGCAGAGCCATCATAGAGTCCATCCGGACAGACCAGCTCTATATTCCCGGTACCTCCACACCGGTCAATCTGGTCCTGGGGATCGGCGTCGCAGCCGTTTCCATTTCAGTGATTTTCTACAGGCTCCACAGCCTGCGGAAGCAGACGGCCTGAAGACCTTTTTTGGGTTTTTTCAGGGAAATCTGCAATATATTTGCAATAAAAAAATAGCGGGGTATTGAAATGCAGGCCCATCAGGTGCTATTATGTGGTTGTAAAGTGGTTGTAAAAACCCACCAAAGTAGTACCTGAGTGGAGGCCGACAGGATGTACATGGGTGAATCTGATCACTCGCTCGATTCGAAGGGGCGACTGATCATTCCTTCCCGGTTCAAGGAAGGGCTCGGAGAAAAAATCATCATATCTAAGGCTTTTGACCCCTGCCTGTACATCTATGACCTGGCAGCCTGGGAGGACTTTGTCTCCAGGCTTAATAAGCTGCCTGCAAATGCAGACCGCACCAGGATTCTGAAGAGGCATTTCATCGGCGGCGCTGCTGAAATCGAAATCGATAAGCAGGGCCGTGCCCTGATCCCCGCTAAAATACGTGAATATGCCGGTATCACCAAGGATATCGTTCTGTCCGGAAACGGCAGCAATATCGAGCTCTGGAGCAAGGAGCGCTGGGATGAGGCTCACGTGGAACCCGAAGACATTAAGGCAATAGCGGAAACTCTGTTTTCAGACGGCTACGAGATCTGACAGATGAACTTCATCTGAGGGCTGCCTGATACAGAAGCAGGAAAGGATCAGATGAGTATTACATTCAAACATGAATCTGTGCTCCTCGATGAATGCATTGAGGGACTGAACATCAGACCGGACGGGACCTATGTGGATGGGACCCTGGGCGGTGGGGGACATTCCTTTCACATCGCAGAGGCTCTGACAGAGGGCGGACACCTGATCGGGATCGATCAGGACAGGGACGCCATTGCAGCGGCCACCGAAAGGCTTACCCCTTTCCTGGACCGGGTCATCCTGGTCCATGACAACTACGAGAACACGGCCCGGGTCCTGGACGACCTGGGAATCGGCGCCATCGACGGCATGCTGCTGGACCTGGGGGTCTCCTCCTACCAGCTGGACAATCCCGAAAGAGGCTTTTCCTACATGGCGGATGCGCCCCTGGATATGCGCATGGACCAGGACAATCCGGTCAGCGCCAGGGACATCGTCAATGAATATTCTGCCGCAGAGCTCACCAGGATCCTGCGGGACTACGGCGAGGAACGATACGCCGCAGCCATCGCCAGAGAGATCGAAAAGGAGAGAGCCGCTTCTCCCATCGAAACAACGGGAGAGCTGGTGGAGATCATCCGCAGAGCCATTCCCCGCAGGATGCAGGAGAAGGGCGGCAATCCCTGCAAGCGGACCTTCCAGGCGATCCGGATCGCCTGCAACAGAGAGCTGGACGTGCTGGAGGATTCCATTGACACCATCATTGAAAGACTTTCACCCGGAGGCCGGCTCTGCATCATAACCTTCCATTCTCTGGAGGACCGGATCGTCAAGAACGCCTTCCGGAGAAATGAAAATCCCTGTATCTGCCCGCCGGAATTTCCGGTATGCACCTGCGGGAGAAAATCCAGAGGAAAGGTGATCACGAAAAAGCCCATCCTGCCTTCCGGGGAAGAACTGGAAAGGAACCGGAGATCTGCCAGCGCAAAACTCAGGATCTTTGAAAAGACTAAGGAGGTGGGCTGAATTGGCAGTAAAAAGAAAGAAACCGGTCCGGCAGCCTCAGAAGCAGGAGAGTCATTTCTGGGAAGAATCCGTTACAAGGAAGGCGCCGCAAAGAAGCGCGGACGTTCGGGTAGCCATTCGGAGAAACCGAAAAAAGGCGGCCTACATGAATCTGGGCTACGCCGTCTTTATGCTGGTTCTGCTGGGACTGATGATGATCGCACTGGTCGGCTATATTACCCTGCAGTCGGACATCACCAAGGCGATTTCCCGGATCTCCTCCCTGGAATACCAGCTGGCGGAGAAGAAGTCCACCAATGACGAAAATTACAACGAGATCATGAACAGCATCGATCTCGATGAGATTCGCGACTATGCCATCAATGTGCTTGGCATGCAGTATGCGACAGACGACCAGGTGATCACATATTCCAGCGGAACCGAGGAATATGTCCACCAGGTTTCGGAAGTAGGAGAATGACAGGAAGGCTATGAATCGGAAACAGGCAGGTAGAAGCTCTTCCTCTCCGAAAAGAAAGAAAAGAGCTTCCAGAAAAACAAAAAGATTTACGCTGAAGATGCAGAAAAAGCTGATCATCCTTTTCGGTCTGATCTGCTTATGCTTCCTCATACTGGCGGGCAGACTGGTCATGATCACCCGCAACAACGGAATCGAATATTCCATGGCGGTCCTGTCGCAGCAGAGCTATGAAAACCTGACCCTTCCTTATAAAAGAGGACGGATCTCAGACGCCAACGGCACCATCCTTGCGGATTCGACCCTGGTCTACAACGTGATTATCGATTCCAAGGTCATCGGCCAGAGCCCTTACTACATGGAGCCGACCCTGGCGGCGGCGGAATACCTGGGCCTGGATAAGGAAAAGCTTCGTACCTATATTACGGAGCATCCCACCTCCCAGTATTACATAGCCAGAAAAAGGGTATCCTACAAGGACCGGCTGGCCTATGACGAATGGATCAACAAGGGCCTGGAGGAAGAAAACTCCAAGAAGGGTCTGCTGGATTCCAACAAATTCTACAACAATATCAAGGGAATCTGGTTCGAACAGAATTATATCCGGACCTATCCCAGCGGAGCGCTGGCCAGCGATGTGATCGGCTTTGCCAACAACAGCAACGTCGGATCCTATGGTCTGGAGGAATATTACAATGACGTGCTGAACGGCGTCGAGGGCCGGACCTACGGATACCTGGATGAAGCTAGGAATCTGGAGACCACCACCATCGAAGCCCAGGACGGCAACAACCTGGTCCTGACCCTGGACGGAAATATCCAGTCCATTGTGATGCGGTATCTGGACGCCTTCGGGGAAGAGTATAAGGACAATGTCCATCCCGGCAACGGTGCCAACAACATCGGCTGCATCATCCAGGACGTCAACAACGGCAACATTCTTGCCATGGGCTCCTATCCGGGCTACGACCTGAGCAACCCCTACGACCCGGTCAGACTGATCGGAATGCCCGTCCTCTCCGAAACGGACGAGGCCACCGATGAATATCTGACGGAGGAGGCTGTGGAGGCCCTGACGGAGGAAGACCAGAACCGGTATCTGAACGCCCTCTGGCGGAACTACTGCATTACAGATTATTACGAACCGGGTTCGGTCATTAAGCCCTTTACCGTGGCCACCGGTCTGGAGACCGGCAAGGTCAGTCCCGATGATACCTATGAATGTGAAGGCAAGCTCCTGGTGGCGGACAAGACCATCAAATGCCACAACATTTACGGTGACGGGACCCTTACCGTGGGTGAAGCGGTGGAAAGATCCTGCAACGTGGCCCTCATGTATATGGCCGAGCAGATCGGAACAGAACTCTTTACCCAGTATCAGAAGAACTTCAATTTCGGCCTCAAGACCAACATTGATCTGGCGGGAGAAGCCAGAACGGACAGCATGGTCTATGACGCCGATTCCATGGGCCCTGTCGATCTGGCCACCAACTCCTTTGGCCAGAACTTCAACGTGACCATGATCCAGACCATTACCGGGTTCAGCTCCCTGGTCAACGGCGGGGTCTACTACGAGCCCCATATCGTATCCAGGATCACCAGCGCCAGCGGCGCCACTGTCCAGACCATCCAGCCCAGGGTCCTGAAGCATACCATTTCAGAAGATACCTGTGAACAGCTCAAGGATTACATGGTCAGGGTCGTGGAAGGTGACAACGGCACCGGCAAGTCCGCCAAGCCTGCAGGCTACAGGATCGGCGGCAAAACGGGAACGGCGGAAACCCTGCCCCGTAACAACAATGAATATGTAACATCCTTTATGGGATTTGCTCCGATCGATCATCCCCAGATCGCCATCTACGTGGTAATCGACCGGCCGAACGTTGAGCAGCAGGATACGGCAAGGTACGCCTGCCTCCTGGGAAGAGATATCCTGCAGGAGGTCCTGCCTTATCTCAACATCTACATGACAGAGGATCTGACAGACAGGGAAAAAGCGGAGCTGGAAGAAAAAGGCCTTCGCGATACCAACGGTCTGGGAGACTGATCCGGCACTGTCAAATACTTTTGGAAGGATATTCACAATATTATGTACAGAGAAGTTGAACTTTCAGTTCTGATCATCCCTTTCCTCCTGGCCTTTGCAGTCAGCCTTGTTTCCGGTAAATTCCTGATCCCCTTCCTCAGAAGGGTCAAGGCCGGACAGACAGAAAGGGGAGAGGGACTGGAGTCTCACCTGAAGAAGACCGGCACCCCCAACATGGGCGGCTTTATGTTCCTTCTGGGACTGGCCGGGGCTGCCGCTTACATCGCCTATACCGGCAACATGACTGTTGTTCCGGTCCTCCTGCTTACCCTTGTATTTGCCGCCATCGGTTTTATCGATGATTTTATCAAGGTCGTCCTGAAGCGTTCGGACGGTCTGAAGGCCTGGCAGAAGTTTTCTCTTCAGATCCTGGCTGCAGGCGGCTACGCTTACTATCTGACGGAGGTCCTGGGCCAGTCCCTGGCTCTGAAGGTGCCCTTTATGCCCGGCACTTTCCTGGATTTCGGCCAGGCGGGAAACATCGCCGTGCTGATCTTTGTCTGCACTGCGACAGTCAACGGAACGAATTTTACAGACGGCGTCGACGCCCTGGCGGGCTGTGTGACGGTGGCAGTCGCCCTCTTTCTGACTGTGACGGCCTGCCTGCTTTCCTCACCGGCGGCCCCTGCCGGCGCTGCCATGATCGGCGCTCTGCTGGGATTTCTGGTATATAACGCCTATCCGGCCAAGGTCTTTATGGGAGATACCGGGTCTCTGGCCCTGGGCGGCTTTGTCACCGCCATGTGCTACCAGCTCCAGATCCCCCTGCTGATCCCCGTTATCGGCTTCATCTATATGATCGAGGTGATTTCGGTCATCCTCCAGGTCGGATATTTCAAACTGTCTCATGGAAAAAGAATCTTCAGAATGGCTCCCATCCATCATCATTATGAGAAGGGCGGCTGGTCTGAAGTGCAGGTCGTAGCCGTATTCACCATTGTGACCATTCTTCTGTGTTCGGTCTCTCTTCTGGGAATATGGTAATTCAATAAGGAAGATTCTATGCCTTTTTTCAAACCGAAAACGAGAAAAAGAGGACTTGAAGCGGCCAAATCAGACGGAAGAGTTCCTTTCCATGATTATACGCTGGTCTTCATTATCTTTGCCCTGCTCCTGTTCGGACTGATCATGCTCTATTCGATCACCTCCTATCAGGGACAGGTCCTGAACGATGACTCGATGTTCTACTTCCGGAACCAGTTCAGATATATGGTGGTGGGCCTGCTCATCATGATCGTGGCAGCCATCTTTCCCTACTCCATTACCAAAAGGCTGGCAGTTCCGGTATATCTGGCCTCCATTATCTCGGTCCTTCTGACGCTGACGCCTCTGGGCTACAGCGCCAACGGCGCCACCAGGTGGCTGGATTTCAAATATTTCAATGTACAGCCGGCGGAGATCGTTAAGGCAGGCGTGATTTTTCTGACAGCCTCCATGATCGATTCCCTGGGCCACAGGATCGCCACCTGGCGGGGCTTTCTGCTCCCCCTGGTCCCGTCCTCCTTCGCAGCACTGCTGATCTGGCGGATCACAAGAAATATGAGCTCGGCCATCATCGTCATGGCCATCGTCATGGGAATGCTCTTTGTGGCCTGTCCCTACTACAAACGATTCATCGCTCTGGGGGCCCTGGTGGGCGGCGCCGGGATCTACTGGATCGCCAGCACCGTAAGAAGGGCAGCGGAGACCGGCGTAACGGCGGACTTCCGCGGCGAGCGTATCCTGGCCTGGCTGAATCCGCAGGCCTACGCCGACGATAAAGCCTATCAGACCCTGCAGGCCCTCTACGCCATCGGCTCCGGCGGCCTCTTCGGCAAGGGGCTGGGCCAGTCACTGCAGAAGCTGGGCCATGTGCCTGAGCTGCAGAATGACATGATTTTTTCAATCATATGCGAAGAGCTGGGACTCTTTGGAGCCATCAGCCTGATGCTGCTCTATCTCTTCCTGATCCTGCGCTTCGTGATGATTGCAAATAATACCAGGGATCTTTACGGTGCCCTTCTGGTCATCGGGGTCCTGACCCACATCGCAGTCCAGGTCATCCTGAACATTGCGGTCGTAACCAATACCATCCCCAATACGGGCGTGACCCTTCCTTTTATCAGCTACGGAGGCACTTCGATCCTCCTGCTGCTGGCCGAGGTCGGCGTCGTGATCAGCGTATCCAGGGGAATCGGAATCAAAAAATCAGATTAATTCAAATCGGATTTAACCAAATTCTTCGGAAGCCCGGAGGTGCGTCGTATGAAAGGCACAGGAAAAGACTTCAGAACAAATAAATACGGGGCAGGAAGCAAAGCGGCGGCAGTGGCTGCCGGCAGACTGCGCGCAGCGGAAGGCGCGGACATCGTCCCCCTTCTTACGCCCAGAAATCTGGCTCTGACCCTGGCCCTGGCCGTTACCGTGATCGCAGCGATCCTGGTGACCTTCTTCAATGTGCATAAGACGCATGTGATCGGAAACACCATCTATACCAATGATGAGATGACAGAGTATGTACAGAAGGGCTTTTTTGGAGAAAACAGCTTCGCCCTTTCCCTCCTCTACCACAACCGGTCCGTAGATGACATGGCTTTCGTTGAATCCATTGACATTCAGATGCTCAGTCCCGTCGAGGTCAACATCGTCGTACATGAGAAGAAGCTGGCCGGCTATATCGATGCCGGAGACAGCAACATCTATGTAGACGAAGCCGGCATCGTTGTGGAGCGGTCCATGAAGACCATCTTTGGAGTTCCGAGGATCGAAGGCGTCGAAGCAGAAGAGGCTGTCAAGGGAGAAAAGCTGATCGTGGACAATCCCTTCGGTCTGAGCGCTGCTCTGCACGCCCTGCACACCATGGCAAAATATGACATTAGTGTCAGTAATCTCAGCTCCGACCCCTCCGCCAGCATCACCATCGACCTTGGAGACATCGATGTGATCCTGGGGCAGGACGAAAATTATGACCTGAAATTGTCCAGACTTGCAGGACTTATGCCGGAATTACAGGGAAGAACGGGCGTCATCAATTTAATGACATACACGTCAGAAAAAAATATCATCATTTTGCAGAAAAAAAGATAAAAAAACTGATTGATTTTTTACAAATTGCTCTGTAATATTATTGTCGTTAGCAGAAATTTAACAAAATTGTAAAATTTTTAAAGGAGGAGCTTACCGTGCTTGAAATTAAGACGAACGAAGCTGAACCCGCTTGTAAGATAAAAGTGGTTGGTGTTGGCGGTGCAGGAAACAATGCAGTCAACAGAATGGTAGACGTTGATGTAACGGATGTGGAATTCATCGGAGTCAATACCGATGTGCAGGCACTCCATTACTGCAGAGCTCCCAAGCTGATCCAGATCGGCGAGAAGCTGACCAAGGGCCTGGGCGCCGGTGCAAATCCCGAGGTAGGCATGAAGGCTGCCGAGGAAACTGCAGATGAGATCGCTGAAGCCATCAAGGGTGCAGACATGGTCTTCGTTACCTGTGGTATGGGCGGCGGAACCGGCACGGGTGCTGCTCCTGTCGTTGCAAAGCTGGCCAAGGATCAGGGCATCCTGACCGTTGGCGTTGTAACAAAGCCTTTCAGCTTTGAAGCAAAGAGCCGTATGTCCAAGGCCCTGCAGGGCATTGAGAAGATCCAGGAGAACGTAGATACCCTGATCGTTATTCCCAATGACAAGCTTCTGCAGATCATGGACAGAAGGACTACTCTGCCCGAAGCTCTGAAGAAAGCGGATGAAGTGCTGCAGCAGGCAGTGCAGGGCATCACGGACCTGATCAATGTTCCCGCTATTATCAACCTTGACTTCGCAGACGTGCAGACTGTCATGCGCGATAAGGGCATTGCCCATATCGGTATCGGCTATGGCAAGGGCGAGACCAAGGCAATCGACGCAGTCAAGATGGCAGTCGAGTCTCCTCTGCTGGAGACCTCTGTCAGCGGTGCGACCGATGTGATCGTCAACATCTCCGGCGATATCTCCCTGACCGACGCTTCCGAAGCAGTCGGCTACATCCAGGAGCAGGCAGGAGAGGATGTCAACATCATCTTCGGTTCCATGTATGACGAGAGCAACACCGATGCCTGCAACATCACTGTGATCGCAACCGGTATCGGCCAGAAGACAACAGATATCCCTGTTTACAGCGGAAGCAATTCCTACAGCGGAAACAACAGCTCTTCCTACAGCGGCAGTGGAAACTATACCAAGAGACAGGGTCAGCAGACTCAGCAGAGAAGACCTCAGCAGAGACCTGCATCTTCAAACCAGGGCGTGGAGATTCCTTCCTTCCTGAAGAACAACGGACGCTGATCCTCGTAAAGCGAAATCTGAATATTAAAAAAACCAGAGCTCCAGGCTACGGCCTGGAGCTCTTTTTCCTTAGCAGTGACCAAACGAATGCCGCATCGCCGGGCGGCATCTGCTGCGTGGTGCCGGTATGGCTCAGGGGAAAGGCCGAAGCAGCAAAACGGTGGGGGATCCATGCCTTAAAGGACAGAATCGGATGGCCGGCCCGGGCCTTCGAAAGGATGAAAAGGAGAGAAAAGCGGTCTCTGAGACAGGCGGACTTTGCAGTCAAAACGGCGTATATTGACTGACTGAGTCAGTCAATTAACAATTTTTAGACGTTTTCAGCCCGTTTGGACACAGATTTGGAGAAAAAAGGGGGCAGAGGGACTGGGAACCGGGGATTTTGCCTAACACTGTTTTTTGATGCGTAATTCACGAATTGTTCATAAAAAATTTTCCACAATTGGATTGCATTATGCTATTTTTAACAGTTGTATAATGTTTCACCCTGCAACCTGACTTGGAAAGATCGAAGTATGGAAAGATTCAGTGTTAAAAAACCCTTTACGATCCTGGTGGCTGTGATCGCCGTCATAGTCCTCGGCATCGTATCCTTTACAAAGATGCCTCTGGATTTGCTGCCGGAGCTTTCGCTCCCGTATCTGATGGTCATCACCACCTATCCCGGGGCCAGTCCCGAGAAGGTTCGTAAGGAGATCAGCGAACCCATGGAAAATGCGCTGGGAACCGTTTCCAATGTGGAAAACGTATATTCCGTCAGCTCTGAGAACTTCTCCATGGTCCAGCTGGAATTTGTCGACGGTACCGACATGGATTCCGCCATGGTCAGGGTTTCCAGCTCCATTGACCAGATCTCCGGCAATCTTCCCGATACGGCCACGACGCCCACCATTCTGGAGATCAGCATGGATATGCTGGCGACGGCCTACGTTGGCGTCGAGCGGGAAGGATATGATATTTATGAGCTTTCCGATTACGTGGAAAGGACCCTCCTGCCCTACATGGAACGCCAGGAGGGCGTTGCCAGAGTCACGGCCATCGGCCTTGTGGACAAGACCGTGGAGGTCAGACTCAATAAGGACAAGATCGATTCTCTGAATGAAAAGCTGCAGAAGGAAGCCCAGGACAAGCTGGACGAAGCCCAGAAGCAGCTGGACGATGCCCTGGCGCAGGTGGAAAGCGGACAGAGGACCCTGGAAAGCCAGGAATCCTCCTTTGGCTCCACCATGGCCTCTGGGATCTTCGGCGCCCTGGACCAGCCTGTAAAGTCCCTGTCCACGGCCCTGAAGTCCGGCATCGGAAGTCTGATCGACAGAGTCCAGTCCCTGCAGGGATCCGTGGACTCCATCAATGAAGCCTCCGAAACCGCCCGCAGTGCGGCGGAGGACGCCCAGAAGGCCTACGACGAGGCTGTTGCAGATGTCAATACCTTTACCGCCGCCCTGCAGGAGGCCCAGGAGGCCTACAACAAGGCCATGGAAGATCTGGCCGCCGCCGGGGAGGAAGCTTCTGAAGAGGCCCTTGCAGGCCTGCAGGAGGCCGCAGATCTGGCAGCCCAGGCCCTGACCGAGGCCCAGACTGATGTGACAGCCGCCAGAGCCAGGATGGAGGAAGCGGCTGCCAAGGTGGCCGAGACGGCGGCCCAGGCCGCGTCCACCATCAGTGCATCCGGCGTCAGGGAGCAGATCGAGGACATTGTTGCCACCTTGCGGGATGCTTCCGCAGTCCTGGACGGGGGATCCATTTCCAGTCTGCTGAATGCCGCCACCAAGCTGGCGACCGTCACGCCCAAGATCGAAGCTCTCGTGAACCAGATCCGGGCCATGGATACGGGCGGCCAGATGGTGGATCCCATCGCGGCCGTGACAGGGGGCCTTGGCGCCCTGCAGGGATCTGTGGACAGGATCCCTTCCGTGCTGGATTCCATGGAGGCTATTTTCGGCGGCCTGACCCAGGCTCAGCTTTCCGCCGCCGTCGGATTCTCTACTGCGGCAAACCAGCTGCTGAGCGCCCAGACCCAGCTCAAGAACGCCCAGACCCAGTTTGAAACCACCAAGGAGCAGACCCTGGAGGCAGCCAATCTGAACGCCCTGCTCAACATGAATACCCTTTCCTCCATGATCTACGCCCAGAACTTCTCCATGCCGGCGGGCTATATCAGCGACGCCAGGGACAATTCCTGGCTTTTGAAGATTGGAGACGAGTTTGAATCCTCGGATGACATCGCCCAGGCCCTTCTGTGCGACGTTGACGGCGTCGGCGTCGTGCGTCTGAGCGACGTGGCGGACATCACCGTGACAGACAACGCGGGCAAGAGCTACGCCAGCCTGAACGGAAATCCGGCCATCCTGCTTTCTGTTTACAAGGGCTCCTCAGCCGGTACCAATGAGGTATCCCGCAACATCGCCCAGGCTGTTTCGGAGCTGGAGGAGCGGGACGGGGGCCTCAACCTGGTGACCCTGATGGACCAGGGCTCCTATATCTCCATCATTGTGGAGGACATTTTAAGGAGCATGGGCCTTGGCGCCCTGCTGGCCATCGTGATCCTGGCCCTCTTCCTCAAGGACGTGCGGCCCACCCTGGTGGTAGGCATCAGTATTCCCCTTTCCGTCATGTGCGCCCTGCTGCTCATGTATTTCAGCGGCCTGTCCCTCAACATCATGACCCTTTCGGGCCTGTCCCTGGGCATCGGCATGCTGGTGGACAACTCCATCGTTGTCATGGAGAATATCTTCCGGCTTCGGGGCAGAGGCCTGGCGGCGCCCCGTGCGGCCGTCCAGGGTGCCAGGCAGGTCAGCGGCTCCATCATAGCCTCCACCCTGACCACGGTCTGCGTTTTCGCGCCCATGGTCTTTACCAAGGGTACGGTCAGATCCCTTCTGATCCCCCTGGCCCTGTCCATTACCTACTGTCTGATGGCTTCCCTGATCGTAGCCATGACGGTGGTCCCTGCGGCAGGCTCCACCCTGCTCAAAAACGCAAAACCCAAGAGGAACGGGATCATGGAGAAGGTCCAGGCGGCCTACGCCGCCAGTCTCCGCTGGTGCCTGTCCCATAAGCTGATCCCCCTGGCCCTGGCCATCATTCTGCTGGTCCTCTGCATCGCCCGCGTGGCCACCACCGGCATCGTTGTCCTGCCTGAAATGAACGGCGACGACATTCAGGTCACCATCGTGACCCCTGAGGAGGATGAAAGAGAAGAATCCCACGCCAAGGCCGACCAGGTCATGGAGGCCATCCGGGGCGTGGAAGGCATCGGAGACGTGGGCATCATGGACTCCGGCTCCACCGCAGGCCTTCTGGGATCCTTCGGAGCTGCCTCCGACAGCTACGGCTCCTATCTGTGCTATGTCAGACCTGCGGAAGGCGCCGCCTTCTCCGATGACATGGACCGGATCTGCGCCGACATCGAAAAAGCCGTTTCCGGGATCGACGCGGAGATCACAGTCTCCAACGGAGGCAGCATGAGCGACACCAGCGCCCTCATTTCCTCGGGCCTGACCGTCAACATTTACGGAACAGACCTGGAGAAGATCGAGGAGATCAGCAAGGACGTCAGCGCCATGATCGAAAAGCTCGAGGGCGTGGATACGGTCTCGGGCCTGGAGGAAGAAACGGAAGCGGCCCTTCACCTGGTCATCGACAAGGACAAGGCCATGTCCTATGGCCTGACAGTGGCCCAGGTCTACGGCCAGATCGCTGCCAGACTCAGCACCTCCGTGACCAGCACCACCATCACGGTGGGAGATACGGACTATGACGTTCTGATCCTGGATGAAACGGATCCTCTCATGCGGGAGAATCTGATGGAAATGGAATTTGATTCCGCGGCCGCCTCCATGAGCGGTTCCAAGGGCTCCATGGGCGCTTCCATGACAGGCGCAGGCGGCGCCTCCTCCATGGAAGCCATGATGGCCATGATGGGAGGCGAAGCGGAGGAAGAAGAGGACAAGGAGGAAGAGGAGGAGGAATCCACCGTCCACAAGCTGCGCGAATTCGCGACCCTGGAGACCACTGATTCCCTCAGCTCCGTCCGCCGCAAGAACCTGGCCTCCTACCTGAGCGTTTCCGCGACGCTGAAGGAAGGCTACAACACGACCCTGCTCTCCAGAGAGCTGCAGAAGGACCTGGACGCCTATGAGACGCCCCGCGGCTATACCATCGAGATCGAGGGTGAAGCCAGCCAGGTCAACGACATGCTCAGGCAGATGATCGAGCTGATCCTTCTGGCCTTCATGTTCATCTACATGGTCATGGTGGCCGAATTCCAGAGCCTGCTTTCGCCCTTCATCATCATCTTCACCATTCCGCTGGCCTTTACCGGCGGCATGCTGGGCCTGATGGCGGCAGGAGAGCAGCTCTCCCTCCTTTCCCTGATGGGCTTTGCCATCCTGATGGGTACGGTCGTCAACAACGGTATCGTCTTTGTCGACTATGCCAATGAGCTGAGAAAGGGCGGCCTGGAAAGGCGCGACGCACTGGTGGCGACGGGCCAGACCCGTATGCGGCCCATCCTGATGACAGCCCTGACCACCATCCTGGCCATGAGCCAGCTGATCTTCGGCTCCGGCATGGGCAGCCAGATGGGAAGGGGCATGGCCATCGTCATTGCGGCCGGCCTGATCTACGGCACCCTCATGACCCTTTATATCATTCCCATCATGTACGATATCCTCTTCCGTAAGCAGCCCAGCGACATCGACACCGGAGACGATCTGGATAAAGTCCCCGACGATGCAGCCGAGTTCCTCGAGCAGCTTGCTGCCGAGCGGGCAGGGAAAGCCTGAAAAGTTTTATTGTAAAGTCAGAAAGCCGGTCCCAGGCAGGGGGCCGGCTTTCCTGTTTCCCTTTTTGGGGGCCAGGTGGTATACTGGAACGGCCGGCCGGGGAGAAAAGCCTGGCAGGCCGGGAACAGGGCCTAAACGCCCCTTAGAGCGCTTTCTGCGGGCTTTTGGATATCTTCCCGGCGCGGCAAGGAAAAGGGCCCTGGAGGGCCATTTTGGAGGAAATCAGGACAGGAGGAAAATATATGGCGGATATGACCGATCCCATCCGGAAGGACCTTTACGGGATCCTCTATTACCTGTATGGGGAAGCCAACTACGGCAGCTACCAGGGCATGCGGTTCCGGGTGGCCAGAGATCCCCTGGAGCATGTCTTCTATGTTCCGGCCGACAAGAGGGGGCCGGCGGTCCTGCGGGCCGAATACTGGACAGGGCCCATGAACTGGGCGTCGACCCCTGCCGAAGAGAAAACGGCAAAGGACTTTGAGTTCTCGGCCGAGGGCCTGGACCAGGTCAGCGACTGGCTCCACGCGGAGCATGAAAGGCTCTTTGGGACGCCCTGAGGCGCCTTGTGAAAAAGGGAGAAATTTTTATTAAATCTTTACAGGATTCAGTGCAGAGTGCTGATAAATGCAGTAGAATAAAAGGCGAAGATCCTGAGGCGCCGCCTGGGCGGGCGCCATCATAGCAAAAATATATGTATGGTCAGAAAGGGGTATAACAATGGCAAAACACAACGAAAGAGTCTGCATCATAGGCGGCGGTCCCGCCGGCATATCCGCGGCCATGTACCTGGAAAAGAAGGGGTACAGAAATTATGCAGTATATGAGAAGCTCAACAAGGTCGGCGGCAAGTCCTGGTCACCCACTTTGACGGTGAACGGCGAGGAGAGGACCTTTGAGACCGGCGCCATCATGGGCGCCAAGACCTATTTTGCAGTCCATGAGGTGGAGGAATTCGGCGGAGAGACCCATGACGACGGACCCAACATGCGCCGCATGTACCGGGACAAGGACGGCTTTGTGATCCATCCCTTTGAGATCGGGGAGGATTTCTCCGTGTCCAAGACCCTGGGCCTTCTGAAGCTGAAACGGCAGATGAAGAAGCTGGTCAAGCTCATGAACACCAAATACCGCGGCTATGATACCTATGGCCATATCGGCGTAGCCAAGGGCGAATTCTACGGCCTTTCCAAGGAGGTGGACAGGCCCCTGCACCGGATCAAGGGCCGCAATCCCAACCTCAAGGACCTGGCCCTTCCCTTCAGTGAATTCTGCAGAATCAACGGCGTGGAAGAGGTCCAGCGGATCTGGATCGGTCCCTATACCTCCTTCGGCTACGGCTATTTTGACGAGATCCCTGCCGCCTATGTCATGAAGTATCTGGATACCACCACGGCCATTGAGTTCGTAAACATGCGGCTCTGGACCTGGAAGCGGGGCACCCAGTCCATCTATGAGGCGGCCAACAAAAAGCTCCAGCATCCGGCCATTCTGAACACCGAGGTCGTGAAGGTGGAGCGTCCCGCCGAGGGAGAAAAGGGAAAGATCAAAGTCACCATCAAAAATGACCAGGGCGAGCAGGTGGAGGAATTCGACAAGCTGATCGTCACCACTCCTCTGGACTGGTTCAAGGACTTTGCCGACGCCAGAGAGGACGAGAAGGCCCTCTTCTCCAAGATCATCCATGAGAAATATGTGGACTTTACGGCCGTCTTCGAAGAGAACGGAGGCCCGGATATTTCCGGCTACATCTTCGACAATATGACCAGTGACCGCCTGGGCCACGCCATGGTCTATTATCACAGATGGGAGGATCTGGGATCCAACTGTCCCTGCCCTGTCTACGCCCTGCGCAATCATACCGGCGATCCGGACGTTCCCTATGACGAGACCATCCGCCTGATGGAGGAAGACATGAAGCTCTGCGGCTTCCCTGTGAAGGAAAGGCTCTTTGAGCAGGAGACCTACTACTGTCCTCACGTTTCTCCGGAAGACTATGCGGACGGCTGGTATGACAAGCTGGATGCCATGCAGGGCAGACAGAACACCTATTATGCGGGCGAGATCCTGTCCTTCGGCGACATGGAAGACACCTGCGCATCCTCCAGAGACATCGTGGGCAGATTCTTCTGAGGATAAAAAGACAAACACAGAAAAGACAAGCGACCGGGCAGCCGGGCAGTCCCGCAGGGGACAGGGCCAGAGGCCTGTATGGAGGAAATAATGGGAAAATCATTTGCTGAGTGGAAACCCGGAGATCCCATGATCAATGAATGGGATTATTTCCAGGACCCCAATTATGTGGCCGAGGACCCTGAAAAGGAAAAAATGGTCCTGAAGCTGGCCTATATGATCACAGACCGCTATGTCAAGCGCTATACCAGGACATTGAATAACCGGGATCCCGAATACTGGGCCCTGGACCATATCCTTTCCAAGAAGGAGGTGGCCTTCCTGCTGTCCTTTAAAAAGACCAGGAAGCCCTATACCCTGGAAGAGCTGGCCAGGATGAACAAAATGTCTGTGGAGAAGACCAGAAAGATGGTGGACCGCCTGTGCTGGATCGGCATCGTGGAGATGGTCCGCAGGGAAGAAGAGCCCCATGACAAGATGTACAACCTGCCCATCTTTGTGCCCGGGTCCGCCGAGTTCATGATGATGAACGACAAGCTGACGGACAAGTTCCCGGAAATGGCGACCTTTTTCAACCTCATGACCCAGCTTCCCCTGGCCGGCATTACCCAGATGGTGCCTCCCGGAGGCGCCGGGATCGGCATGCATGTCATCCCTGTGGAGAAGGCCATTGAGGCCGAGAACACCTCGGTCTCCATCGAGCATATCTCCCACTGGCTGAAGAAATATGACAAGATCTCCGTCGGCATCTGTACCTGCCGCAAGCAGCAGAGGATCCGCGGAGAGGGCAGCGGCGAGATCGAAGGCGAATACTGCATGGGCCTGGGCGATCTGGCTGAGTACTCCGTGGACAGGGGCATGGGCCGCTATATCACTTATGACGAGGCCATCGAGATCCTGAAGAGGGCGGAGCGCCACGGCTATGTCCACCAGGTCACCAATATCGACGGCGAGACCAAGATCGTGGCCATCTGCAACTGCGCTCCCGGCGTCTGCAACGCCCTGCGCACCTCCCAGCTCTTCAATACCCCCAACATGTCCGCATCGGCCTACAGGGCCCATGTGGAGAAGGAAAAGTGCGTAGCCTGCGGCAAGTGCGTGGAGGTCTGCCCTGTGGGCGCCGCCAAGCTGGGCCAGAAGCTCTGCACCAAGAACGGCCCCGTGGTCTATCCCGTTACGGAGCTGCCCGACGCCAAAGCCTGGGGACCCGAAAAATGGAACTATAACTACAGGGACGACGCCAAGATCAACTGCTATCCCACCGGCACGGCTCCCTGCAAGACCGCCTGCCCGGCCCATCTGGCCATCCAGGGCTATATCAAGATGGCTTCCGAGGGCCGCTACAGAGAGGCCCTGGAGCTGATCAAGCAGGACAACCCCTTCCCCGCTGTCTGCGGCGCAGTCTGCAACAGACGCTGCGAGGACGCCTGCACCAGAGGCACCATCGACCAGCCCCTGGCCATCGATGAGATCAAGAAATACATCGCCTCCCTGGATCTGAAGGCGGAGGACCGCTATATTCCTCTGTGCGAGAACGGAGAGGGCAAATTCTATCCGCAGAAGATCGCCGTCATCGGCGCAGGCCCTGCAGGCCTTTCCGCCGCCTACTATCTGAGAAGGAACGGCTATCCCGTTACGGTCTTTGAAAAGGAATCCCGCCCCGGCGGCATGCTGATGAACGGGATCCCCAGCTTCCGTCTGGAAAAGGATGTGGTGGAAGCCGAGATCGACGTCATCCGGGAAATGGGCGTGGAGATCCGCTGCGGCGTGGAGATCGGAAAGGACATCACCCTGGACGAGCTCAGAAAGGAAGGCTATAAGGCCTTCTACGTAGCCATCGGCGCCCAGGGCGGCAGGATGACCGGCGTTCCCGGCGAGGATGCGGAAGGCGTTGAGACCGGCGTTGACTTCCTCAGAAGGGTCAACCTGGACCACAGCGTCAGCCTGGAAGGCGAGACCGTCGTGGTCGGCGGCGGCAACGTGGCCGTAGACGTGGCAAGGACTGCCCTGCGGGCCGGATCCTCCAAGGTCACCATGATCTGTCTGGAATCCAGGCCTGAGATGCCTGCAGCCAGGGACGAAGTGGAGGAAGCCGAGGAAGAGGGCATCGTCGTCATGAACAGCTGGGGCCCTAAGGAGATCATGACAGAGGACGGAAAGGTCACCGGCATCGTCTTTAAGAAATGCACGGCTGTCAAGGATGCAGAGGGGCGCTTCAATCCCAGCTACGACGAGGAGGATACCATCACCCTTTCCTGCAGCAATGTGCTTCTTTCCATCGGCCAGTCCATCGAATGGGGCGGCCTGCTGGAGGGCAGCAAAGTCCAGATCAACCGGAACGGAACGGCCGTGGCCGATCCCGTTACCTGCCAGACCGGCGAACCGGATATCTTCGTGGGCGGCGACGTCTTTACCGGACCCAGATTTGCCATTGACGCCATTGCGGCCGGCCGGGAAGGCTATGTATCCATCAACCGTTTCGTCCATCCCGGACAGTCCCTGACCCTGGCCAGAGACCTGCGTCACTTTATTGAGCTCAATAAGGATGACATCGAGGTGGAGACCTTTGACAACGCCAAGCGGCAGATCCCCGGCAGAAAGGCCGGCCTTGCCTCCAAAACCTATGAAGACCTGCGCCTGACCCTGACGGAGGAGCAGGTCAAAGCGGAAGCAGCCAGATGCCTTGGCTGCGGCGCAACGACGGTGGATACCAACCGCTGCATCGGCTGCGGCCTGTGCACCACCCGCTGCGAATTTGACGCCATCCACCTGACCCGGGACGTCCCGGCTGCCAGCACCATGGTCCGCTGCGAGGACAAGTTCGGTCCCATCGGCGTCTATGCGGCAAAGAGGGGCGTGAAGATCGCCTCCGAATTTGCCCTGAAGAAGCTGAAAAAGTAAATAAACAGGCATAAACAATGAGCCGGACTCTCAGCGAGTTCCGGCTCATTGTTTTTTTGGGGGCTTATTTTGGGGGCTTATTCAGAAGGCCTGGGCGTTCTGGGCTTCGGCCGGCAGGCTGATGGGGCCTGCATTATCAAAGCTCTTGTAGGTCACCTTCAGGGACAGGTCCTTAATGGAGACCGGGCTCAGCTTTGTTCCGGCCATCAGGGTGTTGGCAAAGGCCGGATCCTCCAGGGTCACGACATAGGGCAGAAGGGTCTCCTTCTCGATATAGAAGGTGACCGGGGTCTTCTGGTCTCCGAAATCCACCTGGGAGGTATCGCCCAGGATGGAAGAGAGGTCCACGGAAGAAGCCAGGAAATCATAGAGCATGGAAGAGGGGATATTGCCGTGCAGGACGTGGCACTCTCTGCCCTCCATTTCCACGGTGCCCTCGTCCATGGAGATCATGTCGTCGCTGACTGCCTGCCAGGCGCCGAAGAGCATCTTGTACCAGGGCTGGGATTCACTTTCCTCCGCTTCCTTCCGGGGCAGGGCCTTTTTGACCCACATGCCGGCGGTGGAGGTGTACATCATATCTCCGCCGTCCTCCGGGACCACATAGAGCTCCAGGGGGATTTCCGGGATCATGGGGATGTTCAGATCGATATTGCCGCTGCCGTGCAGGGCGGAGGGGTCCGAGGTGGTCTCACAGTGCAGGAGCGCTTCAATGTCCGAGCTGACCGTGCCCAGGTCCAGAGGCAGGCCCAGGTAGGACTGGCTCAGCGCCGAGGCGTCGATGTCGGCGCCCAGACCGATCTCCAGGTCCATGACCGCGGAGCTGGTCTTCTGCAGGTTGGATACGGCCTTGGCCGCGATGACGGCTGCCGTCATTTTCTGGGAGCAGCCGGAGGCAAGGACCAGGACTGCCGCCAAAAGAACCAATAATTTCTTTTTCATGTTGAATCCTCCTGTGCGCAAAAGTATCCTTCTGAGCCTATTGTAACACAGGGCAGGATCCCTGCTCTCCTCTGTTTGTTAATCAGCTGAGATTGGCTTTGATATTGCCGTAGATCCGCAGCTCGCTGGTGGACTCCGAAAGGAGCCGGACGACGTCGTCCATGCCGGTACCGGTCAGATCGCCGGTAAATTCAATGAAGAACATATACTCCCAGTTATGGCCGGGGATGGGCCTGGATTCCAGACGGACCAGGTTGAGCCCCCGGACGGTAAAAATGGTCAGGACCTCGTGGAGGGAGCCGGATTCATGTCTGGTCTTTAGGGAGATGATGATCTTGTCCCTGCCGGGCCGCAGCTCCATTTTGGGGGAGACCACGACAAAGCGGGTGGTGTTGAGGCTGTTGGAATTGATGGCAGGGGCCAGAATTTCCAGGCCATAGATCGAGGCGGCCCGTTCCGAGCAGATGGCGGCCCTGGAGGGGTCTTTTTTTTCTGCGACCAGTTTGGCGCTGCCGGCCGTGTCGGACTGGGGGATCCTGCGCCAGTCGGGGTGGGCGTTCAGGAATTCTTCGCACTGGAAGAGGCCCTGCTCGTGGGAGTAGACGGTCCGGATCTGGTCCAGGCTGGTCCCGGGCACTGCGGCAAGGTTCTGACTGACCCGGACGGAGGTCTCGCCGACGATGAAGCAGTCATATTTGGCCAGAAGGTCATAGACCTGGCGGATGGCGCCGGTGGAGGAGTTCTCAATGGGGAGGACCGCATAATCGGCCCTGCCGGAGGTCACGGCCTGGAAGGAATCCTCAAACTGCCTTTGGCCGCCGGCCCTGACGCCTTCCCCGAAAAAATCGATGGCGGCCATCTCGGAGAAGGAACCGGGCTCTCCGTGGAAGACGACCCGGGGATTCTGAATGCTTTCCCGGCTCATGGCGACGGACTGGAGGAAATGCTCATATTCCCGGCCGTGGACCCAGACGCCGCTCTGGCGCTTGATATGGATCAGTTCCCTGCTCAGTTCGGTCTTGCGGACATAGAGCTGGAGAAGCTGCTGTTCATTTTCCTCCAGAGCCCCGCTTATTTGTTCAATGGTACGCATAAAAAGCCTTCTTTCTTCATTGCTTTAAATTACAAAACTGCGAGTATTCTACCATAAGTTCCTCCTTATGCACAAAAAAATAAAAAATGTGGTACAATAGAAAAAGGTATGCAGCCGCAGAGGCTGAAGACCACAGACTACTGAGGAAAGGAACAGGAAAACTGTTTTGGACAAAACAATTTACAGAGACAGAGTAAAGGCCCTCAGAGAGGAGATGCAGCGCCATGGGATCGACGCCTGCCTGATCCTGACGGATGACTTCCATGCATCCGAGTATGTAGGGGATTATTTCAAATGCAGAGAATACATTTCCGGCTTTGACGGATCTGCCGGGACCCTGGCCGTAACAGCGCAGGAAGCCTGCCTGTGGACGGACGGAAGATACTTCCTTCAGGCGGCCGACCAGCTCCAGGATACAGGCATCTGCCTGATGAAGATGGGAGAGCCCGGCGTACCCACAGTGGATTTATGGTTAAAAAATAAACTTGAAAACGGACAGTGTCTGGGATATGATGGCAGAACAGTGGGCAGCGCCAGGGCCAGAGCCCTGAAGCAGACCCTGGGCCGCGAGAGGATCCGCTTCCGGGAGGACGTGGACCTGGCTGGCATGATCTGGAAGGACAGACCCGCCCTGCCTGAAAGACCGATCTGGCTTTTGGACGCAGCCTATACAGGGCAGGAAAGAAGCGCCAAGCTGGACCTGGTCCGGGAGAATCTGAAAAAAGAAGGGGCAGACTGGCAGGTCCTGGCAAGCCTGGACGATATCGGCTGGCTGTTCAACATCCGGGGCGGCGACATTGATTACAACCCCGTGCCCCTTGCCTACGCCCTGATCGGCACAGACAGCGCCATTCTCTATGCAGCTCCCTCTGCAGCGGGAGATCAGGTAAGGCAGGCCCTGGAGGCCGACGGCGTCCAGCTCAGGCCCTATCTGCAGATCTATGAGGACCTGAAGACCCTGGAGGGACAAAGGGTGGTCCTGGACCGGGAGACCTGCAACGTAGCCCTGCTTTCTTCCCTGCCGGAGAGCGCCGCCATCCTGGAGAGGCCAAACTGCACCACGGCCGCCAAGGCCTGCAAGAATCCCGTCGAAATGGAGAACGAGCGCAAGGCCCATATCAAGGACGGCGTGGCCGTTACCAAGCTTCTTTACTGGCTGGACCAGGAGGAACAGAGAGACCGTATCAGAAAGGGCCTTCTGACCGAGCTGGACGTCTCCGAAAAGCTCCTCTCTTTCCGGAAGGAGCAGGCGGATTTCATAGAGCAGAGCTTTGCCCCCATTATTGCGGCAGGCCCCCACGGGGCCATTGTCCACTATGAGCCCACCCCGGAGACCAATATTCCCGTGAAGGACAACAGCTTCCTGCTGATGGATTCCGGCGGCCACTATCTGCAGGGCACCACGGACATCACCCGGACGGCTGTGATCGGCACCGTCACGGAGGAAATGAAAAAGCACTATACAGCGGTCCTGCGGGGCCATCTGAACCTGGCAGGGGCGGTGTTCCGTTATGGGACCGGCGGCCTGCAGCTGGATTATCTGGCAAGAGCCCCCCTGTGGGAGCTGGGCCTGGACTTCAATCACGGGACCGGCCACGGCGTGGGCTATCTGATGAATGTCCATGAAGGCCCCCAGAGGATCTCCAACAAGGCCAACATGGTCCCCATGGAAGAGGGCATGCTGACCTCGGATGAACCGGGTCTGTATCTGACAGACCGCTACGGGATCCGGATCGAGAACCTCATGCTCTGCAGGGAAGCCTTCCGCACAGAGATGGGAAGATTCATGAAATTCGAAATGGTGACCCTTGTCCCCTATGACAGGCGGGCCATTGATCCGTCCCTGATGACCCTGGAGGAAAAGGCGCTGCTCAACGACTATCATGAAAAGGTATACCGGCAGATTTCTCCGTTTTTGACATTCGAAGAATGCAGCTGGCTGAGGGAGTGCACAAAGCCTCTATAAGGGCTTTTGCAAAAGAGGAGAAATGAGACCCCGGCTTTTTCAAGAGGAGGTTAAATTTGAAAAAGAAAAATCTGATGCTGCTAATTCTGGCACTGATCATGACCCTGTCCGCCCCCGCGGCTTCCCTGGCCGCCTTTTATGCGGCGCCGGCTGTGACCGCCGAGGCAGCGGGCACCACAGGCTTCGTCAAGGAAGGTGACTTTTACGCCTATAAGAAAAACGGCAAAAAGGTCAGAGGCTGGCAGAAGATCGACGGCAAGACCTATTACTTTGACAAGCACTACCACAGGGTGACCGGCTGGAGATATCTGAAAAGGAACGGCAAGGCCAAGTATTACTGGTTCGACAAAAAAGGCGTTCTGGACGGCAAAGGCGGCGGGATCAAGGAGTCCAAGGCCATTTATAAAAAGGCCAAGGCAACGGCCATGACCACCAAGTATCTGATCATGGTGGATACAAAGCACCATATGATCGCCATTTATCAGAAGCGGGAAGGCGCCCTCCACTGCGTCAAGTACTTTGCCTGCTCCACCGGCAAGGAAGGCTATATCACCTCCCGCGGTACCTTCTACACCGGCAACAACACCAGGACCTTCATCAACTTCGGTACCAGAAGGGCCTTCTATCCGGTCACGATCCAGCGGTCCTCCGGCTATTTCCACAGCACGCCCTATACCCAGAGATTCGAATATCCGGTGGCTTCCGAGAAGATCGATGAGAAGCTGGGCGAGGATATCAGCAAGGGCTGCGTGCGTGTGTCCCTGAGCAACGCCTACTGGATGTTCTGGAATATCCGCGGCGGTCAGAAAGTTATTATCTGGTAATGAAATGCGCATAAAATGCGCGCATAAAATGCATG
>CAMNJZ010000002.1 GCA_946541955.1 uncultured Lachnospiraceae bacterium | reverse complement strand
GCAACAAAAGGTCTGTCATCTGCCACTTCTTATACAAAAGCAGGGAAAACCATGTACTTGCATTACTATATTTGGAGGTAGCTATGAAAAAGAATCTGAATGCAAAGATCCTGTCTGTGCTGCTTTTGGCGGCGCTGGCCCTGGGCGGCTGCGGAAGCGCCGGCGGTTCCGCAGCATCCAACGCCTACCAGACGGGAGAGACAACCACCGCAGCGGAATCCTATGACGGCGGTTACTATGAGGAAAAAGCAGAAATGGAAGAGGCGGCCGCGGAGGAAGACCTGGAGGAAGGAGAGGCCCAGGCCTACGGAGAAGACAAGAAAGCGGCGGAGAGCGATGAAAAGCTGGTCTATACCTGCAGCATAGAGATGGAGACCCTGACCTATGCGGAAACAGAGGCCAAGATCCGGGAGGCGATCAAAAAGTACCGGGGAAGCATCTCCTACGAATCTTCCTCTGACGGCAACTATACCTGGTACTATGAGGACGGCGGATCGGGCACCAAGACCCTCTATCTGACCATCCGGATCCCTACGGCTGACTACCGCAGCTTCCTTGCGGATCTGGAGGGCGTCGGCGGAAATATCCGGTCCTCCTCCATGAACGTGGAGAACATCACCAGGACCTACAATGACCAGACAGTCCGGATCCAGTCCCTGGAAAAGCAGGAGGAGAGACTCCTGGAGATGATGGACAAGGCTGAGACCATTGAGGAAATGGTCATTGTCGAGGACAGGCTGACCGAGGTGCAGACCGAACTCAACCAGGCCAGGACGAGACTGAACGTCATGGACCACGATGTGGCCTATTCCACCATCAATCTGAATCTGCGGGAGGTTGTCCGCTATACGCCCAACGCCAACAAGCAGAGCTTCGGCGAAAGGATTTCCGAGGCCTTCTCGGATTCCTTCCGTGATTTTACCAGCTTCCTGCAGGATATGTCGGTGGCTCTGATCTATCTCTTCCCTTATCTGATCCTGATCGCCCTTGTGGCAGGCGTTATCCTCTTTGCCACCAGAAAGGGCCGCGCCAGAAGAAGGGAAAGGAGAGCGGAGCAGAAGGCCATCAAGGAACGCTATAAGGAAGAGATGCGGGCCAAAAAGGAAGAGAAAAAGCAGGAGGAGAAAAAGTGACTTCTGCATGCCTTTGCTGAAGCTGGTCTTATGAAAGAGAAAGCGGCATGGTTGAATCATGCCGCTTTTCAACAAAACAATATGATACTGCTTTGCCATACTGCTGCCGCTCCCTGCGGCAGCTTTTTTTTCTTGATGGGAGAGCTTCCCGGTTACGGTGCCAGCTGGAGCTCTGTTTCCCCTTCGGCGCCGGCGTCCTGGCTCTGGGCGGCCGAAACGGCCTCCTGGAGGGCGGCGAGCTTTTCGAAGTAGGCGTTTATATCCAGGTCGGTCATGATGGTATCATAATCGATCCCGTACTCCTCCAGCCATTTGGTAAAGAGGGAGGAGAAGGTGCTGGTCCGGTAGTCCTGGCTGACGGTCTCCTTCAGGGAATCAGGGTTATCTTCTTCGCGCAGAAGGACGAACCAGCCGTAATCCGTTTCTTCCGTGATGCCGACCTGGCCGGGCTTTAAGGCCTGGAGGCCTGCATAGTAGCCGTCCACCAGAGAGTCGGTGTTGGTATACTGCTGGATCTCGCCGGCCGTGTAGCCGCTCTTGTCAAATTCGGTCTGCTTTTTGGTGAAGGCTTCCCGGAGGGCGTCGCCTTCCAGCGCTGCCAGTTCTTCATAGGTCTCTCTGGCTGCCTCCTCGGGAGAGGGGCCTTCGGTCTTCTCTGCGGCTTCCTTCCCTTCTGCAGAAGCAGCGGCGCTGTCCTCCTTGGGGAAGAGGATGCAGCGGCCCCAGAGGACGCCGTGGCTGTCCATGTAGTCCCTGATCTGGTCTTCCAGGCCTTCGGCCGTCAGAGCATATTCGCCGCCCTCGTCAAACAGGGTGGATTCCAGCCTGGTGGTATAGAGGTATTTCTCATAGCTGGCGGCGTCGCCGGCCCTGGTATTGGACAGGTAGAGAAGATCGTCGTCGTAGTACTCGGTTCCCTTTTCGGTGATCCAGGCGGCCTTTTCCTCTTCGCTGAAATCATCTTCCACGACGGTGCCTGCCTCTACGGCCTGGGTCCACTGATACTCGCCGTAAGCCTTGATCCGGTTGTCTGTATAGCCGGAAAGAGAGGCGGCGTCTTCCTTAGAAAGGGTCAGGCCCATCTCCCTGGCCTTCTCCCTGCCCATGGCGTTGGCGCAGGCGCTGTCGAGACCGTATCGTTTGAGGAGCTCGGCGTAGGGGGTGCCGTCCTCGGCGGTCCCGTTGACGTCGAAGGCCTGGCCGTACTGATAGTAATAGTAGGAGGCCTGATAATACTGGTAGGCGATCTGATAAAGGATCTCATCGGCCAGAACGGAGGTCTCGCCGACCTTCAGGACTTCGTCGCCGGAGGAATAGACGCCGTCTGTCAGATAGGAGATGACGTCCTCCCGGGCTTCCTGAGGAACTTCTGCAGGAACAGCAGCTTCGGCTTCCTCTGCAGTTTCTTCGCTTTCCTCGGCAGCGGTCTCAGGAGCGGTCTCTGCAGGCTCCTTTGCCGCATCGGAAGAAGAACAGGCTGTCATTCCCAGTACCAGAGACAGGACCAGGAAAGAAGCAAGGGCTTTTTTGATCATAGAATTCCTTTCTGCCGCATGGTGGCGGCCTGGGTGCAAGTTCCTTATACAGTATCACAGCCGGGGCAGAAATGCAAAGCGCCAAAATCCCCTTCCTGCCGGGACAGATTCCGGGAAATATGGTAAAACAGATATGAGACCCATGACAGGCTCGGAAAAGGAGACAGGTATGGCATCTGACAAAACGGGCATTCTCTTCCTGCGGCAGATCCTTCTGGAGGAGACCGATGAGGACCACGCCCTGACGGCCGGGGATCTGGCGGAAAGACTCTTTGCAAGATACGAGATCAGCGCGAACCGCAAGACGATCTATGCGGATATAGAAAGGCTCCGGTCCTCGGGACTGAAGATCGAACAGGTCAAGGGAGACCGCTTTGGCTACTATGTGGCGGAAAGGGATTTTTCCCTGCCGGAATTAAAGCTTCTGGTGGATGCCGTCCAGGCCTCCAAATTCATTACCAGCCAGAAATCCCAGGATCTGATCCGCAAGCTGGAGAAGCTGACCGGCAAAGGAAACGCCAGGGCCCTGCAGAGACAGGTCTATATTTACAACAGGCCCAAGGCGGGCAACGAAAGGATCTTTCAGAACGTGGACAAGATCCACAGCGCCATCTATGGAGACAGGCGGATCCGCTTTGTCTACTGCGAATGGAATACTGCCCGGCGCCTGGTCCCCAGAAAGGGAGGAAAGCCCTACCTGGTCTCTCCCTGGAGCCTTACCTGGGACGATGAGAATTATTATCTGGTGGCCTATGAGGAGGAGAGCGGGAAAATCAAGCATTACCGGGTCGACAAGATGCAGGACATGGCCATCCTTCCGGAAGCCAGGCAGGGAAAGGAGCTCTTTGAGGGCTTTGATCTGGCGGCCTTCTCCATGAAGACCTTCGGGATGTTCGGGGGCCGGGATGAGACCGTCACGCTCCGCTGCCGGGACAACATGGCCGGGGTCATGATCGACCGGTTCGGCCAGGACCTGATGATGGCCCCCAAGGGAGACGGGAGCTTTACGGTCCATGTCCTGGTCTCGGTCTCACCCCAGTTCTATGGCTGGATCGCAGGCCTGGGAGGCCAGGTGAAGATCGAAGGGCCGGACCGGGTCAGGGAGGATTTTGCGGCCTTCCTGGACAGGCTCCGGGACCAGTACAGGCAGGAGAAATGATATGCGGCTGTTCTATCTCATATAGAACTTAACAAATCGTGCTGTGAAAAACACAGAGGGTGATGTATCATAAGCTTGTAAACAGGAAACCCAATCTTCACAGGAGGTATATACATGATTACACTGGAAGCTGTTGATCAGGTCATTGAAAGAACCGGCTGCTCCTATCAGGAAGCCAAGAATGCCCTTACCAGGACAAACGGAGATGTCGTTGAAGCGATCATTCTGATTCAGAGCGACGCAGCAGCGGAAGATCTGAAGATCGTGGAAGGGGAAGCTGTTGACGAAGCGGCAGAAGAGACCGCCCAGGAGGAAGAGCCCTCCGAAGCAGCAAAGAAGCTGGAAGAGCTGAAGGAAAAGATCAAAAAATCCATCAAGGATGGCAGCGTGAATAAGATCCGGGTCAGCCGCCAGGGCAGAGAGCTCCTGGTCATTCCCGTAAATCTGGGCCTTGTGGGAGGCCTGATCGGCATCGCCGCCGCTCCCTGGGCCGTGATCTTCGGTGCAGTGGCAGCCTATGGACTGGACTGCAAGTTCGAGATCATCAAGGACGACGGCAGCGTAGAAGAATTATGATCCCCGTCTGACAGGGCATGGACAGCCCCCGGGAAACCAAGGTTTCCCGGGGCTTTTCCTATGGAAAGGGACTTTTAGTATGAAATTGCATCTGAAACGGATCCTGCCCCTTGTTCTTTCCTCTGTCATGGTCCTCGCCTCCGGCTGCGGAGGGCTGGCAGTGCCTGCCAAGGAGGACCCCTTAAGCGAAGAGGAAGACCTGGCCCGGGCGGAGGAAGACGCCGCGGCCGCAGAAGAAAAGGACAGCGGGGAGGATGAGACCGGGGAGACCCCGGCCCAGGAGACCATGGAAGCAGAAAAGGAAGAAACGGCAGCCCTGCCCGAGGGCACCTATCCCTGGCTTGTCATTTCCACTGTCTACGACAGTGAATACAAGGAGAACATGGGACAGGCCATCACCCTGGAATATGACCAGGCAGACCTGGCCGGGGCGTCGGCAGAGGCCTGGCCGGGCCTGGCAGAGGCTTTATCTGCCATGAATAAGGCGGACGCAGACCGCATGCAGGCGGATTATGAGGAATACCGGCAGGCCGCCCTGGACGATGCGGAAACCGGCAAGGAGGGCTACTGCTACGCCTTTGAAAACAAATATGACATCGCAAGGGCCGACGCTTCTGTGGTCAGCATCCGCCGCCATTACTACCGGTTTGCAGGGGGCTTCCACGGCTACGAGGTGACAGACGCGGTAAGCTTTGACGTGGAGACAGGGAAAGAGCTTGGCCTCTCTGATATAGTGAAGGAGCCGGACGATCTGCCCGGTCTTCTTGTCACAAGGATCCGGGAAAAGAACGAAGAGACAGAAATCGGCCTCCTTTCACCGGATACCCTGGAGGAGGACGTGAAGGCCCTCTATGAGGAGGGAAGCCTGCACTGGTCCCTGGATCCGGACGGCCTGACCTTCTATTTTGCCCCCTACAGCCTGACCTCCTATGCGGAGGGAGAGCTCCAGATCAAGCTTCCCTTTACCGAGGAAGACCTCTTTCTGGAAGCCTATGCAGAGACGCCGGACCGGTATGCCCTGAGCTTTCCGGAAAACTACAGGATTCTTGTGGATCCTGACGGAGACGGGACCTGCCAGAGCCTTGCCCTCTACGGCGAGAGAGACCAGTATTCCACCATTTCGGAGCTGGAGATCCTTCTGGACGGAGAGACCTTCCGCTTTGAGGTGGACGCCTACCGCTTCCATCCCTTCCTCCTCCATACAAAGGAGGGCGGAGACTGGCTCTATGTGGTCCTTTCGGGAGACAACGACTACCAGACCCTGGAGATCTTTTCCCTGGCGGATGGGAAGGCGGTCTATCTGGACACCCTGCCTGCGGGCCTCACCTACATTTATGACAATGAAAGATCCCTGACCGGGGTCCATATGATCACCGATCCCTCCTGCTTCGAGCTTTCGGTCCGGGGCGGCGACATCAGCAGCTATTCCATGAGCCGTTTCTATCATCTGGGAGAAGACGGCATGCCGGCTGCGGAGACGGACTATTTCCGGGTCAACTCCACGGGATATCAGTTCAAGGTCCTGCAGGCCTTTAAGGCCTCCCGCATCGATCCTGTAAGCAGAGAGATCCTGGAGGAGTCAGTGACGGTCTCCGAGGGGACCCTTCTGACCCTGGTCTATTCCAACAACAGCTCCTGGGTGGAGCTGTCCGGGGAGGACGGCAGCCTCTACAGAGTCGAAATCGACGCCTCAGAGTGGCCAAGGACCATCGACGGGGTGGATATCTCCGATATATTTGAAGGCCTGATCTTTGCAGGCTGATCCCGGGAGCCACAGGACACCGGGAAGGGTATTTATTTCAGAATATTCCCTTCCCGGTTTTTTTATGCAAATCTGAGCGCAAGGGCCCGAAATATGGTATGATTAAGGCTTAAGTAAAGGGGAGATTTTATGAACAGAGTAAATGTGATTTGCCATATGACCGTTTCCCTGGACGGGATCGCCACGGGCCCCTTCCTGGAAAGCGAGGCGGGGAGGAAGGCTTCGGAGGTCTATTATGAGCTCCACCGGCGCTACAGGGCCGGGGGCTACGCCTGCGGCCGCGTGACCATGGAGGAAAGCTTTACCGGCGGTTTTCAGCCGGATCTTTCGCCCTTTGCGGGCCAAAGGATCCCCAGGGAGGACTATATCGCCGACAGGGACACCCAGTTTTACTGCGTGGCCTTTGACAGACACGGGCGCCTTGGCTGGAAGGGCCCCCGGATCATTGATGAGGACCCGGGCTACGGGGACGCCCATATCATTGAGATCCTGACGGAGGACGTCCGGGACGCCTATCTTGCCTATCTGCGGAGCATAGGGGTCTCTTATCTCTTTGCCGGAAAGACGGACATTGAGATCGGCTACGCCCTGGAGAAGCTCTGGATGTGGTACGGGATCGAGACCCTGCTTCTGGAGGGTGGGCCGGACCTGAATACCTCCTTCCTGGAGGAGGGGTTGATCGACAGGCTGAGCCTTGTCATAGCGGATACGGAGGCGGGCGATACCGGAAAGCCCCTCTTCCGGGGAAGCCTGAAGGAAAACTTTGCCCTGGAGGAAACAAGGCGCATCGGAGGGGACGTTCTCTGGCAGCAGTACAGGAGCCTTGCCGTAAGAATGGCAGACCTGGATGCCATTACTGCCCAGATGGAGTCGGCCGATGAGGATGTGGAGGTCTATTATCATATCCGGACCGGCGCCTTTGAATATCTTTCCTCCTTTTCCTCTCTGGAGCTGACCCCGGACCAGGAGGAGAAGATCAAGACCTCGCCGGATTATGTAAGACTGCCCGCCCTGGATGAAAGCAGGGAGCGCCGCTTCATGGAGGACTTTGCCGGAAAGACATCCTCCGGCGTCTGTTCGGCCATGCTTCTTGGGGCGCTGCGGGAGGGCGGTCCCGAGGGCTTTCGCCAGGAGCTGGGGAGTCTGTCTCTCTACCGGGCCTACTATGATTTCCGCTACGCCCGCCTGCGGGAGGAGGCGGCCGCCTGGTGCCTGGAAAACGGCATTCCCTGCACCACTTAAGATACTTTCTGTGATACAATACTTTTGGCCTGCATGGCCTTGAAAAGCGCAAAGGAGAAGACACTATGGAAGAAAAAAAGATCATGCTTTCGGGCATTCAGCCCAGCGGAGACCTGCACCTGGGAAATTATCTGGGGGCCATCAAGAACTGGGCGGACAGAGCGCAGGAATTTGACTGCTATTATTTTATGGCCGACCTGCATACCATCACTGTAAGACAGAACCCGGCCGACCTGCGCCGGCGTTCCATGCAGCAGCTGGCTGCCTATATCGCCTGCGGTCTGGATCCTGAAAAGAATACCCTTTTCCTCCAGTCCATGGTGCCCCAGCACGCCCAGCTCTCCTGGGTCCTGAGCTGCTACACCCAGTTCGGCGAGCTGTCCAGAATGACCCAGTTCAAGGACAAGTCCGCCAAGCATAAGGACAATATCAACGCCGGCCTCTTTACCTATCCGGTCCTGATGGCGGCGGACATCCTGCTCTACCAGCCCCACTATGTGCCTGTGGGCGCCGATCAGAAGCAGCATGTGGAGCTGACCAGAGACATTGCCCAGCGCTTCAACAGCATCTACGGGGATGTCTTCCGGGTCCCCGAGCCCTATATTCCAAAGGCAGGCGCCAGGATCTACGGCCTGACCACCCCCGGCGACAAGATGTCCAAGTCCATTCCCGAGGGCTGCGTCTTCTTAATGGACGATCCGGCCGTCATCGCCAGGAAATTCAAGCGGGCCGTGACCGATTCCGACAGGGAGAACTGCGTCCGCTATGATCCCGAAAACAAGCCCGGGGTCGCCAATCTGATGAACATTTACGCCTCCGTGACCGGCAAGACCTTTGAGGAGATCGAGAAGGAATTCGAAGGCCAGGGCTACGGCGTATTCAAGCCGGCCGTGGGAGAAGCGGTCATCGAGACCCTGCGTCCCATCCGGGAGGAGACAGACAGGCTGATCAAGGACAAGGCCTATCTGGAATCCGTTTATAAGGAAGGCGCTGCCAGGGCTTCCTATATTGCCAGCAAGACCCTTCGCAAGGTCTATAAGAAGGTGGGCTTTGTCCAGATCTGACACGGACCGGGACGCCCTGTAGGAAAGGAAAACTATGTATGACGTTATGATCATCGGGGCCGGCCCCGGCGGCATCTACTCCGCCTATGAGCTGGTCATGAAACGCCCCGATCTGAAAATCGCCGTGATCGAAGCCGGCCATACCCTGGAGAAAAGGAAATGCCCCATTGACGGGAAGAAGATCAAGACCTGCATCAACTGCCCGACCTGTTCCATCATGAACGGATTCGGCGGGGCCGGGGCTTTTTCGGACGGCAAGTACAATATCACCAACGATTTCGGCGGCACCCTTTATGAATACATCGGCCGGGAGAAGGCCCTGTCCCTTATGCACTATGTGGATGAGATCAACGTCTCCTACGGCGGCGGGGGGACCCAGATGTATTCCACGGCCGGAACGGCCCTGAAAAAGAAATGCATGACCAACGGCCTGCAGCTGCTGGAGGCTTCGGTCCGCCACCTGGGCACCGACATCAACTATGTGGTCCTGGAAAATCTCTACGCCTGTCTCAGGGATAAGGTGGACTTCTTCTTTGACACCCGGGTGGAGGAACTGATAAAGACAGACAGTGGCTTTGCGGCCCACGCCGGAGGAAAGGGGCAGGAGAAGGTCTTTGAGGCCTCCCAGTGCATCGTATCCGCCGGCCGCAGCGGCAGCAAATGGCTGGAGAAGGTCTGCCGGGACCTGAATCTCAAGACCCGGTCCAACCGGGTGGACATCGGCGTCCGGGTGGAGCTCCCCGCCGCCATCTTCTCCGAGATCACCGACGAGCTCTATGAAGGCAAGATCGTCTACCGGACCAGGAAATTTGAAGACAATGTCCGGACCTTCTGCATGAATCCCAGGGGCATCGTGGTCAATGAGAACACCAACGGCATTATCACCGTCAACGGCCACAGCTTTGAGGACGAATCCAGAAAGACCAACAATACCAACTTCGCCCTCCTGGTGGCCAAGCACTTCTCCGAGCCCTTCAAGGACAGCAACGGCTACGGCGAATCCATCGCCAGGCTTTCCAACATGCTGGGAGGCGGCGTCATTGTCCAGCGCTTCGGCGACCTGGAAAGAGGCAGGCGCAGCACGCCCAAAAGGATCCTGGAGGGCATGGTCCAGCCGACATTGAAGGCAACGCCCGGCGATCTGAGCCTGGTCCTGCCCAAGCGGATCCTGGACGGCATCATTGAAATGATTTACGCCCTGGACCGGATCGCCCCCGGCACGGCCAACGACGACACCCTTCTCTATGGCGTAGAGGTCAAGTTCTACAACATGGAGGTGGAGCTGAACGAGCATCTGGAGACGGCCCATAAGGGACTCTATATGATCGGAGACGGCAGCGGCGTGACCCACTCCCTGTCGCACGCCTCCGCCAGCGGCGTCTATGTGGCCGACAGGATCGCCGAGACTTTCGGGCGCGCATAAAGCCTCTGGAGAAGCAAGATGTATATTGAAATCGAAACACCCTACCTGCGCCTTGTGCCCCTGGGGCCGGATTTTCTGATCACCACCAGCGCCTATGCCCTGGACCCGGAAAATACCAGATATATGCTCCATCTTCCCAACCGGGACGAAGCGGAGACCCTGCGCTTTCTGGAAAAGGCCGAAAAGGAATGGGCAAAGGAGGAACCCTCCTCCTTTGAATTCGCTGTCCTTTACCGGGACGAGCAGATCGGCGCGGTCAATCTGTCCTTTTCCGGGGAGACGCCCCAGGAGGGGGCAAGGATGGGATGGATCATACGAAAGAGCTTCTGGGGACACGGCTTTGGACCCGAAGCGGCCCAGGGCCTGATGGACTATTTCCATGACAAGTATGGGATCCGGCGCTTTCAGGCCAGCTGCGACAGGGAAAATACAGCTTCCGTCAGGACCATGGAAAAGCTTGGCATGCAGAAGATCGGCGAGCACCCGGGCCGGAAAAACCGCGGGGCCGGGGAAGGATCCGTGGAGCTTTTGTATGAACGCCTGATGCCCTGAAGGAGGATCTCACTCCGGAAAGGAATAAGTCATGTATATACAGATCAGACTGAATGAAGAGTTTGTTAAAGAGCATTTTTATGACAAGGTCCTTCCCGGGACGCTTCTGGCGGATGCCCTGAAAAAGATAGAAAAGGCAAAGCTCATTGACAGCCAGAGCTTTGTGCTGACGGTGCGGACGGATGAAAAGGACCTGCCGCCCGAAGACCTGGCAGACCAGGTGGCGGAGATCCTCTCCAAGGCCTTCGGGATCGAAAAGGAGGAGGCAAAGGCCCTCTTTGAATTTTTTGCCGCCCCGGACGAGGCGGTGGAGGGGACCGGGGACCTGCCGGAGATGCCCTCCGAAAATGCCGGGGCCGCCCGGTCCGCCATGGATTCCATAAGGAGCCTTTGCGGGGCCGGGGAATTCATCAGCCTCTGCGAGGAGATCCACGCCATGGCGGCAGGCCTGATCCGGGAGGAAGCCAGGGATACCCTGGTCTCCAGATCCTATCTGATGAGCTGCGATTCCAGGGAGATGCTGGGCCTTTCCCTGGATCTTTTTGCAGAGCTCCTCAGGGAGGACGGGCTTTTTCCCGCGGCGAGAGTCGTCAAGAGGAAGGTCCCTCTTTCCAGCATGATGCAGATGTCCATGGGCAAGAACGCCGCCGAGAACATTCTTGGCAACAACCAGACCCAGGACGTGCTGGAATCCTTCAGCGCCTCCATCGTGCTTTCCTCCGATATCATCGTCGCCCTGGACATCAGCGAATGGACAGAGCGGATCGACGCCCCGGAATTTGGCCAGTTCCTGGCCTCCCTCCAGGAAAATACAGACAACGTGATCTATGTCTTCACCGTGCCCTGCCTGGAGCAGAACGTCCTGGAGCGGATCGCTTCGGTCCTGTCCGAGATCATGTATGTCCGGACCGTCAGCTTTGTGCCGGTCTCCCTTCCGGAGCTGAAAAGGCTTGTGGAGGAGGAGCTGGAGGAGATGGACCTGCATGCGGACGAGAGCGCCTGGCAGACCTTCTATGAAAGGATCGCGGAGGAAAAATCCGACGGCCGCTTCCAGGGCATCCGGACAGCGGACCGGATCTTTGACGAAATGGTCTATCTGCGGCTCCGGGCGGCTGCCAGAGGGATCCGTCCCGGCAGCAGGACCATTACCGGGGAAGATTTGAAGGAAATGGTCCGCAGCAGGATCTGGAATAAGAGTTCGGAGGACATTCTCCGGTCCCTGGCCGGCTTTGAGAAGGTGGAGGCCCAGCTTCGGGCTGCGGCAGACGCTTTGACCGGCGCAGCGGACAAAAAGGAGCCCATGTATTCCGGCATCTTCTTTGAAGGAGAAAGCGGGACCGGCAGGAGCCTGGCGGCCAGGATCCTGGCCCTGATGCTGCGGGAGAGAGGCTTTCTGGAACGGGGCCTTTTGTTCGAGCACCGGGCCTGCGATCTGGTGGTACCGGAGATCGGCATGTCCGTGCCTGCATCCATGACCATCTGCAGGGACGCCATAGGCAGCGTTCTTCTGATCGATGATCTGGACGCCTTCCTGGAGGAAGAGGAGACAAGACGGCCGGAAATCGAGAAGATCGAAGACACGGAGCGGGGCAGGGCCTATACCATCGAGGCGGACAGCAGAGACTTTGCCTTCAAGGCCGTCAACGTACTGACCACCTTCCTGGAGACCCATTCCGGAGACTGTGTGGTGATCTTTGCGGGAGACGCAAAGCGCCTGGAGAAGCTGCGGAAGAAATATCCGGCCCTCTGCGCCTGCATTCCCACCCTGGTCCGCTTTGAAGACTATGAAGCCGATACCATGGCCAGGATCTTTATGCAGATGATCGCCAAAAACGGCCTGAAGGCCGGGCAGGGCCTTGAAGAGGATGTGGAAGCCTATTTCGCCTCCCTGGATCTGAAGGACCTGAAGCTGGCCAACGCCAGATTCCTCCAGAATCTCTTTGAAAAGACCAGGTCCTACGCCATCCTCCGGGTCCAGATGGAGGGCAGGGGCAAGGAAGGCCTGGAGATTCTGCGGGAGGACTTCCGCACAGCCTGCAGGGAGCGGAACGAAAGCATGAATGAGAAGACCCGCAGCCAGTCCAGATACGGATTCGGATCCTGAGCAGGAAGAAAGGAGGCTGTCTGTGGCAGAATATTCGAAAGAAATGGCAGCGGCCCTGGAGCGCTACTTTGAAATGAACCGCTACCGCAGCCGCTTTGATCAGGACGAGGGGACCTTCAGTCTGACGATCCCCCTGGAGAGCCGGCTCAGGCAGGCCCAGATGGAGATCAGCGTCGGCGCTACGACCCTGATCTCGGAGACCAGGATCGCCCTGGTCTGTGAGAGAGGGGCCCTGCGGGAGACCATGGAGTTTGTTCTCCGCCTGAATGCGGCCCTGAATTTCGGGGCCTTCCTGATGGATGTGGACAGCGGAGAGGTCTGGTTCCGCTTTGGACTGGACTGCGCAGGCCTTTTGCCCTCCTATGACATGATCGATCACCTGGTCTCACTCCCGGTGATCGTCCTTGGCACCTATCTGGATGCCCTGGTCTCGGTCATGCTGGGCTTTTCGGACGCAAAAAAAGCGCTGCAGAAGGCAGCGCTTAAGAGCATAAGTGACAATGAATGAGCTTTTGGCCATAAGTAGGGCCCGGTCATACCCGGGCAAAGAGCTTCTGCCAGAAGCCCATGGACTGAGGGACTGTCCCGGAGATCTGATCGGAATGAACGGATAACTCCTGGACAGCTCTTTTTATTTCCAGGAAGGTGATGCCGGCTCCCTGCAGAAAGCGGGGCTCCTCATGATAGCCGTCCAGCAGGTAGAGCTCGCCCCTGCCGCCCAGATGCCAGGCCAGATCGGATCCCAGAAGAAAGACGGAATCCTCCTTGGAAGCGGTGCGGAAGCAGGCGATGGCCTGGAAGAAATCCAGAAGGTCTGCGGCGCAGGCAGGGTGCTCCGCATGAAAGATCACATGCACGCCGGTCTCGGGACCAAAGGAGAGGAGGTCCGTCAGGATCCGGCTGATCTCCCTCCGGCGGTGGGACAAAAGGGCGTCCCCGTCGTTGATGACCAGAATGATGTGGTCCATGGACCTGTCATAGTCATAGATGGACTCGCAGCCGGCCCGGGCCAGGAGGTCCAGGCGCCTGTGGATCAGGGAAAGGGCGTCCTTGATCATCTTCCGGGTGCCGGGCTCGTCCTCGCAGACCCGGACATTGGACAGGGAGCTGTACTGGGAAAAGCTCACCGACGCATCCCCGCAGAGCCAGAAGGAAACATCCCCCGGCCTGTGGTTAAGGAGGAGGGAGAGCACCAGTCCATGCAGAAAGGTCCCGATCCCCTCGGATCTGCTGCCGCTGACCAGAAGGTGGGGCGTGGCGATGTCCGTCAGGTCCACAAAGATGCCCTTTCTGGAAAGAGACATGCCGACAGCCGCGGGCAGGCCGCGGGAGGTCGTATAGGATTCGGATACCAGAAGATCCCCCAGCCAGACAGCGTCGCTCTGCCAGGGAACATCAATATAGGTCCTTCCCTTATGGGGATAGACGGTTACGTCCTTTCGTTCGAAGATGACTTTGTAGTAGGGTTTGAGGCCGCAGAGCTTTTTCTGGTCGGCCCGGCTGTCGGGGGTTACGATAAAGCGGGTCATGGCGGGTCCCTGGAGCTTTACAAGCTTCTGGCAGCGGATTCCGTTCTCTCCAAAGAGCTCGAAGAGCTCTTCTTCGTAGGGGCCCAGGTTTTTACGGTTCCATTTTGTATGATAACGAAGAAACCCGGTGTAATCGGGCAGGGTGTATTCTGACATAATCTATATGAATCCTTTCTCTGAAAGGCTGTTTTTTTTATATATAAACGGGCTTTTCCCGTATCGGAATCTATTGTAGCATCATTTTCTGAAAAATAAATGTAACATTCTTAAAAATTTTGATAAAAATGAGGCCTGGTTTTTGATAAAATATTGTGAATTGCATCAAAAGAGCCTAAGGCTTCTTAGCAGAAGGGACATTGGATGCTATAATGGTTTTCGGACATCCGGAAAGGAGGCGCTTCCTTGATCAGAATGGTCGGACTGGACCTGGACGGCACGCTGCTCAGGCAGGACAAAAGCATATCAGCCTATACCGCAGAGGTCCTTGGGAAGGCGGCCAGGGCCGGCGCCAGGATCGTACCGGTCACCGGGAGGCCCCTGGCGGGAGTGCCAGAGAGCGTGCGGTCTCTCCCCGGGGTCCGCTACTGCATCACCTCCAACGGGGCCATGGTCTATGACCTGGAGAAGAAAGAGGTCCTTCAGGAGACCCTGATGGCGCCGGGCCTTGTGCTGGAGGTCCTTGCCTGTACGGAGGGGATTCCCGCCATCCGGGAGGTCTTCACCGGGGGCTTTGGCTACCATGTGCCGGAGGACTACGAAAAGCTCAGGGCCCGCTTCCTGGGAACGCCCGTCATGCCCTACATCGATGCCAGCCGGAAAAAGACAAGGTCCCTGGAGGACCTGATCAAAAGGGAAGAGCGGGGCTTTGAGAACATTTCCATCATGTGCAGGGAAGCCACGGACAGGGAAAGAGTCCGAGAGAGACTTGCCATCCTGGAGGGCCTTCATGTGATCCTTCCCTGGAAGACGGATCTGGAGATCACCCACGCCGGGGCAGGCAAGGGAGACGCCCTTTTGTTCCTGGCAGGGCTTTTGGGGATCGGCCGGGAGGAGATCCTGGCGGCCGGAGACAGCGACAACGATCTGAACCTTCTGCAGAGGGCCGGTCTTTCGGTGGCCATGGGGAACGCTTCCCCCCATATCAAGGAGGCGGCGGATTATATTACGGAAGACAACCAGCATGACGGAGCCGCAAGGGCCGTCAGCCGGTTTTTATTGGAGGAAGAATAAATGTACGGAGCAATACTGGGGGACATCATCGGCAGTCCCTACGAATTCGATTCACACAATATCAAGACCAAGGAATTCGACCTGTTCTCGGACCGGTCTGAATTCACGGACGACTCCATCATGACCCTGGCGGTGGCGGACGCCCTGATGCGGGCCGGCACCGACGCCTCTGACGAGGCAATCAAGGCCGCCCTGGTGGAATCCATGCAGACCATCGGCAGGCGCTATCCCTTTGCCGGCTACGGTGTCAAGTTCAGCGCCTGGCTCTATGACGATGCGCCAAAGCCCTATCAGTCCTATGGGAACGGGTCTGCTATGCGGGTCTCCGCCATTCCGTGGCTGATCCAGGACGACTTTGGCAGAATGCTCCATGTGGCCCGCCTGAGCGCAGAGGTGACCCATAACCATCCCGAGGGCGTAAAGGGCGCCGTCTCGGTGGCGGCGGCCATCTTCCTGGCCCTGCATGGAAAGGACAAGGACTTTATCCGTAAATTCGTCACGGACCAGTATAAATACGATCTGACCAGGACCTGCGACCAGATCCGGCCCACCTATCATCATGTGGAATCCTGTCAGGAGACCGTGCCCGAAGCCATGACGGCCTTTTTGGAGGGAGAGGATTTTGAAGACGTGATCCGGACCGCCGTTTCTCTGGGCGGAGATTCGGATACCCTCACCTGTATCGCCGGCTCCATGGCGGAAGCCCTCTTCGGGGTCCCGGAGGACCTGAAGGCGGCCGCCCGCGACATGCTGACCAGCGACCTGCTGGAGATCCTGGACCGGTTCGACAAAAAGGTGGAGGAAGACAGAAGGGCCAGAGAAGCTGACCCGGAAAGAAAAGCCAGGTGGGAGCAGGCTCTGCAGCCTAAAAGCCAGGGCCCTGTGCCCAGCCAGATGAAGGCTGTGGGGAACGAGCCTCTGGAGGAAAAGATCCGGGCCTGGAACAGGGACCGGAGCCAGGCCAATTATGCGGGCCTGGTGGGGACCATCGCGGCCAGATGCGCGGAGAACGCCAGGGTCCTGGTCCCGGCAAGACCTGCCCCCGGGTCTGAGGAAGGGAAACCCAGGCTCCAGCTGCAGCTTCTCAAATCGCCTGCAGACGACAAATTCTGGCAGCCTGTTTTCACCAGTGAGGACCAGCTCAAAAAGACCGGCAGCAAGCAGGCCTTTGTAGCCTCCATGCCCCTGCGGGATATCCTCCGGCGGGTCGCCGCCTCCGAGAAGGGGCAGCCTGCCGTGGCCGGCCTGGTGCTGAATCCTGCAGACAGGCAGACCTCCGTGCCCCTTACAGCCGAGGTGGTGCGGGGCATCCTGAAGGCCCTGGAGGGGGCTGTGAAAAAGCCCGGCAACAAGATTACCTTTGTCAAGGGAGATATCACAAAGATCAAGGCGGAATGCATTGTCAATGCAGCCAACAGCGCCCTGACCCCGGGCGGCGGCGTATGCGGCGCCATCCACGCCGCGGCCGGTCCGGAACTGGCCAGAGAATGCGCAGAGATCGGCGGCTGCAATACAGGGAGCGCCGTGATCACGGGCGGCTATGGCCTTCCTGCCGGCCATGTGATCCATGCCGTCGGACCTGTTTACCACGGCACGGCCGAGGACAGCACGCTTCTGGCCGCAGCCTATACCAACTCTCTGGACCTGGCCATGGAGAAGGGCCTCCATTCCATCGCCTTCCCCGCCATTTCCACCGGCATTTACGGCTATCCCAAGGAGGAGGCGGCCGGCGTTGCCCTGAAGGCGGTCACGGACTGGATCCGGAAAAATCCCGCCTACGGCATGACCGTTTTTATGGTGGCCTATGACCAGGAGACCTTTGACATCTATCGGAAGATGGTCCCTGAAAAATAATCAGATCATCACGAGCGCCTGTTCGTACTCGCTGCGGACCGGGCGCTCTTTTTCTGTGACCAGATGGTAGAGGAGATCGGCAGCGGTCTCCTTTTGCAGAAGAGAGAGCCACAGAGGGTCCTGCAGGCCCGGAGAGGACAGCTTTTTGACAAGGTGGAGGTCCGATTCCCTCTCCAGCGCCCCCAGGCAGGAGGCGGAGGCTCTTCGAAAGCCCAGGACCCTGACATAGCCGCACCAGCCGGCCTGGATCCAGCGGTCCAGGTCTTCCTTTTTCAGGTCCAGCAGGACCTTGAGCAGGCAGCGGGAGATCCGGGTATAGGTGACGTTCCGGGTCTTTAAAAGGGCGCAGAAGGAGGACCAGGACCGGTAGGAGGGCAAAAGGGCCCGGATCCGGTTGGCCAGGTCCGGAGTCAGATCGGGATAGGCTTCCAGGCCCCCTTCCAGGGAGGCGCTCTGCCAGAGGGCGTGGAGCAGGGGACCGGAAAAGAGATCCGGAGAAGCAGAAAGCCTCCCTGTATTTTCCGCCATCTGGGCCTCTGTCAGGGCGGGAAGAGGGGAAGAGGGGGCTTCCAGGATCCTCCTTCGGAGACTGGTGGCACTGTCAGCAGAGATCCGTCTGACAGGATGGACCTGCATGGCGCTGCCTCTGGAAAGAAGGGCCTTTATATATTCGGCGGAAAGAAGGTCGTTGGGACCGGCCTTCGCAAAGGAAGAAAGGCCCCGCTCTCTGAGGGCCGCCGCCCTGGCGGCCGGATAGGAGAGGCCCTGCCTGAGGCTCTTTTGCAGGACCCTCTGAAAATCTTCGTCCTCTCTGGAGAGGAGACGGGCCGCCTCCAGGAGGGCCTCCCGGTCCCCGGTCTCCGAGCCGAATACCAGGGTATCGGCATGGAGCCTGTCCAGGATGGAAACGGCGCCGCCTGCAAAGTATTCGGCGCTTCCCGTGGCATAGGGGAGGGGCAGCTCCAGGACCAGGTCTGCGCCGTGCTCCAAAAGGGCTCTGGTCCGAACCTGCTTGGAGAAGACGGCGGCTTCTCCCCGCTGCACATAATTTCCGCTCATGAGGACCAGAAGGCAGTCGCAGTCTGTCTCCCTTCTGGCTCTTTCCAGGATATAGGCGTGGCCCTCGTGAAAGGGATTGCATTCCATAATGACGGCGGTCGTTTTCATAAAAATACCTCGCTGCCCTGGCCGGTAGGAGCCCGGAAAGGGTCTTTTGTTTCTTTGGTCCAGTATAGCATTTCCGGCGCCGCTCTGCATGGCCGGGGGCGTATAACGAAAAGGTATGTTTTGCCTGGCGGCTCGTGAAATAAATGACAAAGAATGTATCGATTTTAGTACCCGATTTTAAAACTTTTTAAGATGCCTGTCCTTGTATACAATTTTTGAAAGTAGTAAAATTGGCTCATGAACTAAAATTTGCATTGCTATGCATAGAGAAGGGAGTTTCAAATGGCATTTATTGATGGTATTAAGGAAAAAGCCAGAGCTGATGTTAAGAGGATCGTGCTTCCTGAATCCAAGGACAGACGTACCCTGATCGCTGCCGCACACATCATGGAAGAAGGACTTGCAGATGTGATCATGGTCGGTAATGAAGAGAAAATTCTGGACGGTGCAGGCTGGCTGGAGATCAACCTGGATGGTCTGAAAGTTGTAGATCCCGATACAGATTCCAAGTTCGAGGAATATGCAGAGCTGCTCTGTGAATTACGTAAGAAAAAAGGCATGACCATTGAGCAGGCAAGAGACCTTCTCAAGAGCGATTACCTTTTCTATGCAGTCATGATGGTCAAGTGCGGCGACGCCGACGGTATGGTCGCAGGCGCCTGCCATGCAACAGCCGATACACTTCGTCCTGCACTGCAGATCCTCAAGACAGCCCCCGGCTGCAAGCTGGTTTCCGGTTTCTTCGTCATGGACGTTCCGGACTGCAAGTACGGCTCCAACGGCTCCTTCGTTTTCGCAGACTGCGGCCTGAACCAGGATCCTACCTCCGAAGAGCTGGCTGAGATCGCTTATTCTTCTGCAGATTCCTTCCGCGCCATGATCGGCGGTGAGCCCTATGTCGCCATGCTGTCCCATTCCACCAAGGGAAGCGCCAAGCATGCACTGGTCGACAAGGTCGTCGAGGCAACAAGGATCGCCAAGGAAAGATATCCTTCCCTGGCAATCGACGGCGAACTGCAGCTGGATGCCGCCATCGTTCCCTCTGTTGCAAAATCCAAAGCCAAGGGTTCCGAGATCGCCGGCAAGGCCAACGTTCTTATTTTCCCCAACCTGGATGCAGGCAACATCGGCTACAAGCTGACCCAGCGTCTTGGCAAGGCTGAGGCCTTCGGCCCCATGCTTCAGGGTATTGCAAAGCCCGTCAACGACCTGTCCCGCGGCTGCTCCTGGGAAGACATCGTCGGCGTTGTTGCCATTACTGCCGTACAGGCACAGATGGCTGATTCCAAGAATTGATCATCCGGAGGTAATTATATGAAGATTTTAGTTATCAACTGCGGTTCTTCCTCTCTGAAGTATCAGGTCATCGACGCTGTTACAGAGGAGCTTCTTGCCAAGGGCCTCTGCGAGAGAATCGGAATCGACGGATCCTTTACTTATGAGAACGTCAAGGACGGCCTCGGCAAAGAGAAGATCGATGTCGCCATCCCGGATCACAACAAGGGCATCAGCCTCGTGATCGAAGCGGTCACAGATCCTGCCAAGGGCGTTACCACCCTGGCTGAGATCGGTGCAGTCGGCCATCGTATCGTTCATGGCGGCGAAGCCTTCACTTCCTCCGTTCTGATCAACGATGAAGTCATCAAGGCCATCGAGAGCGTTTCCGATCTGGCTCCCCTGCACAACCCTGCAAATCTGATCGGCGTAAGAGCCTGCCAGGATCTGATGCCGGGCACCCCCCAGGTAGCTGTATTCGATACCGCTTTCCATCAGACGATGCCCTCCAAGGCTTATATGTATGCCCTTCCCCTGGAGTACTACAATAAGTACAAGGTAAGAAGATACGGCTTCCATGGCACCAGCCACTCCTTCGTTTCCAAGAAGGTCGCAGAAGTCGTCGGCAAGCCCTATGACTCCATCAAGACCATCGTCTGCCATCTGGGCAACGGTGCTTCCATTTCCGCAGTCAAGAACGGCAAGTGCGTTGACACCTCCATGGGTCTGACCCCTCTGGAAGGCCTGATCATGGGCACCAGATCCGGTGACCTGGATCCCGCCATTGTCGAATTCATTGCCGGCAAGGAAAACATGACAGCTGCACAGGTCGTTTCCGTACTCAACAAGAAGTCCGGCGTCCAGGCTCTGTCCAACAACCTTTCTTCCGATTTCCGTGATCTGGAAAGCGCCTACAAGGAAGGCAATGAATATGCACAGCTGGCAGTAGACGCCTTCTGCTACAGAGTCGCCAAGTATGTCGGCGCCTATGCAGCCGCCATGAACGGCGTGGATGTGATCGCCTTTACCGCAGGCATCGGCGAGAACAGCCCCTTCGTCCGTGAGAAGATCCTGGGCTATCTGGGATACCTGGGCGTTGACTACTGTGAGGAAGCCAACAAAGAGCGCGGTGATGTTGTTAAGATCTCCAAGGACGACAGCAAAGTCGCAGTCTATGCAATCGCCACAAATGAAGAACTTGCCATTGCAAGAGAAACCTACGCACTCGTAAAATAAGCGAAAAATAAGCCGGAATTTCTCGTTGACAAAAGCAGGGCACCTTCGTATAATACCATTTGTGTGACCACTTAGAAGGTAAGGAGGTGTAACAATGTCGATCTGTCCTAAGAATAAATCTTCAAGAAGTCATAGAGACATGAGACGAGCAAATTGGAAAATGTCTGCTCCGACTCTTGTAAGATGCACAAAGTGCGGCGCTCTTATGATGCCTCACAGGGTATGCAAGAGCTGCGGTTCTTATAACAAAAAAGAAATTATTAAAGCAGAAGACTAATTCTTTTTTGAATAACAGAAGCAACATGACCTCTGGAACCTGGTTCCAGAGGTCTTTTTCTTGCATTCACACTATGATTCTAGTATAGTAATGCTAGCACCGGACAGGTGCATGAAAGGCAGTCAGAGAAAAATGGAATATGTAAATGTAGCACTCGATGCAATGGGAGGCGACAACGCCCCTGCAGAAATCGTTCGGGGCGGCGTGAATGCAGTAAGAAACAACGCCCAGCTTTGCATCACCCTGGTGGGCAGGGAAGAGGAAATCAGGAAAGAGCTCCTTGCCTGCGGAGAGTATCCGGAGGACAGGATCCGGGTCTGCCATGCTTCGGAAGTGATCGAAATGGGGGAATCCCCTGTGGACGCCATCCGCAACAAGAAGGACTCTTCGATGGTGAAGGGTCTGCGCCTGGTTAAAAACGGCGAATGTGATGCCTTTGTGACAGCCGGCTCCACCGGCGCCGCGCTGGCAGGCGGACAGCTTCTGGTAGGCAGGATCAAGGGGATTGAAAGATCGCCCCTGGCCCCTGTGCTGCCCACCGCCAAAGGTCCTGTTCTTTTGGTCGACTGCGGCGCCAATATGGACGCCAAGCCCTCTCAGCTGGTCCAGTTCGCCCAGATGGGATCGATCTATTTCTCCAACATGACCGGAAATATGAATCCCAGAGTCGCGCTTCTGAATGTGGGTACGGAGGAGGAAAAGGGCAACGCCCTGGTCAAGGAGACCTATCCCCTTCTGAAGACCTGCAGGGGAATCAATTTCATCGGCAATATCGAAGCAAGAGACGTACCCGCCGGCGGAGCCGACGTGGTGGTCTGCGATGCCTTTGCCGGCAATGTACTGCTGAAGACCTACGAAGGCGCAGCTTCCATGCTGCTGCACAGCGTGAAGGACGCCCTCATGTCTTCTCTGAAATCCAAGATCGGTGCCCTGCTGATCAAGGATTCTCTGAAATCACTGGTGTCAGGTTTTGACGCTTCCAATTATGGCGGCGCGCCCATGCTGGGACTGCGGGGCCTGGTCGTGAAGGCCCATGGCAATTCCAAAGCCAGGGAGATCGAAATCGCCTGCACACAGTGTATTGACTTCAAGGAAAAACGTGTTACCGAGCAGTTCACCACAGGCGTAGACCTTCGCAGCAGGGCCGGCCGGCAGGATCAGTAAGGAACAATTTTTCAATAAATACTGTAAACAGGGGGGTTAACTATGGATCAGGAATTCAAGAAATTAGTTGCGATCATCGTAGACGTACTGGGCGTATCCGAGGATGAAATCACACCGGATACTACTTTTACCGACGATCTGGGAGCAGATTCTCTGGATGTTGCGCAGATTGTAATGGGAATCGAAGAAGAATTTGACCTGACTGTGGATACGGATTCCATTACCAGTATTGAAACAGTGGGTCAGGCTTATGATCTGATCAAGGCTGCCGTAGAAGGCGCCTGATGTAAGAAACAATGAAAATTTGAGGCTGGCAGCGGGGAGCAAGTCCCTGCTGCCGTCTTTTCATGAAATCCGGCAGGACCCCGGAACGGATTTGAGGTCTGCCGGGGAGGAAATCGCCAAAATGCAGCTGCCATCCCTGTCAAAGCTTGAGAGTACCATAGGCTACCATTTTAAAGACCGGTATCTGCTGGAATGCGCTCTGACCCATTCCTCATATGCCAATGAACAGAAGATACATAAATACAGTGACTATGAACGTCTGGAATTTCTGGGAGATGCTGTACTGGAAATGATTTCCAGCGCTTTTTTATTTCATAAGTATCCCGACATGAAGGAAGGACGCCTCTCCAAGCTCCGGGCCTCCCTGGTCTGTGAAGCGGCCCTTTCGGCCTGCGCCAGAGAGCTGGGCCTGGGAGCCTATATCCGACTGGGAAGAGGGGCCGAGGCCGGCATGACCCGGGAGAAGGACGCCGTTTTGTGCGACGTCGTGGAAGCCCTGATCGGGGCCATGTATCTGGACAGCGACGACCTGCCCGCCGTCCGGAATTTTGTTATGGCCCATATCCTGAACGATATCGACCATAAGCAGTATTTTTATGACGGCAAGTCCATTCTCCAGGAGGAGATCCAGAGAGAAGGCAGAAGGATACGCTATGAGGTGCTGGACCGGATCGGCCCCGAGCACGAGTCGGAATATATCAGCGGCCTCTATATCGACGAGGTCCTTACGGCCCGGGGAAGAGGAAAGTCCAAAAAGGCGGCCGAGCAGGACGCTGCCTACCGCTACCTTACATCCATGCATAAGACCTGAGAAAAACAAAAGTGTATTTAAAAAGCATAGAAATCCAAGGATTCAAATCCTTTGCAAACAAAATAGAATTCAAATTTCATAACGGGATCACGGCCATTGTAGGGCCCAACGGCAGCGGCAAGAGCAATGTGGCGGACGCTGTCCGGTGGGTCCTTGGCGAGCAGAAGGTCAAGTCCCTCCGGGGATCCTCCATGCAGGACGTCATCTTCGCGGGCACAGAGCTGCGAAGGCCCCTGGGCTCTGCCTATGTGGCCATCACCCTGGACAATGCAGACCATGTGCTGCCCCTTCCCTATGAGGAGGTGACGGTGGCCAGGCGGCTCTATCGATCCGGCGAGAGCGAATATATGATCAACGGCGCGCCCTGCCGCCTCAAGGACATCCAGGAGGCCTTCTACGATACGGGCATCGGCAAGGAGGGCTACTCCATCATCGGCCAGGGCCAGATCGAGAGGATTTTGTCGGACAAGCCCGAGGACAGAAGAGAGCTCTTTGATGAAGCTGCGGGCATCGTCAAATTCAAGCGCCGCAAGGCCGCTTCCTTAAAGAAGCTGGAGAGCGAAAAGGACAATCTGACCAGGATCTCGGATATGCTGGGCATGCTGGAGAGCCAGGTGGGCCCTCTGGAAAAGCAGGCCAAAAAGACCAGGGAATTCCTGGATATCAAAGAGACCCTGAAGACGGTGGACGCCAATATCTTCCTGATCGAAAACCGCAGGAATATGGAGCGTCTTTCCGATATGAAGGAAAAATCCGGCATCGCCGACGCAGACCTGACTGCTGCCAGGACGGAATACGACCAGGCGGGCAGCGCCTACCAGGAGGTCCAGGAGCGTCTGGAGGAGCTGGAAAAGCAGATCGAAGAGACAAGGTCCAGGATCTCGGACGCGGATATCGTCAGAAACGCCCTGGAGGCGGACATCCGTGTCTGCAGGGAGCAGATCGCTTCTGCCAAATCCTCCAGGGACCACTTTACTGCCCGCAGGGACCAGCTCCAGGACCAGATCCGGTCCCGGTCCGAGGAAATGGACCAGCTGACCACCAGAAAGGATGCGGCGGAGGAGACCCTGGCCCGGATCCGGGCAGGGGCAGACCAGGCGGACAGGGAGCTTCGCTCTCTGCAGGACGCCATCGCCGACAGGAGCGGAAAGCTGGATGCGGCCAGGATCGGCGTGCTGGATCTGATCGACGAGAGAGGCTCCATCAAGTCCAGACTGGCTTCGGCCCAGACCAGGATCGAGCAGTCTGAGAAGCGAAAGAAGGAGCTGGAGGACCAGCTTTCCAAGGCCAGGGATACGGAATCGGTCCAGGCCAGACGGATCGAAGAGCTGCAAAAGCGCTTCGAGGAAATCAGCGGGGAGATCAAAGAGAACCAGGCCAGACAAAAGGACCTGGAGGGCAGGATCTTTGCCTGCAAGGGAAAGCTGACCAGGGCCGATGAAGACCTCAGGAAGCACCAGAGCCAGGTCCATGAGGCCAGGTCCCGGGTCAACGCCATCGTCAATATGGCGGAGCGCTACGAGGGCTTTGGCGGCGCCGTACGCAGGGTCATGGAGCATAAGCACTCCCAGCCCGGTCTGATCGGCGTTGTGGCAGACCTCATCAGCACCCGTAAGGAATATGAGACGGCCATCGATATTGCCCTGGGCGGCAGCATCCAGAACGTCGTCACAAAGGATGAAGAAACCGCCAGAGCCATGATCGACATGCTCAAGAGAGACAGGGCCGGCAGAGCCACCTTCCTGCCTCTTACGGCCATCCGGTCCTCCCAGGCCTTCTCCAGAAGGGAAGTCCTCTCGGAGAGCGGGGTCATCGGCACGGCCGATACCCTGGTGGCCATCCAGGACCAGTACAGGGACGTGGCGGTCAATCTTCTTGGCCGGACCGTGGTGGTGGACAGCTATGAAAACGCTGTCAGAGTTTCCCGCAAATACAAGCAGTCCATCCGTCTGGTGACCCTGGACGGAGAGCTTTTCATGCCGGGGGGCTCCATCAGCGGCGGTACCTTTAAGAACAGCAGCAATCTGCTGGGCAGAAGGCGGGAGATCGAAGAGCTCAGGGCCAGGGAAGCCGCCTGTCAGAAGGCGGTGGACGAGGCCGAAGACCTGATCGATCAGATCAAGCAGGAACGAAACGCCCTTCGTCTGGAGGCCGACAAGGCGGTCCGGGAAGAGCAGCAAAAACGCATCGAACAGAACACGGTCCGGATGAACATGATCGCAGAGCGGCAGAAGGTCCAGGAAATGACCGGTTCTGAGGAAGAGATGCGAAGGGAAGAGGAGCTCCTCACCCTGCAGATCAAAGAGCTCCGGGACCAGCAGGAGACCTGCCAGGGGGATCTGGAGAAATCCCTTCAGGCGGAGGAGGACCTTTCAAAGACCTCTGCGGCCCTGGAAGGGGAGCTGACAGAGCTCCAGACCAGGGAAGAGGCCTGCAAGAAGGAAGCGGCCGACTGGACCATCCGTCTGGAAAAGGCCCTGCAGCAGGCCGGCTTCGAGCAGCAGAGCCATGAGAGGCTGCAGGGAGAAATAGACCGTTTCCTGGCCGACCTTCGCGAGGTGGAAGCCTCTATCGCGGGGGCCGTAGAAGAAATCCGGGAAAAGGAGGAACGGATCCGCGAGCAGCAGGATAAGCTGGATGCTTCCGGGAGCGACCGGGACGCCGGACGGGATCTTTTAAAGGAGCAGAACCAGGAAAAGGAAAAACTGGGCGCAGACCAGAAAAATCTCTATGCCAGCCGGGAGAAGCTTTCGGCCAGGATCACGGATCTGGAAAAGGAATGCCTGCGCTTTACTTCCAGGATCGAACGTCTGGAGGAGGGGCTGGCTTCCATGACCGCCTATATGTGGGAGACCTACGAGCTTTCGGTGGCGGAGGCTGCGGCGCTGCGCTATGAAGACCCGGTGGATATCGGAGAGCTCCACAGACAGGCGGATGAGCTCAAGAAGCAGATCCGGTCTCTGGGCAGCATCAATCCCAACGCAATCGAGGAATTCCGCGAGGTCAACGAACGCTATACCTTCCTCAAGGGACAGCACGACGACCTGGTGGAGGGAGCCCGCAAGCTCGAGGGCATCATTGCGGAGCTGGACGAGGCCATGCGCAGGCAGTTCAAGGACCAGTTCCAGAAGATCGCCGTGGAATACAACCGGGTCTTCCGCCAGCTCTTTGGCGGCGGCAGCGGAAAGCTGGAGCTGATCGAAGACGTGGATATCCTCCAGGCCGGGGTCAGGGTCATCGCCCAGCCGCCCGGCAAAAAGCTCCAGAACATGATGCAGCTCTCGGGCGGTGAAAAGGCCCTGACGGCCATTTCCCTCCTGTTTGCCATCCAGAACCTCAAGCCCTCACCCTTCTGCCTCCTGGACGAGATCGAGGCGGCCCTGGATGAGAGCAATGTAGGGAGATTTTCCGGTTATCTTCATAAACTGACGGAGCACACCCAGTTCATCGTGATCACCCACAGAAGGGGCACGATGGAGGAGGCTGACAGACTCTATGGCATCACCATGCAGGAAAAGGGCATTTCCACCCTGGTCTCTGTGGACCTGGTGGACGCCCAGCTGGATGACTGAATACACTTGAGAGAGGAAAGCATATGAGTGGTAATGAAGAAAAGAAGGGTCTCTTCGCCAGACTGAAGGAAGGCCTTTCCAAGACCAAAGCCAATTTGACCGACAACATGGACATGGTCTTTGCTTCCTATGACAAAGTCACGGATGAGTTCCTGGAGGAGCTGGAAGAGACCATGATCATGGGAGATATCGGCGTGCATACGGCGGAGCTCCTCATGGACCATCTGCGCAGCCAGGTCAAGGCCGAAAAGATCCGCTGGGCGGCGGACTGCCGGCAGGAGCTGCTTCTGCAGATCCGCAACCAGATGCGGCAGCCAAAGGACGCCTACGATTATGAACAGGGACCGGCGATCATCCTGGTCATCGGCGTCAACGGCGTGGGCAAGACCACGACGGTGGGCAAGCTGGCGGCCAAGTACAGGCAGCAGGGCAAGCGGGTCCTGATCGCCTCCGCAGATACCTTCCGGGCGGCCGCCAACGAGCAGCTGACCGAATGGGCCAGAAGGGCCCAGGTGGATATCATTTCCGGCGCAGAAGGGTCGGATCCTGCCAGCGTGGTCTATGACGCCGTCAATGCGGCCAGGGCCAGAAAGACCGATATTCTCCTTTGCGATACGGCAGGAAGACTTCATAATAAAAAGAACCTGATGAATGAGCTCAATAAGATCGACCGCGTGATTTCCAGGGAATATCCCGGATGCATCAGGGAAAACTGGGTGGTACTGGATGCCACCACCGGGCAGAATGCCATTTCTCAGGCCAGAGAATTTGCCTCCGTCACCAATCTGACAGGCATCATTCTCACCAAGATGGACGGAACCGCCAAGGGCGGCATTGCCATTGCAGTCCAGTCTGAGCTGGGCATCCCGGTGAAATTCATTGGCGTAGGAGAGAAGATCGAGGATCTTCAGAAATTCAATCCCGACCAGTTCGTAGACGCCCTCTTCTATTGACCGGGATAAAGAAACAGGAGAAAGAAAAAAATGAGCAATGAACAGCTGAGCCTGGATAAGTTTGAGCAGGCCTGCGACATCGTCCGTCAGGTGACCCTGGACACGGAGCTGATCTATTCCGATTATTTCAGCGCCATTACCGGCGCAAAGGTCTATCTGAAACCCGAAAACATGCAGAGGACCGGCGCCTACAAGGTAAGAGGGGCCTACTATAAGATTTCCACCCTGAGCCAGGAGGAAAGAGACCGGGGCCTGATCACGGCCTCCGCCGGCAACCACGCCCAGGGCGTGGCCTTTGCCGCCTCCAGGATCGGCGCAAAGGCGGTCATCGTCATGCCGACCACCACGCCCCTGATCAAGGTCAACCGGACCAAGGCCCTGGGGGCCCAGGTCGTTCTGCACGGGGACGTCTATGACGAAGCCTGCGAGCACGCCTATACCCTGGCCGAGGAGAAGGGCTATACCTTCATCCATCCCTTTGACGATCTGGATGTAGCCACAGGCCAGGGCACCATTGCCATGGAAATCGTCAAGGACCTGCCCCTGGTGGACATCATCCTGGTCCCCGTGGGCGGCGGCGGTCTGGCCACCGGCGTATCGGCCCTGGCCAAGATGCTCAAGCCCAATGTGAAGGTGATCGGCGTCGAGCCCGCAGGAGCGGCCTGCCTGACAGAGTCCCTCCGGGAGGGGAAAGTTGTGACCCTGCCCGGGGTCAATACCATTGCGGACGGCACGGCCGTCAAGACCCCCGGTGCAAAGATCTTCCCCTATCTGCAGCAGAACCTGGACGAGGTGATCACCGTTTCCGACGAAGAGCTGGTCACTGCTTTCCTGGATATGGTCGAAAATCACAAGATGGTGGTGGAGAACTCCGGCCTTCTGACGGTGGCCGCCCTGCGCCATCTGGAGTGCGCAGGCAAAAAGGTGGTCTCCGTTCTTTCCGGCGGCAACATGGACATTACGACCATGTCCTCCGTCGTACAGCAGGGCCTGATCCTGAGAGACAGGATCTTTACCGTTTCTGTGCTTCTGCCCGACAAGCCGGGCGAGCTGCACAGGGTATCGGGAATCCTGGCCGAGTGCGGCGGCAACGTGGTCAAGCTCGAGCACAACCAGTTCGTATCCATCAACCGCAATGCGGCAGTGGAGCTCAAGATCACCATTGAAGCCTTCGGGACCGACCACAAGAAGGAGATCATTGCGGCCCTTAAGGAAAGCGGCCTGGCGCCCCAGCTTGTCAGCACCCTGATCTGAGGAGAAAACGCCGCCAGGGGAATGTGAATCGAGATGAAAAGAGACAATCATCAGAAATTTAATACAATCTATCTGATCAACATCATTATTATGTGTCTGATCTCCCTGGCTTCTCTCAGCGGGATCCTTTACATGACCTTCCGGGGCAGCAGGCTTACGAATCTGGAGACGGAAAAGGCCCGGACAGAGGGGCGGGACGCCCTGCTGGGCCAGATGGAGGACGCCTTCCGGGAAGGGAGGGACCCTCTGTCCGTGATCCGGAGCCTGTATCCCGACCGGGTCGTGATCGACGACTACGGCTCTTACAGCTTTTATCCTCTGGAGGACGTCCCCCGCAGCAGCTTTGCGCCGGAGGATTTCGAGAAGGATGAAAGAGGGATCCTGACCTATACGGGGACCCGCTTTGAGCATGTAAGGTCCGGAATCGATATCAATCAGAATACCTTCAGCATCGATTTTGAAAAGATGAAGGAACAGGGAATGGAATTCGTCAACATCTATGCGGGACGGTTCAATTCCAGGCAGGAATTTCTTTCCGATGAGATTTCCGCCGACCAGATGCAAAAGGCCGAAGACGCCGGCATGGAGATCTTTGTCTATGTGACCCTGACGGCCAGAAACGCCGAAGCAGGGGAGATTGAAGGACAGGAGCTGGTCAGCTGGCTGGAGAACTGGAAGGGCCACTGCAGCGATGAGATCGGTCTCCAGATGGTCTATCCCAGCAGGGAGCCTGCCAATGAGATCGCAAGGCTGGGCTGGACGGAGGGCGTCCTGGCCGCCTGCAGGGTCCTAAAGGAGGCGGGCTACAGGCCCGTCATCTGCGCGGACGACAAGACCTTCTGCGGCCTGCTGGATCTGCCCCAGCTGGAGGATTATTCCAAGTGGCTGCAGGAATACGGAGACTATCCCTACTATCCCTACGAATTCCAGACCTGGCGCTACGGAGCGTCCATTATGCTGGACGGCGTGGACGGGAGCGTCTTCCTCTGCCTTCGCTTTGAGGAGTAAAAAAGAAAGAGACGGGATCTGCCCGGATTTCATTGAAAGATGTCAAGAAAAAATACTTGACACGCCGGGGCGGTGCGGGTAAAATAGGACAGGTTGGAGGATTACTTCCAGCCTGTTTTGTTTTGGCTGTGACAAAAAGGCCCGGCAGGCCTGGGTTAGAGACGATGGAGAAGATTGTTGAGCAGGGCCTGCTGTATGATTTCTACGGGCCGCTTCTGACAGGCCACCAGCAGAAGATCTACCAGCGGCTGGTCTATGACGACCTGTCCCTGAATGAGATCGCCGAAGCGGAGGGCATCAGCCGGCAGGCGGTGCACGACCTGATCCGGCGCTGTACGGCCCAGATGCAGAAGTATGAAGAGCTGCTGGGAATGATCCGGCGGTTCGAGACCATACGAGACGATGCAGAGAAACTCGAAGCGCTGGCTGAAAAAGACCTGGACCTAGAGGCTCTTCGGAAGGGGATCCGCCAGCAGGCTGAGAAAATCAAAAAGGATCTGGAATAAATGGCATTTGACAGCTTAACAGATAAACTGAATCAGATATTTAAGAATCTGCGCGGCAAAGGCAGGCTGAGCGAGGCGGATGTCAAATCCGCCATGCGGGAAGTCAAGATGGCGCTTTTGGAAGCGGACGTCAATTTCAAGGTCGTCAAGCAGTTCGTCCAGTCCACCCAGGAGCGGGCGATCGGCGAGGATGTCATGAATGGTCTGAATCCGGCCCAGATGGTCATCAAGATCGTCAATGAAGAGCTGATTTCCCTGATGGGGTCTGAGACCACAGAGATCAGGCTCCTTCCCGGCGGCCAGACCACCGTCATTATGATGGTGGGCCTGCAGGGCGCAGGTAAGACCACAACGGCGGCCAAGCTGGCCGGCAAGATGAAGTCCAGAGGCAGGAAGCCTCTGCTGGCAGCCCTGGATATTTACCGGCCCGCGGCTATCAAGCAGCTGCAGGTCAATGGTGAAAAGGTCGGCGTGGACGTCTTTACCATGGGCAGCGACCAGAAGCCTGCAAAGATCGCAGCGGCAGCCATGGAGCACGCCGCAAAGAACGGCGAGAATGTTGTCTTTCTGGATACGGCAGGCCGTCTGCAGATCGATGAATCCATGATGCAGGAGCTGGCGGACATCAAGGCGGCGGTTCCCGTCACCAGCACGATCCTGGTGGTAGACGCCATGACCGGACAGGAAGCGGTAAATGTTGCCAAGACCTTCGATGAGAAGGTCGGCGTCGACGGCGTGATCCTGACCAAAATGGACGGCGATACCAGAGGCGGCGCGGCCTTGTCGATCAAGGCTGTGACCGGCAAGCCCATTCTTTACTGTGGTATGGGCGAAAAACTTTCCGACCTGGAGCAGTTCTATCCCGACCGTATGGCCAGCAGGATCCTGGGCATGGGCGACGTGCTGACCCTGATCGATAAGGCCCAGGAAAGTCTGGAGAAGGAAGACGAAGAGAAGACCAGAGACATGGCTTCCCGCCTGAAAAAGGGCAAGTTCGACTTCAACGACTACATGGAATCCATGCGGCAGATGCAGAAGATGGGCGGTCTTTCCTCGATCCTGGGCATGCTTCCGGGCCTTGGCATGAACAAGGCGGATCTGGAAGGGGCCATCGATGAGAAGAAGCTCAAGAGGACCGAAGCCATCATCCTGAGCATGACGCCCGAAGAAAGAGCCAATCCCAAGCTCCTGACCCCCCAGAGGAAGTTCAGAATCGCCAAGGGATCGGGCAACTCCATTGCAGACGTGAACCGCTTTATCAAGCAGTTCACCCAGATGCAGAAAATGATGAAGCAGATGCCCAAGGGCAGACGCGGCCGCGGCATGGGCAACATGATGAACATGTTCGGCGGCAGAAAGGGAGGCGGCTTCCCCTTCTGATCCAGGAAGAAAAAGCCGGAGGAAAAGACAGATCCGGAAGCAGCGCTTCCGTCTGAATACATTACAAGATTTGATAATGAACCAAAGCGTTTAGTTAAGGAGGAAAAAATGGTCAAGATCAGATTAACAAGAATCGGTGAGAAGAAGGTCCCGCTTTACAGAATCGTTGTTGCAGATGCAGCTACTCCCCGCAGCGGCCGCGCTATTGCCACCATCGGCACCTATGATCCCAACACGGATCCCAGCACTGTTGTCGTTGACGTTGAGGAAGCTAAAAAATGGCTGGCTAACGGCGCTCAGCCTACAACTGTAGTCCGCAGACTGTTCAAACAGGCAGGCATCAAATAATCTGTTTCCAGTTCTGACCTGACTATCGGAAGGAAAATCAATCAAATGAAAGAATTAGTGGAAGTCATTGCGAAGGCTCTTGTAGACCATCCGGACGAGGTCGTTGTGACCGAGAAGAAAGAGGGAAAAAATATCAGGATCCAGCTGCATGTCGCTCCTTCTGATATGGGAAAAGTAATCGGAAAACAGGGCAGGATCGCCAAAGCGATCCGGTCTGTTGTGAAGGCGGCTTCTTCCAAGGAAGATTTGAGAGTGGACGTAGATATTGATTAACGGTATTTAAACCCTGAAAATCGACAACGGCAGCCTTTCGCTGCCGTTCTTTTTTTATACAGGGCCCGGTCCAAAGGGATGGGCGCCCGGGAGGAAACATGGTAGAGGAATTTCAGGTTGGGATCATTACTTCGACCCATGGACTGAAAGGGGAGGTCAAGGTCTTCCCCACCACCGACAATCCGGAACGCTTTCTGGATCTGGAGGAAGTGACCCTGGAAAAGGGGAAAATCAGAAGGAAGGCAAAAATCAGGAGCGTCAAGTTCTTTAAGAAGCTTGTGATCCTGGGCTTTGAGGGCATGGACCGGATCGAGGACGTGGAAAGACTCAGAGGCACGTCCATTCTGATCGACAGAAAGGATGCCCTGCCTCTGGAGGAGGGGGAATACTATATCCCCGATCTGATCGGACTCCGGGTGGTGACCCGGGAGGGAGAAGAAGACAGGCCGGTGGGAATCCTCCGGGATGTCCTCATGACCGGCGCAAATGATGTATACGTCGTGGAAAAGACAGACGGCGGAGAGCTTCTGATCCCCGTGATCGAGCAGTGCATCAAGGAAGTGAACCTGGAGGAGGGCTTTGTCCGGGTATGGATCATGCCCGGCCTGGAGGACCTCTAAGGAACTAAAAGCGGCTGCGCCCTCTCCAGAGGGGCTTTTGCATAAAAGGAAAAGGAAAAAATGCATTTTCATGTTCTGACCCTGTTCCCGGAAATGATCCTGCAGGGCGTCAACACAAGCATTCTGGCCAGGGCCATGGAAAAGGGCCTTTTGTCCGTGGAAGCGGTCAATATCCGGGACTATACCCTGGACAGGCACAAGAAGGTGGACGACTATACCTACGGCGGCGGCGCCGGCATGCTCATGCAGGTCCAGCCTGTCTATGACGCCTGGAAGAGCATCCAGGACCGGCTGGAAAAGAAGGCCAGGGTGGTCTATATGACGCCGGTGGGCAGGGTCTTTGACCAGGCCATGGCCAGGGACCTGGCAAAGGAGGAAGACCTGATCCTCCTCTGCGGCCACTACGAGGGGATCGACGAGAGGGTCCTGGAGGAGATCGTGACCGACCAGGTCTCCATAGGCGACTATGTCCTGACCGGCGGAGAGCTTCCGGCCATGGTCCTGATCGACGCCGTCTCCCGCATGGTGGAGGGCGTTCTGGGAAACCATGATTCCGGAGAGACAGATTCCTTTATGAACGGCCTTTTGGAGTATCCCCAGTATTCCAGGCCAGAGATCTGGCATGACAGGCAGGTTCCCCAGGTCCTTTTATCGGGCGACCACGCAAAGGTGGACGCCTGGAGGCTGGAGCAGTCCCTGCAAAGGACCAGAGAGAGGCGGCCGGACCTTTACGATGCCTTTATGGAGGCGCATCCTGACCTTGGACCGGACGGAAGGCCCATAAAGAAAAAACGCAGGAAAAAAAGGCTTGAATCAGACGAGGGCCTGTGTTAGAATATTCGCGTTGCGTTAGTGATGGCATGGTTCCGTCACATAATCAGAGGTGGTCCGCTGCCGTTATGAGACGGCTGTGATTTCCCAAGGGAAGATGAGAGCAGCCCCGCGGCAAGAACATCCAGTAATAGAAGGAGATATATAAATGAACTACGAAATCATCAAGGAGCTCGAGAAAGAGCAGCTGAAGGCTGAAGCACCCAAGTTCAATGTCGGTGACACCGTTCGTGTTGCCAACAGAATCAAGGAAGGCAACCGCGAAAGAATCCAGATCTTCGAAGGCACAGTCATGAAGATCCAGGGCGGCGGTGCAAGAACCACTTTCACAGTCCGCAAGGAATCCAGCGGTATCGGCGTCGAGAAGACATGGCCCCTTCACTCTCCCAACGTTGAAGGCGTTACCGTAGTCAGAGAAGGTAAAGTCAGAAGAGCAAAGCTGAACTACCTTCGCGGCCTGAGCGGAAAGAAAGCAAGAGTCAAAGCCAAGAACGCAAGATAAGTATATGGAAAGCCGAAGGCCGCACCGCAATGGTGCGGCCTTTGTAACAGATGGAGGTAATACATGGCGGAATATCAGTGGTATCCCGGACATATGACAAAAGCGCGCCGTATGATGCAGGAGAATATAAAGCTGGTGGATCTGGTCATTGAACTGGCCGACGCCAGGATCCCCATCAGCAGCCGCAATCCTGACATCGATGAGCTGGCAGCCGGCAAGTCCAGGATCCTTCTGCTGGGCAAGGCGGATCTGGCGGATCCCGACCGCACGGCCCAGTTCCGGAAATATTATGAATCCCAGGGCTTTCTGGTGATCGACCTGGACGCCAGGACCCGGAAGGCCAACGAGCAGATCAAAAAGATCGTAGAGAAGGCCTGCGCGGCCAAGCTCGAAAGGGACAGAAAGCGGGGCATCATCGGAAGACCCCTGCGGGCCATGGTCGCAGGCATCCCCAATGTGGGCAAATCCACCTTTATCAACAGCTTTGCGGGCAAGGCCAGCGCCAAGACCGGCAACAAGCCCGGCGTGACCAAGGGCAAGCAGTGGATCCGCCTGAACAAAAACCTGGATCTGCTGGATACTCCCGGCATTCTCTGGCCCAAGTTTGAGGACCAGGAGGTCGGCATCCGTCTGGCCCTGGTTTCCGCCATCCGGGAAGAGATCCTGGATCTGAATGAGCTCTCGCTCTACCTTCTTTCCTATCTGCAGAGGGAATATCCGGATGTGATCCAGGGCAAATACGCCAGGGAGGGCGAGGTCTATGAAAAGGATCTTTCCATGCCCCTTCTTCTGGAGCGGATCGCCCTGAGCAGAAATCTCCTGCTCAAGGGAGGAGAGCCGGACCTGCTCCGGACCTCCAGAATGCTGCTGGACGATTTCAAGAACGGAAAGATGGGAAGGCTGTCTCTGGAGAGCCCGCCCACATTAACAGAAGGAAACAACTGACAGCGCGGCTGAATTGTTGTAAACTGTTACCGGACGCCTCCCGGAAAAGAAGGCAGGCCTGAAAGGAAATGAAGACAATGGAAGAAAAAAGACAGAGTATATTTTCCCTGATTCTGGGCTATATCGCATATTTTGCCATGATTTTCATCATTGCCCTGCTGCTGGTGAAATTCGTGGGACAAAGGACCGTCGTCCATGGGACTTCCATGGTGCCCACCCTGGAAAACGGAGACAATCTGATCGCGGATAAGGTGACCTACCGCTTCCGGGAACCGGAGCGGTTCGAGATCATCGTATTTCCTTATGAATATGAAGAAAAGACCTACTATATCAAGCGGATCATCGGTCTTCCGGGCGAAACGGTCTATATCGACGACGATGGAAATATCTGGATCGACGGAGAGATCCTGGAGGAGAACTACGGAAGCGAGCCCATTGAGTACGCCGGCCTGGCTGCCGAGGAGATCGTACTGGGCGAGGATGAGTATTTCTGCCTGGGCGATAACAGAGGCGTGTCCAAGGACAGCCGCTACAGTGATGTCGGCAATATCAAGCGCAGCGATATCATAGGCAGGACCATCTTCAGAATCTGGCCCTTGTCCGGCATCGGCCCGGTGGGCAAATGATCTGTTTTCCGGAGGAATGGATATGACAGAAAAGCAGCGGATCAAGCTGGAAGAAGAGAAAATAAGAGTGGCCGGGATGCGGCGCTTCGAGCTGGAGGCCGCAGGAGACCTGGCCGCCGGCGGCCTGATCTGCGGCATTGACGAAGCCGGCAGGGGCCCTCTGGCAGGCCCTGTGGCGGCGGGCGCCGTGATCCTGCCTGCAGACCACGACCTGCTCTATCTGAACGATTCCAAGAAGCTGAGTCCCAAAAAGAGGGATATGCTGTATGACCAGATCCGGGAAGAGGCCCTGGCCTGGAAGGTGGTCATGGTGCCGCCGGAGCGGATCGACGAGATCAACATTCTCCAGGCCACCTATGAAGCCATGCGGCTTGCGGTGGAGGGCCTTGGCCTGAAGCCGGCGGTCCTGGTCAACGACGCCGTCACCATCCCCGGGATCAGCATCCCCCAGGTGCCTGTGGTCAAGGGAGACGCCAAATGCATCTCCATTGCGGCGGCCAGCATCCTGGCCAAGGTGACCAGGGACCGGTATATGGAGGACCTGGACAGACAATATCCCCAGTACGGCTTTGCAAAGCACAAGGGCTATGGCACAAAGCAGCATACAGAGGCCCTTGCGGCCTATGGTCCCTGTCCGGCCCACCGCAGGACCTTTATCACACATTTCATCTGATTTTTGACTTTTCAAGGAGGCCCTTTCCGGCCTGCCGCCCCCTTTCTTTCCCGGGCGGTTCAATCCCAGCATAAAGACAAAGCAGCATAAAGACCGCAAAAAACCGCTTTGGCGGTCTTTTTGTGCGTGTCTCAAAAAATCGAACAGGCGCAAGGAGGAGGGGATTTTACTATGAATAAAAGAAAAAAGGGCGGAGAAATGGAGGACCTGGCCTGCCGCTTTCTGGAAGAGCGGGGCCTTCGGGTCCTGCACAGAAATTTCAGGTCCAGGACGGGGGAAATCGATATTGTCTGCCGGGAAAAGGACGGAACCCTGGTCTTTACGGAGGTGAAATACAGACGGTCTCTGGACCAGGGCTGCCCCGAGGAGGCGGTCACCTGGCAGAAAAGAAGGCGGATCATCCAGGCCGCCTCCTATTACCTGGTACGGTTTGGCCTTTCGGACCAGACAAAGATCCGCTTTGACGTGGTCGCCATTTCCGAGGATGCTTTATACCAGGAAGCTATGGCAGGATCCGGAGCCCTGTGCTTCAATCAAAAAGAAGGCATCCGCTGGATCAGGGATGCCTTCCGTCTGGGAGAGTGAGCAGGATCAGAACTGGGTCTGGTGGATCTGCATCTTCTCGAATTCGTTCTGTTCTTTCTGATTGTATTTGTCCAGGAGCTCGTGGATCTTCTCCGTGGAGGTCGATACATTGGTGATGGACGCATCATGGTTGACAAAGTCGATGATGGTAGCCAGATACTTGCTCATGTTGGCCTGGGCGAACCAGGGACGGCCCGGGAGATCCTCAGGCTGATAGGTCAGATTGGTGGTGACGACCTTGTCGAAATATCCCTTTTCATAGGCGTCGTCGAACTTGGAAAGACCGTCGTTGAAGAGGCCGAAGGTGGTGCAGATGAAAACGCGCCTGGCGTGCATCTTTTCCTTGAGCTGTCGGGAAGTATCCAGGATGGAGCCGCCGGTGGAGATCATGTCGTCGATGACGATGGCGTCCTTGCCGTTCAGATCCGTGCCCAGGAACTGATGGGCCACGATGGGGTTCTTGCCGCCTACGATCTTGGTGTAATCACGGCGCTTGTAGAACATGCCCATGTCTGCGCCGATCACGTCTGCGAAATAGACCGCACGGCTGGTGGCGCCTTCATCAGGGCTGATGACGACGGTATGCTCCCTGTCCACGATCAGATCCGGGAAGGAATCGATCAGGGCGTGCAGAAACTGATAGGGCGTCGTAAAGTTACTGAAGTCCTTGATGGGCACGACGCTCTGGATCCTGGGATCGTGGGCGTCGAAGGTGATGAAATTGTCGATTCTGAGATCATAGAGTTCCTTAAGCATGATGGCCGCATCCAGGGATTCCCGCCCGCTCTTGTGGTGCTGACGGCCCTCATAGAGGAAGGGCATGATGACGGAGATCCGTCTGGCGTGGCCGCTGATGGCGGAGATGATGCGCTTAAGGTCCTGAAAATGATCATCCGGGGACATATGGTTTGTAAATCCGTTCATCTGGTAGGTGATGGAATGATTGGTCACATCACAGAGAATGAACAGATCCTTGCCGCGGCAGGTATCCTGGATCACGGCGTGTCCTTCACCGGTCTCATAACGTTCCAGATTGACTTTGATCCGATAGTCGCTCTGATAATAATCGTCAAAAGCAGGTGAGCTGCTTTTCATGATCTTGTTCAGATCATCGTCCCGGAACCTGGAAATATAGGCGTTGACCTCCTCGCCCAGCTTACGGGCGGAGGGCAGTACGATCAGGCCCAGGGGAGCGACAGGAAGAGAACGGTCCAACTGCTGATGAAGTTCTAAATCTGATGCCATGGTGTCTCCTTATGGGAAAATGATAATCGCTGCGGACTGCACAGGGGTGCAGACATCTTTAATATAGCGATTTAAAAAGGCAATAGCAAGATTCAGACCTTATTTTCGGCCTAAAAGTTTTCTTTACATAAGAGATGATATTCGCTAAAATAATGTGATACGAGAATCCAGATGATAAAATCTGTATAAACAGAGGTTTGTATATATGGCAAAAAGAAAATCCAGGCCCATCGTTGCCATCGTCGGCAGGCCCAATGTGGGCAAATCGACCCTGTTCAACGTGCTGGCAGGAGAAAAAATATCTATTGTGGAAGATACGCCGGGCGTGACCAGAGACCGCATTTATGCGGACTGCACCTGGCTGAATTATGAATTCACCCTGATCGATACGGGCGGCATAGAACCGGATTCCAGCGACATCATCCTGTCCCAGATGCGGGAGCAGGCCCAGATGGCCATCGACATGGCAGACGTCATCATTTTCATGACGGATCTGAAGTCCGGCCTGGTGGATGCGGACGGCAAGGTGGCCGACATGCTCCGCAGATCGAAAAAGCCCGTGGTCTTATGCGTCAATAAGGCCGACCGTCCGGTCCATGACATGCCGGACGTCTATGAATTCTACAACCTGGGCATCGGCGATCCCTATCCCATTTCCTCCGTCAACCGGACCGGCATCGGCGATATGCTCGACAAGGTCTGTGAGAGCTTTAAGATGGGAGACGGTGAGGAGGAAGAGGACGACGCCATCAAGATCGCCATCGTGGGCAAGCCCAATGTCGGCAAATCCTCCATCATCAACAAGCTGATCGGAGAGAACCGCGTCATTGTTTCCGATATTGCCGGCACCACCCGGGACGCCATCGATACCCGAGTCCGCCATAACGGACAGGACTATGTATTCATCGACACGGCCGGCATCCGCAGAAAGAACAAAATCAAGGAAAACCTGGAACGATATATGATCGTCCGTACCGTGGGCGCTGTGGAACGCGCCGATATCACGGTCCTGGTGGTCAGTGCGGAGGAGGGCATCACCGAGCAGGATGCAAAGATCGCAGGCATTGCCCATGACAGAGGCAAGGCCGTCATCGTGGCGGTGAACAAGTGGGATCTGATCGAAAAGGACAATAAGACGGTCAAGACCTTCACAGACAAGATCCATCAGGTCCTTTCCTTCCTGAACTACGCAGAGATCATGTTCATCTCCGCCGAGACCGGACAGAGACTGATCAAGCTCTATGATGAGATCGATATGGTCTTTGCCAACCAGAACCTGCGGATCCAGACAGGCGTCCTCAACGAGATCATCTCCGAGGCAGCCGTCATGCAGCAGCCGCCCTCGGACAAGGGCAAGATGCTCCGGATCCTCTATGCGACCCAGGTCGCTGTCAAACCGCCTACCTTTGTGCTTTTTGTGAACTATAAGTACCTGATGCATTTTTCCTATCAGCGATATATAGAGAACCGTCTCAGAGAGGCGTTCGGTTTCAAGGGGACACCTTTGAAATTCATTATCCGTGAACGAAGCGATGAGAAGAGGTAATACGGACCCGGCGGGGACTGTATTTCCAAAATAAAAAGGAGGCTTTCCTATATGAATACGTTTGTGATCAGAATCATCTGTCTTGTGTTCGGGTATGCCTGTGGATCGATCCAGTCAGCCTATTTCTACGGAAAAATGACAAAGGGCATTGATATCCGCCAGTATGGCAGCGGCAATGCAGGGACCACCAACACGATCCGTGTACTGGGTACCAAGGCCGGCGCCATCGTCCTGGTGGCCGATGCCTTCAAATGCATCATCCCCATGGTGATCATGGGACTTATATTTGGAAAAGCCTATCCGGACCTGGTCTATCTGTTCAAGTCCTGGACCTTCCTTGGCGCTGTCCTGGGGCATGATTATCCTTTTTATATGAAGTTCAAGGGCGGCAAGGGCGTTGCCTGCCTGGCAGGCTTTGTCATTGCCTTTGACATCCGCCTTCTGCCTCTGGCAGTTCTGCTCTTCTTTGTGCCCTTCTTCATCACCCATACGGTATCCATGTGCTCCCTGATCCTCTATACAGGGATCTTCCTTGCACTGATCGTTATGGGACAGACCGGTCTTCTGGGGGCAGTGCCCCAGAGCGCTCTGCTGGAGATCTATGTGATCCAGGCCTTCCTGACCTTCCTGGTCTACTGGAGGCACAGAGCCAATATCGGAAGACTGATTGCCGGCAAGGAAGGCAAGATCTATCTGAGCGGCAAAAAAGGAAAGTGAGAAATATTCATATGGCAAAAATTGCTGTAATCGGAGCCGGAAGCTGGGGGACTGCTCTGACCCACTGCCTTTCGGGAAACGGGCATGACGTGGCCGTATGGTCTGTCGACCCGGATGAAGTCGATATGATCAACCGCTTCCATGAGCAGAAGGTCAAGCTGCCCGGGGTCATCCTCGGGGAAGGCGTCAGGGCCACAACGAAGCTGGAGGAAGCCGTTTCCGACCGGGACGCCCTGGTCCTGGCGGTCCCTTCCCCCTTTACCAGATCCACGGCCCGGCGCATGGCGCCGTTGTGCAGATACGGCCAGCTGATCATATCTGTGGCAAAGGGCCTGGAGGAAGACTCTCTGATGACTTTGTCCTCCATTATTCAGGAGGAGATCCCCCACTGTGAAACGGCGGTTCTCTGCGGTCCCACCCACGCCGAGGAGGTAGGCAAATGCCTTCCCACGGCCATCGTGGCAGGGGCGGAGCGCCGGCATGTGGCGGAATATGTGCAGAGTCTTTTTATGAACGAATACCTGCGCGTCTATACCAGCCCCGACGTGAGGGGCATGGAGATTGGCGCGGCACTCAAAAACGTAGTGGCTCTGGCGGCAGGCGTTGCCGACGGACTTGGCTGCGGCGACAATACCAAGGCTGCCCTCATCACGCGGGGCATTGCGGAAATCAAAAGGATCGGCACTGCGGCCGGCGGTCAGGCGGAGACCTTCTCCGGCCTCACCGGCATCGGTGATCTGATCGTGACCTGTGCTTCCATGCATTCCAGGAACCGGAGAGCCGGGATCCTGATCGGACAGGGCCTTACGCCCGACCAGGCCATGCAGGAGGTCAAGCAGGTCGTAGAAGGCGTTTACAGCGCAAAGGCCGGCATGCAGCTGGCACAGAAGTACGGCCAGGATGCCCCGATCATCGCAGCCTGCAATGAAGTCCTTTTTGGAGACAAATCTCCAAGGGAGGCGGTCATGGCGCTGATGAACAGGGATCCCAGAGCGGAAGTAACAAAGCTGGAATGGAAAGCTCTGTAAGACCATGAGCTTTAAGCAACCATATTTACAATAGGAAAGAGAGACTGAAAACAATGCAAATTTACGAAGAACTGCAGGCAAGGGGCCTGCTTGCGCAGGTTACCAGCGAAGATGAAATCAGAGACCTGGTCAATAACGGGAAGGCCACCTTTTATATCGGCTTTGATCCCACTGCGGATTCCCTGCATGTAGGACATTTCATGGCCCTGCTTCTGATGAAGCGTCTGCAGATGGCAGGCAACAAGCCCATTGCCCTGGTAGGCGGCGGCACCGGCATGATCGGCGACCCTTCGGGCAGACAGGACCTGCGGAAGATGATGACCACAGAGATGATCGATCATAACTGTGAGTGCTTTAAGAAGCAGATGAGCCGCTTCATTGAGTTTGGTGAAGACAAGGCCCGGATGGTCAACAACGCAGACTGGCTCCGGGATCTCAACTATATCGAATTCATCCGCGACATCGGCGCACATTTCTCCGTCAACAACATGCTCCGCGCCAAGTGCTACGAGCAGAGAATGGAGAAGGGCCTGTCCTTCCTGGAATTCAACTACATGATCATGCAGGCCTATGACTTCCTCTGCCTCTATGAGAAATACGGCTGCAACATGCAGTTCGGCGGCGATGACCAGTGGTCCAACATGCTGGCCGGCACCGAGCTGATCCGTAAGAAGCTGGGCAAGGACGCCCACGCCATGACCATCACCCTGCTCCTCAATTCGGAAGGCAAGAAGATGGGCAAGACCGCCAAGGGCGCCGTATGGCTGGATCCCGACAAGACCTCTCCCTACGACTTCTACCAGTACTGGCGCAACGTCGGCGACGACGACGTGCTCAAGTGCCTGCGTATGCTGACCTTCCTGCCCCTTGAACAGATCGATGAGATGGACAAGTGGGAGGGCAGCCAGCTGAACGAAGCCAAGTCCATCCTGGCCTATGAGCTGACCAGCCTTGTCCATGGTGAGGATGAGGCGGCCAAGGCAAAGGCCGGCGCCCAGGCTCTCTTCTCCGCAGCCGGCGGCGCTATGGACAACGTTCCCGAGTCCGTTCTTTCCGACGCCGACTTCACGGAAGACGGAACCATTGATATCCTGGCAGTCCTGACCAAGAGCGGCCTTGTCAGTTCCCGGAGCGAAGCAAGACGCGCAGTCCAGCAGGGCGGCGTTACCGTAGACGGTGAGAAGATCATGGATATCGCAAAGTCCTATGCCAAAGAAGATCTGAAGGAGGCAAAGCTTGTCAAGAGAGGCAAGAAGAGCTTCAAGAAGGTGGTCTTCAAAGCGTAAGCCGGACAGAAAGTGTCAGATATGATGGCAGAGTCAGATCCGGTCCCGGGTCTGACTCTTTTTATTAAGATAAATTTTCCTTGGGAAAATGGGGATTCCATATGATCAAACGAGTATTAAACGGAGCCGATGCGCTGGTCCGAAGCCTGGAAGAAGAACATGTCGAGTATGTATTCGGCTATCCCGGCGTTGCCATCTGTCCCTTCTTCAACAGCATTCTTAATTCCGATATCAAGACTGTCCTGGTCCGCCAGGAGCAGTGCGCTGCCCATGCGGCCAGCGGCTATACCAGGGTCAGCGGTAAGCCCGGCGTTGTCGCCGTCACCTCCGGCCCCGGCGCCACCAACCTGATCACCGGTATTGCGACAGCCTTTGCGGATTCCATTCCCCTGGTCTGCATTACGGGACAGGTGGATTCCAGACTGATGGGATCCGACGTTTTCCAGGAGGCGGATATTTCCGGCGCCTGCGAATCCTTTGTCAAGTTCTCCTATATTGTCCGCCAGGCCTCCGACATCCCCAGGATCGTCAAGGAAGCCTTTCATATCGCCTCCACCGGCAGAAAGGGACCTGTCCTCATCGACATTCCCCATGATGTGCAGATGGACCGGGTATCGGGCTTTGCCTATCCCGTCGGCGTGAACCTCCGTACCTATAAGCCCACGGTGGAGGGCCATCCGGTCCAGATCAAGCGGGTCATGCGGGAGCTGGCCAGGGCCAAGCGTCCCATCATCTGCGTGGGCGGCGGCGTCCATCTGTCCGATGCGGCAGAGGAGGTCAGAAGGTTTGCGGAAGCCCATGACATCCCGGTGGTCTCCACCATGATGGGTCTGTCCGCCTTCCCTACGGACCATCCCCTTTTCTACGGCATGGTGGGCAACAACGGCCAGAAATACGGCAACCGGGCCATGAATGAAGCGGATATGATCATCATGGTGGGCGCCAGAGTCGCAGACCGGTCCATTTCCCAGCCTGACCTGATCACGGAAAACAAGGTCCTGGCCCATATCGATGTGGACCCGGCCGAGATCGGCAAGAACGCCGGCCCTTCCATTCCCCTTGTGGGCGACATTAAGCACATCTTCCGCGAGTTCAACGAAAGAGAGCTGGAGGTGGACTATTCCGACTGGCTGGACTGGCTGGACGGCTGCAAGGACGACGTTCTCAATGCGGAGAGCAAAAAGAGGGCGGAGATCCAGGAAGAAAGAAAGCTGCAGGGCGCCAGGGAATATGTGGACCCCAGGACCTTTATCAGAAAGCTTTCCTTGAAGATGGACAAGGACGCGGTCTATGTGGCCGACGTAGGCCAGAACCAGATCTGGTCCTGCGCCAACGCCGTCATGCGGCATGGAAGATTCCTGACCAGCGGCGGCATGGGCACCATGGGCTATGCGGTCCCCGCAGCCATGGGCGCCAAGATCAGCGCCCCCTCCAGACAGGTGGTGGCCGTCTGCGGCGAGGGAGGCTTCCAGATGACCATGCAGGAGCTTTCCACCATCGTGCAGTATGAGGTGCCCGTCAAGATCGTGGTCCTCAGGAACAATGTGCTGGGCATGGTGCGCCAGCACCAGCATTTCGTCTATCATGACCGTTTCTCCGTTACGGACCTCAGCCCCACCCCCGACCTGGACAAGCTCTCCGAGGCCTACCACATCGGCTATATGCGGCTGGAGACCAACGAGGGTATGGAGGAATGCCTGGAACGGTTCCTTGAAAAGGACGAGACCACGCTCCTGGAAGTCATGATCGATCCCGACGACCTGTGCTGACAGGCCGGGACCAATCGCCTAAATTAAAGACAGGGTATACATATGAAACGTATATATTCGATATTAGTAGAAAACCGATCCGGTGTCCTGTGCAAGGTGGCAGGCCTTTTCTGGAGAAGATGCTTCAACATCGATTCCATCGTGGTGGGCGAGACGGACGACAAGGCTGTTTCCTCCATGATCATTGTGTCAAACGGCGACCAGAGGACCCTGGAGCAGATCGAAAAGCAGCTCAACAAAAAGCTGGACGTCATCAAGGTCAAGACCTTCAATGAAAACGAGAGCCTGAACCGGGAGCTGCTGCTGATCAAGATCCGCTACAACCGGTCCAACCGCAGGGATATTATGGAGAACTGCGAGATCATGGGCGCTAAGATCGTGGATATGTCCAAGGGACAGATGACCATCCAGATGTGCGACACGCCCGAGCGGATCCAGATCTTTATGGGTACCCTCCGGTCCGTCAGCATCGTGGAGATCGCAAGGTCCGGCGTGGTGGCCATGACCAAGTGCAATGAATAAATATACCTTTGACTTTGTATAATATGAGCGCTATAATACCATCAATTGCTCATTGGAAGAGAGGATCATTATGCAGAGAAGAGTATTCCAGCTTCTGGTAGACAACACCACCGGTGTACTGAGCCGTATTTCCGGTCTGTTTTCCCGCAGAGGCTACAACATCGAGAGCATTACCGCAGGCGTAACGGCGGATCCCCGCATCACCCGGATCACCATCGTGACCTCCGGGGACGACGATATCCTGGAGCAGATCGAAAAGCAGGTGGCCAAGCTGGAGGATATCCGCGACATTCATGAGCTGAAGCCGGAAGAGAGCGTTTACCGTGAGCTGGCCCTGATCAAGGTCAAGGCGGACGCTTCCATGCGGGACGGCGTCGTGACTCTGACCAACATCTTCCGCGGCAACATCATCGATGTGTCAGAAGAAGCCCTTCTGATCGAAGCCACCGGCAACTCCGGCAAGATCGACGCCTTCCTGCGTCTTCTGTCCGGCTATGAGATCCTGGAGCTGGCCAGGACCGGCATCGCAGGCCTGGGAAGAGGCGTCAAGAACGTCATCATGATCGATGAAGAGGGTGAGATCTACAAGTACGTGGACGGAAAACCGGCAATAGAAGAATAAAATACAGTAGCGTTCCCGGAAAATTGTGTTAATATGGACTATGGTACTCTCGCCAGGAGTCCTTAAATAAAAGCAGTTATTAATGGAGGAAAAAACAATGTCAGATGCAAGAATTTTTTATCAGGAAGACTGCAACATCTCTATGCTGGAAGGCAAGACCATTGCCATCATCGGATACGGCAGCCAGGGCCACGCACATGCCCTCAACCTGAAGGAGTCAGGCCTCAACGTTATCGTTGGTCTGTACGAAGGCTCCAAGTCCAAGGCTAAGGCCGAGGCACAGGGACTGACCGTTATGAACACCGCTGACGCAGCCAAGGCAGCAGATGTCATCATGATCCTGATCAACGATGAGAAGCAGGCCAAGATGTATCAGAAGGATATCGCTCCCAACCTCAAGGCCGGCGATATGCTGATGTTCGCCCACGGCTTCAACATTCACTTCGGTCTGATCAAGCCTCCGGCAGATGTAGACGTTACCATGATCGCTCCCAAGGCTCCCGGCCACACCGTCCGTTCCGAGTATCAGGCAGGCAAGGGCACACCCGCTCTGGTCGCCGTTTACCAGGACGCTACCGGCAAGGCCCTTGAGAAGGCTCTGGCTTACGGCGCAGGCATCGGCGCTGCAAGAGCAGGCATCCTTGAGACAACCTTCCGTACCGAGACCGAGACCGACCTGTTCGGCGAGCAGGCAGTTCTCTGCGGCGGCGTCTGCGCTCTGATGAAGGCAGGCTTCGAGACTCTGGTCGAGGCAGGCTATGACGAGAGAAACGCATACTTCGAGTGCATCCACGAGATGAAGCTGATCGTTGACCTGATCTATCAGTCCGGCTTCGCAGGCATGAGATATTCCATCTCCAACACCGCTGAGTACGGCGATTATATCACCGGTCCCAAGCTCATCACAGACGAGACCAAGAAGACCATGAAGAAGATCCTGGCCGACATCCAGGACGGCACCTTCGCAAAGGAATTCCTGCTGGAGATGTCTGACGCAGGCGGACAGGTACACTTCAACGCCATGAGAAAGCTCCAGGCCGAGCACCAGGCTGAGAAGGTCGGCAAGGAGATCCGCAAGATGTACAGCTGGAACAACGAAGGCGACATGCTGATCAACAACTGATCCAATACAGATTTATAAAAGAACTACGAGAGACCGGGTACGCTTGCGTGCCCGGTCTTTTTGACCCCGGCAAAGAGGAAGATCATCAGAAGATGCACCAGACAGATATTTCATATTCTTTTCTGAAAGTGTGTAAGATATGGCACAGATCTGTCGTCTTATAGAGTAAAGGAAGCGTAAAACAGGCAGAGGCCGGATCAGCCGGGAAGGATAATCCGAAAGAAGAATAGAACTGCAGATGAACAACTTTGCGGTATGCCGGAGAGGCTGACATGTTACTATGGAAAGGGGAGGCAGTACATATGGAAGATACGGGAATCATAGAGCTTTACTGGCAGAGAAACGAAAGGGCCATTCAGGAATCCTCCCTGAAGTACGGAGCCTACTGCCATGCTATCGCATACAACATATTGCATAGTCCGCCTGATGCAGAAGAATGCGTCAACGACACATGGATGCGGGCCTGGAATGCCATGCCCCCGAAGAGGCCGTCTGCTTTGCAGACTTTTCTGGGGAAGATCACCCGCAATCTGTCCTTTGACCGGTATAAGGAAGGACGCCGGAAAAAGCGGGGAGGCGGGGAGACGGCTCTGGTGCTGGACGAACTTGCCGAAATCGTATCCGGGAAGGAGGATCCGGTGGACCGGGTCCTAAAAAAGGAACTGGCGGCCGAGATCGACCGCTTTCTGTCCTCCCTGCCGCAGGGAAAACAGCAGCTTTTCATTCTCCGCTACTGGTATGTCTGCAGCATAGCCGAGATCTCCGAGCGGACAGGCATGGGCGAAAACAACGTATCGGTGTCCCTCTCGCGGATCCGGACAGGGCTCCGAAACTATCTCACGGAAAGGGGATATGAATTATGAAAGGCGAAGATCTTTTTGAGGTCCTCTCGGACCTGGATGATCAGAAGATACTGGAAGCAAAGCAGGCCTCCTTCAGAAAAAAAGCCCGCATGCGGGCCCTGTGGAGCATGGTCGCTGCTGTCCTTATGCTCTGCATACTCGGAGGCCTGATTCTTCCAAGGCTTCCCTTCGGCCGGCAGGGAGAGGAAGAAGCAGAGTATGAAGCGGTATGTGAAGAAAATAAACCGGGGCCTGAGGATACGGCAGAAGACATTCCCGCAGACCTCATCCTTACACTGGCCCTGTATCCGCAGCCTGCAGCCGCAGGAATGTCACAGGAGGAGTACATGGAAAGCGATGCCTACGGAACCTGGTGGGAAGACAGCCGGGAAAAGACAGATATTTCTTCAAAGTACGCCGATTCCATGCGTGCCTATGACCAGGAGATCATGGAAAGGATCCTGTATTCCGAAGAGGACAATGCGGTCTGCTCCCCCTTAAATACCTATATTGCACTGGCCATGCTGGCGGAAGTGACGGACGGCAGCAGCAGACAGCAGATCCTGGACACCCTGCATGTAAGTGACATGGACGAACTGAGGACAAAGACGGAGGCTTTATGGGAAGGAAACTATGCCGATACCCCCAATCTGAAAAGTCTGCTGGCCAACTCACTCTGGCTCCGGGCGGGAGACAGCTATAACATGGATACTCTGAGCAGGCTGTCGGATATTTATTTCGCATCAGCCTTTGGGGGAGATCCGGGATCCGAGGAGATGACCCGTGCCCTGCAGGCATGGACAGATGATAATACCGGAGGTTTTCTTAAGGAATATACCGAAGGAATGCGTCTTACACCGGATACGGTCCTGTCCCTTGTATCCACAATTTATTATAAGGCTGCCTGGCAAAATACCTTCTGGGAAGGTGCCACCAGTCCCGGGACCTTCCACGGGACGAAGGGAGATACTCAGGCAGAGATGATGCACCGGTCCGATGTGATGGGGGTCTGCCGGACGGACGACTTTACCGGCATCAGCCTGGGACTTCTGGACAGCGGTGCCATGCATTTCTATCTGCCGGCCGAAGGAAAGGACGTAAATGCCCTCCTGACAGATCCGGAGATCTGGAAGGTCCTGTCCCGCGACGGGGAAGAGGGCTGGTCTTATCCGGAGGTGAACCTGACTCTGCCGATATTCAAAGTCGGCGGGAAAACGGATCTGCTCCCTGTCCTTGAGGAGCTTGGGATCAGGGATGTAATGAATCCTTCCCTTGCCGATTTTACGCCTCTTAAAAAAGATTCTGACGGCCTTGCCCTGACGGCGGCAGAGCATGCGGCCATGGTGGAGATCGACGAAAACGGTGTCACCGGCGCCGCCTATACGGAACTGTCCGTAGAGGAGACGGCAGCTCTGGAACCGGAGGAAGTGCTCGATCTTACCTTTGACAGGCCCTTCCTCTTTATGGTCACGGGCCGGGACGGCTCGGTCCTGTTTTCGGGAGTCGTAAGGAACATCGAATAAAGAGCATAAAAAACGCTGTATGCGGTATCAGAAGAAATCAGCTATGATTTCTGATCCGATTCCCACAGAACGGCGCGCGGCCAGCCGGACTGCAGTCTGAGGACAGCAGCCCGGCTGCTTTTCTGTCAGCTTTTCTGTCAGGATCCGGCAGCCAAGTTTTCAATTGAAATAGATTCGAAAATATGTTTTAATTGTCAGTGACTATAGCCGCCCGGCCCGGGCAGGCATAGGACTTAGATAAGGAATTATGAGAAAACAGGAGGCCAGCATCCATGAGCAGTAAAGTATGGAAATTCCATAACGATGTCGATACGGACCAGATCATTGCGTCCCAGTACCTCCTCCTCCCCACTGTTGAGGAGATGAGCCAGTATACCTTTGAATCCCTGGATCCTTCCTTTGCAAAGAAGGCCCAGGCAGGAGATCTTGTCGTGGCGGCTGAGAACTTCGGCTGCGGGTCTTCCAGAGAGCAGGCGCCCAGCGTCCTCAAGGCCCTGGGCATCAAGGCGGTCATCGCCAAATCCTTTGCCAGGATCTTTTACCGCAATGCCATCAACATCGGTCTTCCCGTCATTGTCTGCAAGGACCTCTATGAAAACGTAGAGGACGGCGGCAGCGCCGATCTGGACCTGACCGCAGGCACCGTTACCGCAGGCGGCCATGTTTTTACCTGCACAAAGCTCCCCGCCTACATGCAGAACATCCTGAACCAGGGTGGTCTGATCGCATCCCTTAACAAGGAGGAGAACTGATCATGGGAATGACAATCGGTGAAAAGATCATAGCCAGAGCCGCCGGCGTAGACCAGGTAAAGCCGGGCGATATCCATACCGTTACCCTGGACAGGATGATGTCCAACGACGGCACCACCCATCTGACGGTGGATATGTATCATAACAAGTTAAAGCATCCCCGGATCGCAGATCCTGAAAAGGTGGTCTTCATCATGGACCACAACGTGCCGGCCGACTCGGCCAAGACGGCGGCGGCCCACAGGAAGATGCGGGATTTTGCCCGGGAGAACAACATAAAGCTCTACGAGGGCCAGGGCGTCTGCCATCAGATCATGATGGAGGACTATGTCTGTCCCGGTGAGCTGATCTTCGGTGCGGACTCCCATACCACCACCTACGGCGCCCTGGGGGCCTTCGGAACGGGCGTTGGCTGTACGGATTTCCTCTACGCCATGGTCACAGGACAGTCCTGGGTCATGGTGCCCGAGACCATCCGCTTCAACCTGCACGGAAAGCTCCGGGAGGGGGTCTATCCCAGAGATCTGATCCTGACCATTATCGGCGATATCGGCGCCAACGGGGCCAACTATAAGATCATGGAGTTTGCCGGAGACGGCGAGCACGCCATGTCCATCAACGACCGCTTTGTCCTCTGCAACCTGACAGTGGAAGCCGGTGCCAAGGCGGGCATCTGTGAACCCGATGAAAAAGTCGTGGAATACTGCAGAGAGCATGGACGAGAAGTCGTCCATATGTTCAAAAGCGATGAAGACGCCGTTTACGCGGCCGTCTATGACTATGACCTGGACAAGATCGAGCCTGTCTGCGTAAGGCCAGACTTCGTGGATAACTTTGCCCTTCTTTCCGACGTGAAGAAGGAGAAGGTGGCCATCGACGAAGCTTTCGTGGGCTCCTGCAACAACGGCCGCATCGACGAGATGCGCCAGGCGGCAGCCGTCCTGAAGGGAAGAAAGGTATCTCCGAAAGTCCGCATGCTGATCGCCCCCGCCTCCCAGGCCGTCTATCTCCAGGCCCTGGAGGAAGGTCTGATCACCATCTTTATGGAAGCCGGCGCCATGGTCATGAACACCAACTGCTCGGTCTGCTGGGGCGCCTGCCAGGGCGTCATCGGTGAGAACGAGGTCCTCATTACCACCGGCACCAGGAACTTCAAGGGACGCAGCGGCGCTCCCTCCTCCAAGGTATATATGGCCAACGCCGCTGTCTGCGCAGCCTCCGCTGTGGCAGGATATATCTGCGGCCCCGAGGATCTGTAAGAAAAGGCAGCCGGCTCTGTTCCGGAGAAAGTAAGGTTTTTCAATGAAAGAATTTACCGGTAAAGTCTGGGTGCTGGGAGACGACATCGATACCGATATCATCATTCCCACCGAATACCTGGCCCTTCCCACCATTGACGATATGAAACAGTACGGCTTCTATCCCCTGCGTCCGGAGCTTCCCGGCCTGATCCAGGAGGGCGATATCATTGTGGCCGGCAAGAATTTCGGCTGCGGCTCCTCCAGAGAGCAGGCGCCCGAGATCATCAAGGCCCTGAAGGTCTCCTGCGTGATCGCCAAATCCTACGCCAGGATCTTCTTCAGAAATTCCATCAACAACGGCCTTCTTCTGATCGAGAACGACCAGATCCAGGACGCTGTGAAGGAAGGCGACACCCTTACCGTCCGGGTGGGCGAGGCCCTTGTGGCAGGAGATAAGGAGTATCCCATTGCCTCCCTTCCCGACAACCTGATGGAAATATTAAACGCCGGCGGCCTGGTCAGGGCCATGCAGAGGCGCAACGGGATCCTGAAGGAGGACTGAGCATGGGAAGCACACTGATCGAAAAAATCATTCAGCATAATACAGGCATTGAAAAGGTCACCCCCGGTCAGATCGTGACCGTGGATGTGGACCGGGTCATGATCCACGATATCTTCATTCCCTTTGCGGCAGACAAGTTCAAGGAGATGGGCTTTACAAAGCTCTGGGACCCCGACAAGGTGGTCCTGATCTATGACCACATGGTCCCTGCGGCCAAGGTGGAGGACTCCAGACACTTCCGCATCGGCGACGCCTTCGCGGCTGAGCAGGGCATGACCCATGTCCACAGGACCGACGGCATCTGCCATCAGCTGATGACAGAGATGCGCTATGCAAAGCCCGGCGACATCGTATTCGGCACGGACTCCCATACCACCACCTACGGCAGCGTAGGCTGCTTTTCCACCGGCATCGGCTATACGGAAATGGCCGGCATCCTGGGGACCGGCAAGCTCTGGATCCGGGTGCCTGAGACCATCCGGGTCGTGATCGACGGAAAGCTTCCTGACAATGTCATGAGCAAGGACATTATTCTCCGGATCCTGGGCGATCTGCGGGCTGACGGAGCCACCTACCGGTCCCTGGAATTTACAGGCTCAGCTGTAAAGGAGATGAGCGTTGCGGCCCGCACCACCATGTCCAACATGGCCGTGGAATGCGGGGCCAAGTGCGGCCTTTTTGCCCCCGATGAAAAGACCTGCGAATATTCCGGCGTCAGCATGGAGGAGGTCTCCTGGCTCTATGGGGACGAGGACGCAGAGTATGTGAAGACTCTGACCTACAGGGCAGAGGACCTGGTCCCTGTCTGCGCCTGCCCTTCCCAGGTGGACAACATCAAAAATATTTCCGAAGTGGAAGGAACGCCCCTGGACCAGGTCTTTATCGGCTCCTGCACCAACGGACGCCTGGAGGACCTTGCCACGGCGGCAAAGATCCTGGAGGGAAAGAAGGTGGCCATCAGGACCATTGTGACCCCGGCTTCCAGACAGATCTATCTGGATGCGGTCAAGGCCGGCTATATGTCCACCCTTGCAAAGGCAGGCTGCATCATCACCACCCCCGGCTGCGGCCTCTGCTGCGGCAGGTCCGGCGGCATTCTGACCGACGGAGAAAGGGTCCTGGCCACCAACAACCGAAACTTCCTGGGCCGGATGGGAACCAACAAGGTCCAGATTTACCTGGGGTCTCCCGCCAGCGCGGCTGCCTCCGCGGTCACCGGCAGGATCACCATGCCGGAAGCGGCGGTCAGACTCTGATATGAGGTAGAATTGTTATGTATGCATATCTGACAGGAACCGTCGCGGAGGTAAGTCCGGACGGAAATGCTGTCATCGACGTGAATGGGATCGGCTACAATGTAAGGGTCCCTCTGGCAGCGGCAGGCCGGCTTTCGGCCTGTGACAAGGAGGAGAGAGTCAAGGTCTATACCCATACCTACATCCGGGAGGACCAGATGGTCCTCTACGGCTTCCTTTCCAAGGAGGACCTGGAGCTCTTTCGCATGCTGATCACCGTCAGCGGCGTAGGCCCCAAGGGCGGCCTTTCCCTTTTGTCGGCCGCCAGCGCCGAGGACCTGCGCTTTGCCATTATTACAGGCGACGTAAAGGCCATTACCCGGGCGCCGGGGATCGGAAAAAGGACAGCGGAAAGAATGATCCTGGAGCTCAAGGGAAAGGTGGGAGAAATGCCTGCCGCCCTGCCCGGCGTGGAAATGGCCGGGGCAGAGGCTTCCTCCTTCACAGGCCCCGCCGAGGAGGCTGTGCAGGCCCTGACGGCTCTTGGCTATTCCAGAGCCGAGGCGGTCCACGCCGTCAAGCAGTGCGCGGATGCGGGAGATACCCAACAGATCCTCAAGAGCGCGCTCAAGTATTTGTAAGACACCATGACTTAAAGGAGAAGACATCGTCAGATGGAACGAAGAGTCATTGAAACGACTTTTACCGAAGAAGACCATAAGATCGAGGGATCCCTCAGACCCAAGCGGATGGACCGCTATATCGGCCAGCAGAAGATCAAGGACAGCCTGAATATTTCCATCAAGGCAGCCAGACAGAGGGGAGAGGCCCTGGACCATATCCTTTTTTACGGACCGCCAGGACTTGGCAAGACGACCCTCTGCGGTATCATAGCCGAGGAGATGGGGGTCAGCCTCCGGATCACCAGCGGCCCCGCCATTGAAAAGCCCGGCGAGATGGCTGCCATTTTAAACGGCCTCAAGGAGGGCGACATTCTCTTTGTGGATGAGATCCACAGACTCAACAAGCAGGTGGAGGAGGTCCTTTATCCTGCCATGGAGGATTTTGCCATCGATATCATGATCGGCAAGGGCGCCTCCGCCAAGTCCATCCGCCTGGATCTGCCAAGGTTCACCCTGGTAGGCGCAACGACCCGGGCGGGCCTTCTGTCGGCCCCTCTGCGGGACCGCTTTGGCGAAATCCACAGGCTCCAGTTCTATACTCCCCAGGAGCTGAAGACCATCATTTTGAATTCAGCCACCGTTCTGGGCGTGGAAATCGAGGAAGAGGGAGCCCTGGAAATGGCAAGAAGGAGCCGGGGAACGCCCAGACTTGCCAACCGGATTTTGAAGCGCGTCAGAGACTACGCCCAGGTCATGGGAGACGGGGTGATCACCAATAAGATCGCCTCCACGGCCCTGGACCTCATGGAGGTGGACAAGATGGGCCTGGACCGGGCGGACAGGAGCTTTCTGATGACCCTGATCCAGAAGTATGGCGGCGGCCCCGCCGGCCTGGAGACCCTGGCGGCTTCCATCGGGGAGGATCCCGGTACCATTGAAGATCTGGTGGAGCCCTATCTGCTGCAGAACGGCTTCATCAACCGTACCCCCAGGGGACGGGTCGCCACCGAGGCGGCCTACAGCCATCTGGGACTGCAGATGCCCGACCCTGCACAGTAGGAGGGAAACAGACTATGGCTTCCAAGAACGATACAAAGGTGACCATCGGCGGCAAGACCTATACGCTGAGCGGCTACGAAAGCGAAGGCTACCTGCAGGAGGTGGCAGGCTATCTGAATAAAAAGATCGCTGAGATCCGGGATGACAAAAGTCTCAACGACCTGCCCTTTGACATGCGCAATATCCTGCTTCAGCTCAACATTGCAGACGACTATTTCAAAGCCAGGGATGAGGTGCAGACCCTTCGGAAACAGGCCGCAGAAATGGAAGAGTATTACAGTGACATGAAGCACGATCTGGTGGCTGCCCAGATGAAGCTGGAGAGTACCCAGAAGAGGCTGAAGGAACTGGAGAAGTAGAAGTGTGACTGGCGCAGTTTTTCTGCGCCTTTCTTTAAGAGCAAAAACCCTGCCAGAGCAGGCTGATTGGAAAGAGTGACGGAAATATGATGCATAAAGTAGAACTCCTTGCTCCTGCAGGAAGCAGAGAAGCCTTTCTGGGCGCCCTGAGCGCCGGGGCGGATGCCGTTTACCTGGCAGGACAGAAATTCGGCGCCAGGGCCTACGCCGGCAACTTTACGGAAGAGGAGCTGGCCCTCAGCCTTCGGGAGGCCCACCTTCTGGGACGCAGGATCTATCTGACAGTCAATACCCTGACCAGGGAGGAGGAGCTGCCTGAGCTGGCGGACTTCGTGGAAAGAATGTATGAAAAGGGACTGGATGGAGTCATTGTCCAGGACCTGGGCGTTATTGCCACCCTCAGGGACCGGTGCCCGGGCCTTTTGCTCCATGCCTCCACCCAGCTGTCTGTCACCAGTGCAGAAAGCGTCCGCCTTTTGAAGGAGCTGGGGGTATGCCGGGTCGTTCCGGCCAGGGAGCTTTCCCTGGAGGAGATGAAGGCCCTCAAGGAAGAAGGACAGATCGAGGTGGAAGCCTTTATCCACGGCGCCATGTGCTACTGCTATTCGGGAAGATGCCTCATGTCCGGCTTTCTGGGCGGCCGCAGCGGCAACCGGGGCCGGTGCGCCGGGACCTGCCGCCTTCCCTACCGGGTGCTGGACCAGGAAGGCCGTCCGGCCGGCAGGGACGCCTCTAAAAAGGAATATTATCCCCTTTCCATGAAGGATATGAGCGTCCTGGAGATCCTGCCCGAGCTGATGGACGCCGGGATCGATTCCTTCAAGATCGAGGGCAGAATGAAAAAGCCCGAATATGCGGCAGGCGTCACAGCCGTCTACCGCAAATACATAGACTGGTTCTACCGCTGGGACAAAGAAGGCCGCAGGACCCCCTGGAAGATCGAGGAAGAGGACAGAAAATGGCTGACCTCCCTCTATATCCGGACCGAGATCGGAACGGGCTATTACCACCAGGACAAGGGCCGGGATATGCTGACCATCGGTCTCCCCGGCTATGCCGGCGCAGATCCAGTCATCCTGGAGGAAGTCAGAAAACGCTATCTGAGCGGCCTGCCCAAGCTCCCTGTCAGGGGCAGAGCCTGGCTCTATGAGGGAAAGGAAGCGGTCCTGGAGGCAGAGTATCAGGGAATCCGGGTCCGGGTCTTTGAGGGCATGGTCACAGCTGCCTTAAAGCGGCCTGTGACAGAGGAGGAAATCAAAAGCCGGCTGATGAAGACCGGCGATACCATGTTCCTTTTTGAAGCCCTTTCCCTGGACTGCGGAGAGAATATCTTTATTCCAAACGGCGCCCTCAACGCCCTGCGCCGCGGGGCCCTGGCTGCGCTGGAGGAGAAGCTCCTGGAAGGGACATATCCTGCAGAAAGAAGAAAAGACGCTTTGCAGGCCAGGCTGACAGGGGAAAGACCTCTGCCTGGCAAAGAAGCGTGCCCCGCCGCCCCCCTTCCTCTCTACGCCATGGTCGTGACAGAGGACCAGGCCAGGGCAGCGGCCGCAGCCGGCTGCGCGGCCCTGATCACCGACGCCGCGCCGGACCTTGCTAGGCCTGCAGGCTATCAGGGGGCCTTTTACAGGGCCCTGCCCTCGGTCTTCCGTGCCAGGGACCGGGAGAAAATCCTGGAGATGATGGAAGGCTGCGACGGCCTCCTTGTCAGGACCCTGGAGCAGCTGCAGATCGTAAAGGAGGCAGGCTTTCAGGGACAGGTCCTGGCCGATGCTTCGATCTATCAGTGGAACAGGGCAGCTGCGGATTTTCTGGACGGCTATGCGGGCGGCAGGGTCCTGTCCTGGGAGCTGGACAGAAAGGACCTGCGGGGCCTTGCCCTTGCCGGCACCGGGCAGAAGAATATCCTCATGGTCTACGGCCGGGTGCCCCTGATGGTTACCGCCAACTGCCTGAAAAATACAGAAGGCCTCTGCAGGCACAGGGAGGAGGGCTTTTATTCCCTCCTGGACCGGAAGAATAAACAATTCCCGTTCAGAACGGTCTGCTCCTTCTGTTATAATGTCATCTATAACAGTCTGCCCATTTCCCTGCACCAGTCTCTGCAGGACCCGGTCCTTGCCGGCTGTCAGGCCCTTCTGCTTTCCTTTACAGACGAGAGCCCCGAGGCATGCAGCAGGATCCTAAAGGCCTATGCGGCGCTGCAGGGGGCAGAAAAAGGGAAGGCTTCTTTCCCTGTAACAGAGTATACAAACGGACATTTTAAAAAGGGCGTTCTGTAAGGAGCCCTTTTTACTGAAACACTTTATGCAGGCATACGTAGTATCTTATTCCAAGTACATCATTGCGATCGCTCTGGCTGTCTATACCCTGACAGCCTATTTTGCCCTACCTGTAAGAAGGGGAAAAAATCCCTTCTTCCTGCTCCTGGTCCAGAGACTGTGCTGGATCGTTTTTATGGTCAACGCCACGCTGACCCTCTGGAAGCTGGGCGGAGAGGACTCGCGGATCCTTCTTTCAGGAGCCCTTTGTGTGGTCGTATTTCTGGCCTTTATGCTTTTGTACCAGGCCCTGTATGAAAAGGCCCATGTCATGCTTTTCAACAACATCTGCATGATGCTCAGCATAGGCCTTGTGATCATTTCCAGGATCAACTTTGCCAAGGCCCAGAAGCAGTTTTTGATCGCGCTGGCAGGCCTGGTCTTTATCCTGGTCTTCCCCATTCTGCGGAAAAAGCTGGATTATCTGAAGAATATATGGCTGCTCTACGCCCTGGCGGGCCTTGGCATGATCGGCGTCGTCCTTCTGAGCGGCCGGTCCGTCAACGGGGCCAACATCCTGTTCACCCTGCGGGGCTTTACCTTCCAGCCCTCGGAGCTGGTCAAGATCCTGTTTCTCCTCTTTCTGGCAGGCGCCTTCAGCGGCGGCGTATCCGGCTTCAAGGTATTTGTGACCTTTATAGCCGCCATGGCCCATGTCGGGATCCTGGTCCTGTCCTCGGATCTTGGAACGGCCATGATCTTCTATGTGGTCTATTTCATGATGCTTTATATCGCCACCGGGCGCTTCCGCTTTTTGACCTGGGGCTTTGTCATGGGAGCCATCGGCGCGGTGGCCTGTTACTTCCTCTTTGCCCATCTGCGGCTCAGGGTGGAAATGTGGCTGGATCCCTGGACCTATATCAATGACGGCGGCTACCAGATTACCCAGGCCCTTTTTGCCATCAGCTTCGGCGGCTGGTTCGGGGCGGGCCTTTTCCAGGGGATCCCTTCCAACATCCCCTTTGTGGAATCGGACTTTATCTTTGCCGCCATTGCAGAGGAGATGGGCCTTGTGACCGCCATCTGCCTGGTGCTTTTGTGCCTCAATATTTTTATCGATATCCTGGTCCTGTCGGAGCAGTATTCCAACCCCTTCTTCAGGATGTTTACCTTCGGGACCGGCGTCATGTATATCTTCCAGACCTTTGTGACGGTGGCGGGCGAGACCAAGTTCATTCCTTTGACCGGCGTGACCCTGCCCCTTGTCAGCTACGGCGGCAGTTCCGTCCTGTCCACCCTGATCCTCTTTGGAATCGTGGGATCCATCTTTATTCTCCATGGAGAGAGAGAAGAGGTCTTCCGCCGGCAGATGGATCTGGAGGCGGCCCAGGCCGCCCGCATGGAGGAACTCCGCCGCCGGGAAGCCCTGCAGAAAAAGCAGGAAAAGGACCGGGAAAGAGGAATTCTGGGCCGCAGAAAGCCCAGACAGAAGACTGGTCCCGGCGGCTTTACCATGGACGATCCCCGCTTTCAGCCCGGCGCCTCCATCTTCGGGGACGATGGGCAGAACCATTTCTAATACCAAAGCAGCAATAAGGAGCTTTTATGCCATCTGATCTGACAAACGAAAGAAAACATGCAAAAAAGCAGATCATACTGGTATCGGTCCTGTTCTTTCTACTGATGGTCCTGGTGACCGGCTGGGCCGTATACTATGCCACTGTCAACAAGGTCGAGCTTTTCAACAACGACAGCAACGCCCGGGAAACCCTTCTGGCAAAGAGAATCGACCGGGGCACCATTTACGCCGCGGACGGAAGCGTTCTGGCGGAAAATGACGCGTCGGGCGGGAGAGTCTATCCCTACGGCAGAGTCTTTTCCCATGTGGTGGGCTACGCCGTCATGGGAGGAAGCGGTATCGAGGAATACAGCAAGTATGAGCTGCTCCATTCCAATATCCCCTTTCAGGAAAAGGTGGCCTGCGATGAAAAGGGCGTGAAATATCCCGGAGACAACATCCGGACGACCCTGGATCCCGTGCTCCAGCAGGCGGCTTATGACGCCATGGGCTCCTATGAGGGGGCTATCCTGGTGACGGAGGTCAGTACAGGAAAGATCCTTGCCATGGTCTCCAAGCCGGATTACGATCCCGCTGCGGTGGCCCAGGACTGGGACTATTACCTGAACGAGGACAAGGCCGGCACCCTGGTCAACCGTGTGACCCAGGGCCAGTATCCTCCCGGCTCCACCTTCAAGATCGTCGACGTGATCGAGCTTCTGCAGGAGGACGAGGATGCGGACGCCACCTACCACTACAGCTGCTCCGGCAGCTTTTCCCAGGACGGGGAATCCATCAGCTGCTATGACCACGACGTGCACGGCGAGGAGGACCTGACGGCCGCCTTTGCAAACTCCTGCAACTCGGCCTTTGCTTCCATCGGCCTCTCCCTGGACAAGAGCCGCTACAAGGCGACCCTGAAGAAGCTCCTCTTCAACGGAAAGCTTCCCTATGACATGCCCTATGCCACCAGCAAGGTCGATCTGACAACGGACATTTCCACCCGGGAGATGATCCAGGTATCCATCGGACAGGGCACGACCCAGATGTCTCCCCTGCACCTGAACATGATCACCTCGGCGGTCGCCAACCACGGCGTCCTGATGCGCCCCTATCTGATCGATTCCAGGTATAATGCGGATGGAACCCTTCTGCAGACCTGGGAGCCCAGAGAATACGGGGAGCTGATGAGCGGAACCATTGCGGCCCAGCTGAGGACCTATATGCGGGCCGTGATCACAGACGGCACGGCGACGGTCCTTCGGAATACCGATTATCATGCAGCCGGCAAGACCGGTTCTGCCGAGTTCACGGACGACCTGCAGTCCCATTCCTGGTTCACCGGCTTTGCCCCGGCGGAGGATCCGCAGATCTGCGTCACCGTCATCATTGAAGGCCAGGGAACCGGGTCCCGTTTTGCGGTCCCGGCCGCCAAGGTCGTATTCGACGCCTATTTCGGACAGTAGTCCAGAAATCCTGCCCCGGCTGGAAGGCGGCAGATTAAAATATCTCTTGCAGAAGAGAAATTCCTGTGATAATATAATATCCCGTGACGAGTTTCTTTTGAAATTCGGGCGTAATCAGTGAACGATTTTAGAAAAGGTGGTTTACGATGGGCGTTTTACGTTGGATCTTAACAATTGCGATTATTCTCATAAGCGTTGTCCTGACAGTCATCATCCTGATGCAGGAGGGGAAATCTCAGGGCCTTGGCGCGATCGCAGGCACTTCCGATACATACTGGGGAAAGAACAGGGGCCGTTCCATGGAAGGATTTCTTGTCAAGTTTACGACAGGCCTTGTGATTGCTTTCTTTGTGATCGCGATTCTGCTGAACATGAATCTGTTCTGATCTTTGTTAAGATGATTGAGACGGCGCCCGGAAGAAAACGGGCGCTTTTTCTTGTTTTCGGGCAGTGGACAAAAGCCGGAGGAGGTAAGAAATGACGGCCAGAGAACCGATCAAGCTGGTGGCGGGCAACAAGAAGGCCTACCATGACTACTTTATTGAAGAAAAATACGAAGCCGGCATCGAGCTCTACGGGACAGAAGTCAAATCCATCCGTCTTGGCAAGTGCAGCATCAAGGAGGCCTACGTCAATATCGACAGAGGAGAGGCCTTTATCGAGGGCATGTCCATCAGTCCCTATGAGAAGGGCAACATCTTCAACCGGGAGCAGTACAGGAAGCGCCGACTCCTCCTGCACAAGAAGGAGATCCTGAAGCTGGCCGGCCAGGTCCAGCAGAAGGGCTATACCCTGGTCCCCCTCCAGGTCTATTTCAAGAACGGGAGGGTCAAGATCGAGATCGGGCTTGCCAGAGGCAAAAAGCTCTACGACAAGCGGGAATCTATCAAGAAGAAGGACGCCGGCAGGGAAGCGGAGCGGGATTACAAGATCAGCCTGCGCTGACGTCCCCGGCCATTTAACAGCCTTTGTCTGAATGAATCATTCAATCAGAGCTAGAATAAATCATGGTCAGCGGGAATTGCTTTTTGCAGTCCCTGCTGATACAATACAATTACAGCTGGAAGATAATTCCTGGGAATATATTCCCGGGAAGATATTCTCTGTTGTCAATCCGGGTTAGTAAAGGTTTCGACAGGGGTCTTGCAGGTGGAGAAGCTATCCGGGGCCGTACGTCATAGGGCAAAATTAAAAATAAACGCTAACAACAGAGTAGCACTGGCAGCTTAATTGCTGCCTGTCGCCTGGAGGACACCTGCATCCTTCAGATACGGCATCATGAAAGCAGGAAACGACATCGGTTAAGCTTTGCGCCGATGGGCGTATCATGAAGCTACCGGAGATGCGGGATTGACTGTTTTCCCGTTTCCGAGGGAAATGCCGCAAGGCGAAAAAACCGTCTATGATAGTAGAAGTACGCTGAATGGGCTTTTGGACGCGGGTTCGACTCCCGCCTAATCCACGCTGAAAACACCGCAAAAATGCGGTGTTTTTTTCATTCGTGTGGAATTTCGTGTGGAGCAGTATTGCTTACCACCTCTTCGAAGTGGGAGTTTACAAGGCTTGTGAACGCCGCCTTCCTGACATCCAGAGTATTAGGAATATAACGGTATGAAGAGAGCCGCGAGCTTTTACATCGGGCAGGATGAGCGAGGTCCCTTGTCCATCGCTCCTTTCACATAACGCGTGCTGTATGCCATGTTTATGTCCTTCAGTTCCATTTCACCGCGAATATATGCGTCATACATATCGGCTACTCTCTGAGAACAGCCGTCGCATGCGCCGCTGAAGTTGCCGAGGGATTCCTCGACGATCTTGCGGCGTTCTTCTTCGGTTATGTCTTTGATCAGATAACTCATTTTATCCTCCCTTTCATTCAATTCATGGAGACAGGGAATCGCCCGCTGTCTCCTTAGTTCAATCCATAAG
>CAMNJZ010000001.1 GCA_946541955.1 uncultured Lachnospiraceae bacterium | reverse complement strand
AATCCGCTCCCTGTTTTGCTGTTTTGGCCTGATAAGGGAAAGGGAAACCGTTGAAGAAGTGCTTTTTGCACAAGATATCCAGCATGCCTTAATCCTGTCAGGGGCAGGGCCTTCCAGGGATGCAATGACATCCATATCCTTCGTTGCCAAAATCCTGCAAAGAAGTATAATTGAAAGGAACAGGGAAAGGCACAGGCAGATGATCAGGCGCCTGAATTGCCGAATGAAGAGAAAGGACAAATGTATGAAGACCATTGTAATTTATTTCAGTGCGGAAACAGGAAGAACGGCTGGCCTTGCAGCCGATTTCGCAAAGTCCATTGGGGCGGATCTGTATGAGATCCTTCCTGAGAATCCCTATACCAAAAAAGACCTGAATTATATGAATCCTCTGGCAAGATGCAACAAGGAATTTGCCGGCAGGAAGGATGTCCCTGTAAAAGGGCAGGTAGAAAACTGGGAGGAGTATGACAGAGTCTTTATAGGCTTTCCGATCTGGTACGGCCATGCACCGAATGTCGTCAGTACTTTCTGTAAGGGATATGACTGGAGCGGCAAGCAGGTGTATGCCTTTGCAACTTCGGGCGGAAGCAAGATCGGAAAAACCGCAGAAAAGCTGGCCCCCTACGTGCAGGGCGCCGCTGTGCTGGACGCAAGACTTACCCAGGATGCAGATGCACTCAAGAAATGGGGACAGGAGCTGCGCTGAAGATTCCTTTGCGATTGAGCCTATTCCTGAAGCGGCGTGCAGTGAAGGGGGAATGCGCATGTGCTGTCGATACTGGGTCGAGGAATCGCCGGAACTTAGAGCGATCGTTGAAAAAATGAAGAGATCCTCTCTGGTCCTCAAATGGGAGGAAACAGGCGGAATCAAAACCAGCGGAGAGATCCGGCCGACAGACGTGGTGCCGGTCATAGCGCCGAACCGTCTGGGGGAGCGCGCCGTCTTCCCCATGAAGTGGGGGTTCTCCGGAAGATCGCTTTTGATGAATGCCCGCGTCGAAACGGCCGGGGCCAAGCCGACGTTTCAGGAATCCTGGGAACGCAGGCGATGCATTATACCTGCTTCCTGGTATTTCGAATGGGAACACCTGCGGGGCCAGGACGGTAAGACCCGTACCGGCGACAAATACCAGATCCGGCCCAGGGATGAAGCCATGACCTGGCTGTGCGGCCTGTACCGGATCGAAAAGGGCCTTCCGGTCTTCGTGGTCCTGACCAGGGAGCCCGGCGGGGAGATCCGTTTTATCCATGACCGGATGCCGCTTGTCCTGCCGGAGAGATATATAGACGACTGGATCCGGCCGGACCAAAGACCGGAGGAACTTGTGGAGAAAGCACTGACAGATATGATTTTCGAGAAGGCGGCAAAGGCATGAATATACAGATCTTTGGGACCAAAAAATCAAGCGATACACGGAAAGCGGAACGCTTCTTCAAGGAGCGCGGCATCAAATTCCAGTTCGTGGATCTGAAGGAAAAGGGCCTCAGCAAGGGAGAATTCCAGTCTGTCATGCAGGCGGTCGGCGGCCTGGAGGCCATGATCGATCCTGGCTGCAGGGACAAGGACCTCCTGGCCCTGATCCGGTATATTGCGGCGGAGGACAGGATGCAGAAGGTCCTGGAAAACCAGTCTGTCCTCAGGCAGCCCATTGTGCGAAACGGAAGGCAGGCCACCGTCGGATATCAGCCGGATGTCTGGAAGAGCTGGCAATAGAAGAGCCTTTATGGTGATTGATAAACTGATTTTCAAAGGCCGGATAATGGCCTTTCGGGGAGTCAGTAAGGCGATGGAAGCCGGAAACAGGTCCTGTTTCCGGCTCCATTCATAAAGCACAAAAAAAGACCGCATGCATCAGCATACGGTCTCAGACATTCAAATTGGGGATCAGCCACGTTCAACTTTGCCGCTTCTCAGGCAGCTGGTGCATACGTGCATCTTCCTGTTAGCTCCGTTGACCTTAACGGTAACTCTCTGAACATTAGAATTCCAGATTGCGTTGGATCTTCTATGAGAATGGCTGACGTTGTTGCCAAAATGAGCGCCCTTGCCACAGATATCACACTTTGCCATGCTTAACACCTCCTAACACTTTAAATCAGGTAAACAACATTAGTATATTAGCAAATCCTTTTGACAAATGCAAGATAAATTTGGGGTATTTTCTTTTGGGAGATTACCATGTATAATCTAATAGTATTTTGGACCCCTATGGACTGAGATCAAAAATCAGGAAGGAGTAAGCAGGATGAAATTATCGAATCTGAATACTCATATCGGAAGTATTTCCATAGACAATGAAGTGATAGCACAATATGCAGGCAGCGTGGCCTATGAGTGTTTTGGTATCGTAGGCATGGCCGGCGTCAACGTGACGGAAGGCTTTGCCAATCTTCTGAAAAAAGAAAACATGACCAGAGGCATCGATGTCAAGCTGAACAAGGAAAATAAGCTTGTGATCGATTTCCATGTCATCGTATCCTACGGTGTAAATATCCCGGCCGTATGCGACAATCTGATCCAGAGCGTACAGTATAAGGTGGAAGAATTTACCGGAACAAAAATTGAAAAGATCAATATTTACGTCGAAGGCGTAAGACTGATCGACTGACTCTGAATATATAACAGGAGGATAAGTGCGATGAGCGTTAACGCAATAGACGCAAAACTGCTGACACAGATGTTTCTGTGCGGCGCCAAGGAACTGGAAGATAATAAGGAACACATCAACGAACTGAACGTTTTCCCTGTACCGGACGGCGACACCGGCACCAACATGTCCCTGACCATTCTGTCTGCAGCCAAGGAAGTCAATGACCTGGGCGCAGATGCCTCCATGAAGGAGATCAACAAGGCGATGTCCTCAGGATCCCTTCGCGGCGCACGCGGCAACTCCGGTGTTATTCTGTCCCAGCTGATCCGAGGCTTCGGCAAAGTGGCCAGAGGACAGGATTCCCTGACGGCGCCCATCATTGCAGATGCCTTTGACAGGGCCAGAGATACTGCCTACAAGGCTGTTATGAAGCCTATGGAAGGCACCATTCTGACTGTGGCCAGAGTCGCTGCCGAAAAGTGCCGTGAGGTCGTTGACGGCGGAGAAGAGGATCTGGATGTGATCTTCCAGGCAGTTCTGGAAGCGGCCCAGGCTGCTCTGGACTCCACCCCTGAGCTGCTGCCTGTCCTCAAGCAGGCCGGCGTTGTGGATTCGGGCGGAACCGGTCTTCTTTGTGTCCTCAAAGGCGCCTACGCCGGCTTTGGCGGCAAGGTCGTGGACTTTGCGGCCCTGACAGAGGAGAAAAAGGAAGAGCCTGCCGAAGCGGCAGAGGAAGAACCTCAGTATTTATATAAGGAAAAGTTCACCCTTTATCTGAAGAACATCTCCGGAAAAGCCGGTGCAAGAATCGAGAAAGATCTGACGGAATACATTAACAGTGTCGGTACAGGTCTTGTCTGCATCGTCGGAAATGAGAAGATCAAGGTCAGTGTCAATACCAACGATCCTGCCATGGTCCTGCAGAAGGCCCTTGTCTATGGAGACATTGCCGGTGTTTCCATCGAAAATATCGTGATCGATTCCAAAACTGATAAGGACGAAGAGGAAATGGCGCCCCAGGCCCCTGTCAATGAGGAGCCTGCTCCGGAAGAACCCAGAAAGCCTGTGGGCTTTATCACAGTGGCTGTGGGCGACGGCATCTCCGAGATCTTCACAGGTCTGGGCGTTGACTACATCATCTCCGGCGGTCAGACGATGAATCCCAGCACGGATGATATCCTGAAGGCAGTCGACAAGGTAAATGCCGATACCATCTTTGTCATGCCCAACAACAAAAACATTGTGATGGCAGCCAACCAGGCGGCCTCCCTGAGCAAGGACAAGAGACTGGTGGTCATTCCCACCAAGACCATTCCCCAGGGCATTACGGCGGTGATCAACTATACGCCTGACATGGATGCCGACGCCAATAAGGAAAACATGCTTGAGGAGATCGGCAGGGTCAAAACTGCTGAAATCACCTATGCAGTCCGTGATACGGAGATCAATGACATTCAGATCCACGAAGGCGACTTCATGGGCATCGCCGACAAGGGCATTGTCAGTGCAGGGCCTGATCGTGAAGAGACCATCATGGAGACCATGCGGAAGATCGTGGACGAGGAAACCGAAATCATCAGCGTTTATTACGGCGCTGACGTGACAGCCGAAGAGGCGGAGGCTCTGGCAGAGCGGATCCGCGGCGAGTTCGAAAGCTGCGACGTAGAAGTCCAGAAGGGCGGACAGCCGATCTACTACTATATCCTCTCCGCTGAATAAGAAATCCGAACTGAAAAGAGGGGACAGGATGAAGAGTCCTGCCCTCTTTTTCGTATGTCTGCGAATTCTATCCAAATTGCTTATCATCCTGTTGAGGTTTTTATGAATCAGTTTACGAAGCTGGAGGAAATCAAAGGGGTCGGAGAAAAGACCGCAGCTCTTTTTGCATCCAAGGACCTGTATACGGCGGGAGATCTGATCGCCTATTATCCGATCGGCTACGACCGTTATGACGCTCCTGTCTCCCTTACCGAGGCAAAGGTCTGGCAGGTGGTGACCCTGTCGCTGTTCATCATAGGGAAAGGCTCGGCCGCCAGGGCGGGGAGCCGGACGATCAACCACTTTCAGGCGGGGGACCAGACCGGAAAGATCCGCCTTTCCTTTTTTAATATGCCCTATCTGCGGGGGACTCTTGCCCCGGGCTCCAGGCATTTGTTCCGGGGCCTTCTTAAGACCACAAAGACCGGCCTCTACTATATGGAGCAGCCCCAGATCTTTACAGCTGAAAAATATGCTGCCATCCAGAATACCATGCAGCCCCGCTACTCTCTGAAAAAGGGCCTGAAGAACCAGATGCTGGTCAAGGCGGTCAGGCAGGTATTGGACAAGTATGCTTTCCCCGCCGACTATCTGGACGAAAAGGAAAGAGAAGCCTACGGCCTGTGCGAAAAAAGTCAGGCGGTCCGAAAGATCCACTTCCCCCTGACGGAGGAGGATGTCAGGACTGCCAGAAGAAGGCTGATCTTTGATGAATTCTTCAGCTTTATCCTGACTGTCAGACGGCAGAAGGCAGAGGGACAGGAAACGGTCAATCTCCGTCCCATGCAGGCTTCCCCTCTGGCGGAGGACCTGATCGAAAAGCTCCCCTTCAGGCTGACCCAGGGCCAGAAAAAGGCCTGGGAGGAGATCCGGGGGGACCTGACAGGACAGCGAGTCATGAACCGCCTCCTGCAGGGCGACGTGGGCTCCGGCAAGACGATTCTGGCCTTCCTGGCTCTCATCATGACCTCGGAGAACAAAAGGCAGGGCGCCCTGATGGCGCCTACGGAGGTCCTGGCCGAGCAGCATATGAAGGCCCTGACGGAAATGGCCGAAAAATATGCCCTTCCCATTCATCCTGTCCTTCTGACCGGGTCGGTCAAGGGAAGGGAGAGAAAAAAGATCTATGGGGAGATCGCTTCCGGCAAAGCCGATATCATCATCGGCACCCACGCCCTCTTTCAGGAGGCGGTGGAATACCATGACCTGGGCCTTGTGATCACCGATGAGCAGCACCGCTTCGGCGTCCGTCAGAGAGAAGGTCTGGCCGATAAGGGCGGAGATGTTCCGGTCCTTGTCATGAGCGCCACTCCCATTCCCAGGACCCTGGCCATTATCCTTTACGGAGACCTGCAGATCTCCGAGCTGCGGGAGCTCCCGGCAGACCGTCTGCCGATCCGGAACCTGGCCATGGACCAGGGACAGAGGGACAAAGCCCTGCGCTTTTTGTATAAGCAGATCCTGCAGGGGCGCCAGGTCTATGTGATCTGCCCTGCCGTGGAAGCGCCGGATCCGGAGGACATCGAGGACCCTTCCGGGATCCTGTCCCAGGAGGGCGCAGGAGAGATGGAGAATGTCACCGACTACAGCCAGATGCTGCGGGAGATCTTCCCGCCCCAGATCCGGATCGACTCCCTGCACGGCCGGATGAAGCCTGCAGACAAGGCGGCCGCCATGGAAAAATTTGCCGCCCATGAAACGGATATCCTGGTCTCCACAACGGTGATCGAGGTGGGCATCAACGTGCCCAACGCCACGGTCATGCTGGTGGAAAACGCAGAACGTTTCGGCCTGTCCCAGCTCCATCAGATCCGGGGCCGGGTCGGCAGGGGCCGGGACCAGTCCTACTGTATCTTTTTATATGCGCCGGGCCGGGACAGGCCTGAGCGCCTGGACATTCTGGTCAAAAACAATGACGGCTTTACCATTGCAGAGGAGGATCTGAAAATGCGGGGACCCGGCGATATCTTCGGGGTCCGGCAGAGCGGAGATCTGGGCTTTGTCATGGCCGATATTTACAATGACGCCGGTCTGATGAAGGCGGCCGCTGCCTGTGTGGATAAAAAGCTGTTAAAAGACCCCTCCTACGGAGCCGGAATTGTGAAAGCTGTTGACTTTCGGACTATCTGAACGTATGATAAAACGGATTATGAAACATACGAGTGATAAACGGGGAATCCTTGCTGACATTTATTTCATAACACTCCCCGGTTTTATTGCATGAGTTGGAGTTAGAAGTATGGCCAAAGTAGCAGTGATTACGGACAGCAACAGCGGGATCACACAGCAGATGGGCAAAGACATGGGTGTCAGCGTCGTCCCCATGCCCTTCATGATCGAAGATGAGACCTATTATGAAGATGTCACCATGTCCCGGGAAGAGTTTTTCCAGAGGATGGAGAACAAGGAGAAGATCGTAACCTCTCAGCCCAGTCCCGGCGAGGTGATGAAGATCTGGGACAAGGCCCTGGAAAAGCATGACCAGGTGGTCTATATTCCCATGTCCAGCGGCCTCTCAGGCTCCTGTCAGAGTGCCAGGATGTTTGCAGAGGATTATGACGGAAGGGTCGAGGTCGTCAACAACCAGAGAATCTCCGTCACCATGCGGGCTTCTGTCCTGGATGCCCTGGCCCTGGCTGAAAAGGGCTTTGATGCTGCCAGGATCCGGGAAATACTGGAAAGCGTCCGTTTCGAATCTTCCATTTATATCATGCTGGATACCCTGGAGCATTTAAAACGGGGCGGCAGGATCACCCCTGCTGCAGCCGCCATCGGCACCCTGCTCAGACTCAAACCGGTCCTGCAGATCCAGGGCGAAAAACTGGACGCCTTTTCCAAGGCCAGGACCATCAATCAGGGCAAGACAACGATGCTGACCGCTATGAAAAAGGATATGACCGAACGCTTTGGAGGAATCGACACAGAGACCTGCCATCTTTATGCGGTCCATGCCAACTGCCCTGATACCTTTGCTCCCTGGAGCAGGGAAGTCAGAGAAGCATTTCCTGCCTTCCAAGTCAGGGAGGATGTGCTTTCCCTGAGCATTTGTACCCATATCGGGCCCGGCGCTCTTGCCATTGCCTGTTCCAGGAAGCTGGAGATCCCGGACCTTTAAACTGAAACTGAACAGGATGGATTTTCCGAAAAATCAGGGAAGCCCCCTGATTTTTCCCGTTCATAGGAAGAATGATATTTCTCCCCAGGCAGCTCCTCCGGAAGGCTTTGGCCGGATGGGGAAGGGCAGTGCCCTGCAGGAGAAAGAAGAGGAATACATGGCTGAAAAGAATAAGACAGAAATATACGATCCCTCCAGTATACGGGTGCTGGAGGGCCTGGAAGCAGTCCGGATCCGGCCGGGAATGTATATAGGCTCGGTATCCACCAGGGGCCTGAACCATATGATCTACGAGATCGTGGACAACTCTGTGGACGAGCATCTGGCCGGCTACTGCGATACCATTTATGTGACTCTGGAGGAGGACGGCTCCTGCACCGTTGAGGATAACGGAAGAGGCATCCCCATCGGGATGCATGAAAAGGGCGTAAGTGCCGAGCGTGTCGTATTTACCACCCTGCATGCCGGCGGAAAATTTGACAATACGGCCTATAAGACCAGCGGCGGTCTCCACGGCGTCGGCTCCTCTGTTGTCAATGCCCTGTCGGTCCATCTGACAGTGCAGATCAAAAACGGAGGAAAGCTTTACGAGGACCGCTATGAGCGCGGAATTCCCGCCATGGAGCTGGAGGACGGGCTCCTTCCTGTCGTAGGCAGGGCCAAAGGGACCGGCACCATCATCAATTTCCTGCCCGATCCTGAGATCTTTGAAAAGACCCGGTTCCGGGAAGAGGATATCAAGAACCGGCTGCACGAAACGACCTACCTGAATCCCGACCTGACCATCGTATATGAGGACAAGCGGGAAGGAACAAAGGAAAAAATCGAGTTTCATGAGCCGGACGGAATCATCGGCTTCATCAGAGGCCTCAACAAATCCAAGGAGACCCTGACGGATATCATCTATTTTTCCGGCATGGCGGACGACATTTCCGTCGACGTGGCCTTCCAGTTCGTGAATGAATTCCATGAGAACATCCTGGGCTTCTGCAACAACATTCAGAATACCGAGGGCGGTACGCACCTGACCGGCTTCAAGGCCCAGTTCACCCAGGTCATCAACTCCTATGCCAGGACCATGGGGATCCTCAAGGAGAAGGACGCCAATTTCACCGGCGCCGATATCCGCAATGGTCTGACGGCCGTTGTTTCCATCAAGCATCCGGATCCCATCTTTGAAGGCCAGACCAAGACCAAGCTGGGCAGCCAGGATGCGTCCAGGGCCGTGGCCCAGGTCACAGGCGAGGAGATCGTCCGTTACTTCGACAGGAATCTGGATACCCTGAAGACCGTGATCGGCTGCGCCGAGAAGGCCGCAAAGATCCGGAAAAAGGAAGAAAGCATCAAGACCAATCTTCTGGGAAAGCCCAAGTTTTCCTTTGATACCAACGGGAAGCTGGCCAACTGCACCAGCCGGGACGCTTCCAAATGCGAGATCTTTATCGTGGAGGGTGATTCGGCAGGCGGGTCCGCCAAGATGGCCAGAGACCGGATGTATCAGGCGATCCTGCCCATCCGCGGCAAGATCCTGAATGTGGAGAAGGCCTCCATTGACAAGATCCTGGCCAATGCGGAGATCAAAACCATGATCAACGCCTTTGGCTGCGGCTTTTCGGAAGGCTATGGCAATGACTTTGATATTTCGAAGCTTCGCTACGACAAGATCGTCATCATGGCGGATGCCGATGTGGACGGCGCCCATATCTCCAACCTGCTCCTGACCCTCTTTTACCGCTTTATGCCGGACCTGATCAATGAGGGCCATGTCTATGTGGCCATGCCGCCGCTTTACAAGGTGGTCCCCAAAAAAGGAGAGGGCCAGTACCTTTATGATGACTACGCCCTGGCAAAGTACCGGAAGACCCATTCGGGAGATTTTACCCTTCAGCGTTATAAGGGCCTTGGCGAAATGGATGCGGAGCAGCTCTGGGAAACGACCCTGGATCCTGCCCGCAGATATATGAGACAGGTGCAGATTGAGGACGCCATCCAGGCCTCCAACATGACCGAGCTTCTCATGGGATCGGATGTACCGCCCAGGAGAGCCTATATTCATGATCACGCAAGCGATGCAGAACTGGACATTTAAGTAAATGGCAAAGAAAGAGAATAAAAAAGACAACAGCACGGCCCCCCTCATTCCGGAGGAGGACCGGATCATCAAAACAGAATATTCGGAGCTGATGCAGAAATCCTTCATCGATTACGCCATGAGCGTCATCGTGGCCAGAGCTCTGCCCGATATAAGGGACGGCCTGAAGCCTGTACAGAGGCGTGTCCTTTACTCCATGAGCGAGCTGGGGATCCGTTCTGACAGGCCCCACAGAAAGAGCGCCAGGATCGTCGGTGATACCATGGGTAAATACCATCCCCATGGTGACAGCTCCATCTATGATTCGCTGGTCGTAATGGCCCAGGACTTCAAGAAGGAAGTGACCCTGGTGGACGGCCACGGCAACTTCGGCAACATCGAAGGAGACGGCGCCGCAGCCATGCGTTATACCGAAGCCCGTCTGGAAAAGCTGACCGAGGACGCCTTCCTGGCGGATCTGGACAAGGACGTGGTGGACTTTGTTCCCAACTTTGACGAGACCGAAAAGGAGCCCTCCGTCCTGCCGGTCAGGATCCCTCATTTCCTGATCAACGGGTCTGAAGGCATTGCCGTCGGCATGGCTACCTCGACCCCGCCCCATAACCTGGGGGAGGCCATCGACGCCCAGATCGCTTTTCTGGACAATCCCGATCTTTCCACCCGGGAACTGATGCAGTATGTAAAGGGACCGGACTTCCCCACTGGCGGCATTGTGGTCAACCAGGATGACCTGGAGGAGATCTATGAGACCGGCAGCGGCAAGATCCGGATCCGGGGCAGAGTGGAAGTGGAGAAGGGAAGAGCAGGCCATATCAATCTGGTCGTGACAGAGATCCCCTATACCATGATCGGAGCCGGCATCGGGAAATTCCTTTCCGATGTGGCCGCCCTGGCCGAGAACAAGCTGACGAACGATATCATTGATATCACCAACCAGTCCTCCAAGGAGGGCATCCGGATCGTCATTGAACTCAAGAAGGATACCGATGTAGAGAATTTCAAAAACATGCTCTACAAGAAGACCCGCCTGGAGGACACCTTCGGGGTCAACATGCTGGCCATTGCAGACGGAAGGCCCGAGACCCTGGGACTGAAGGACATTCTCCGCTACAACGCGGATTTCCAGTATCAGATCAATACCCGCAAGTATACCAATCTTCTGGAGAAGGAAAGAAAGAAAAAAGAGATCCAGGAGGGCCTGATCAAGGCGGTGGACGTCATTGATCTGATCATTGAGATCCTGAGAGGCTCCAGAGACAGGAAAATGGCCAAGGCCTGTCTGGTAGAGGGCGATATTACAGGGATCAAGTTCAAATATCCCGAATCGGCCATGATGGCCAGAGAGCTGGCCTTTACGCCGGCCCAGGCAGACGCCATTCTGGATATGCGGCTCTACAGACTGATCGGTCTGGAGATCGAAGCCCTGATGAAGGAATATGACGAGACCTGCGCCAACATTTACCGCTATGAAGATATCCTGGAATCCCGCAGGTCCATGCGGGCCGTGATCCGCAAGGACCTTCTGTCCCTGAAAAAGAAATATGCAAGGGAAAGAAGGACCGAGATCACCCAGGCTGCGGAAGCCGTTTTCAGGATCGGGGCTTCCGAAGAGGACAGAGAGCTCTACTTTATCATGGACCGGTTCTGCTATGCCAAGACCATGGAGCCTTCTCTGGTGGAAAGAAATATGGAGGCAGTGGAAACCGCCTACCGTTTCCATTTCAGGGCCACAAGCGCAGGCAAGATCTGCGTCTTCACAGAGGCCGGGCAGATGCATACCATCCGCATGCAGGATCTTCCTGCCGGCAAGCTCCGGGACAAGGGAACCCCCATTGACAATGTTTCCAATTACAGCACGGAAAACGAAACCATTGTCTACGCCTGCCCCCAGAAGGACCTTCTGGAAGGCAGAATCCTCTTTGTCACAGCCGGAGGCATGGTCAAGATCGTGGAAGGAAAGGAGTTCGACGCAGCCCGCAAGACGATCGCTGCCACCAAGCTCCAGGAAGGCGACAAACTGGCGGCCCTTGTGCCGGTGGGAGAGGAAAGTGCCCTTGTCCTTCGCAGCGCCGGTGGCTATTTCCTGAAGTTCCGCCTGGACGAGATTCCTTCCCAGAAGAAGGCCTCCATGGGCGTTCACGGAATGCGTCTTTCCAAAAATGATCAGGTCGAAGGCGCTTATCTGATCGGAGAGGACCAGCCGGGCGTCATTACAGTCAATGACCAGGAGGTCGACATCAGCAGGATGAAGCTTGGCAAACGGGACACAAAGGGAACGAAGAAGCTTTAATGACCCGAAGAGTCCTGGGCCGCATGCGGCCCAGGCTCTAAAATGAATCATTCTGCGCCAGCAGGATTATTCATTTTTTTGACCTGGGCAGTGGTTCATGTTATAATGCATAACTGCACAGTCGATGGTGATTTGCCCCATAAGAGACCTGGCCGCAAAGGCCGGGACGGGAAAGGTAAGAGGAATCCTATGAGAGTTATTGCAGGAACGGCACGCAGAATGAAGCTGGTGACCCCGGATGGAATGGACACCAGGCCGACACAGGATATCATCAAAGAGACTTTATTCAATATGATCCAGTTCGATGTACCGGGCTCCGTTTTTGTCGACCTTTGTGCCGGCAGCGGGCAGATGGGCATCGAGGCTTTGAGCCGCGGCGCCAGAAGGGCCTACTTTATCGAAAATGACAAGAAGGCCATTGCCTGTATACAAAAGAATATTCATACCACCCGGTTCGAGGACCAGTCCGTGCTCCTGAAGCAGGAGGCGCTGAACGCCCTGCGCCATATCCACGAGAAGGAAGTGCACATCATCTATATGGATCCGCCCTATGAATCGGAGGTGGCGGTCAATGCGCTTCAGATTCTGCAGGGATGCTCCTATGTAACAGAAGAAACGCTCATCATCGTTGAGACCTCCCTGGACAGCGATTTTTCCGATCTGGAAGAGATCGGTTTCCAGATCGTCAGGGAGAAGGATTATAAGACCAATCGTCATCTCTTCATCAGGAAAACCACGGAGGTATAGACAGAGTGAAGAACGCAGTTTATCCCGGAAGCTTTGATCCGGTTACTTACGGTCACATTGATATCATTAAAAGAGCTTCTGCCATGTTCGATCAGGTCACGGTGGCGGTCCTGGACAACAAGGCAAAAACAGCGTTGTTTTCAGTAGAAGAACGTGTTAGAATGTTACAGAAAGTGACGGAAGATATACCCAACGTCCGTGTAGACTTCTTTAACGGCCTACTGGTCAACTATGCCGCCAGGGAGAATCTCCATGTGGCGATCAGAGGACTCCGTGCGGTGACGGACTTTGAGTATGAACTGCAGATCGCACAGACCAACAGACTCCTGTCCAAGGGCGCTCTGGATACGATCTTCCTGACGACATCGCTCCAATATGCCTATCTGAGCTCTTCCAGCGTCAAGGAAATCGCCATGTTCCATGGCGATATCTCCATGTGTGTACCGCCTTATATCGAAGAGAAGATCATTGAGAGGATGAAAAATCTGCAGTAATATTTTTTGAATTGACTGATTGAAGGAGTATAAAGGGTATGAGCAGCAAGATTGAACAGCAGATCGATGCCATCGAGGATTATATTGACAATTGTAAGTTCCAGGCTTTTTCCAAGACCAATATCATTGTAGACAAGGATGAGCTGGATGAGCTTCTGGAAGAGCTTCGTGCCAGAACTCCTGAAGAGATCAAGAGCTATCGCAGGATCATTGCCAACAAGGAGAACATCCTGGAGGATGCCCGCAGGAAAGCGGACGATATGATCAATGAGGCGACCCAGACAGCCCAGCAGATGGTCGATGAATCTGAAATCGTAGCCCGTGCTGAGGACAAGGCTTCTCAGATCGTCGGTTCTGCCGAGAACGAAGCCAGAGCCATCCTGGATCAGGCCAATTCTCAGGCCCAGGCCATCAGCGAGTCTGCTACCACCTATATGGACAATATGCTGGCTGCAGTCGACGGTGATACCACAAGGGCGCTGAACGAACTGACCTCTACCTTTGGCAGCCTTCATTCGATCCTCTCTGATTATATCAGCAAGGTAAGATCAAACCGTGCAGAGCTTGCACCTCAGGAAGAGGAAGAGTATGCCGATGAAGAGGGTTACGAAAGTGAAGAGCCTGCCGACAATGGCGGCGACTTCGTCAACACAGATATGATGTAAGTGAATTCTCTAGGAAGGCATTTTTCCGGGATTGCCGGGAAAATGCCTTTCTTTTTAGCAGAAAGAAAATATATGACAGTACCTGTACCTGTAAAAGGCAGCCCCAGGATCTCAGCCGGGTCCTACGAGGGCGTTATATTTGATATGGATGGATCCCTGGTGGATTCCATGTGGATCTGGAAGGCCATTGACATTGAATTTCTGGGCCGGCACGGCTATGAAGTCCCGGAGAACTTTCAAAAGGACCTGGGAGGGATGTCTCTGAAGGAGATGTCTTATTATTTCAAGGAGCGCTTTTGCATTCCCGGCAGTCCGGAAGAGATCCAGGCGGAGTGGAACCGGATGGCCATGGATAAGTACCAGCATGAGGTTTTTCTAAAGCCGGGGGCAAAGGCCCTGCTTGGGTATCTGAAGAAGGAAGGAATCCCCTGCGGGATCGCCACCAGCAATTCCCGAAAGCTTGTGGAAGCTCTTCTGACCGCCCTGGATCTGGGGGACGCCTTTGACGCTGTGATCACAGGGGATGAAGTGACCCGGGGAAAACCGGATCCGGAAATTTATCTGCTGGCCAGTGGAAAAATGGGGGCAGACCCCAGGCACTGCCTGGTATTTGAAGATATCATTCCTGGCATCCAGGCCGGTCTTGCAGCCGGCATGGAGGTCTGCAGCGTTTTTGATGAGGACTCAAAGTCCTATCAGGATGAAAAGGACGCCCTGGCCCACTATACGATCCGGGATTTCAGAGACATCATTTTTGCATAAAGGAGACTTAAGTACCGTGAATAAAAAAGGAAGCTACGGCTATATCCGCGCTGCCAGGAAGCAGAAGATCCTTCTTTCTGCCCTGCTTATCGCAGCTACGGCCATCGTCTATTTCGGGGCCAGAGCCTATCTGGGTACGCCCAAAAATGTATTTACCATCATGGCAGCCCTGATGTGTCTGCCGACCGGACGGGCGATTCTGGACGCAGTCATGTTCTTCAGAGCTCCCTGCTGCTCCGGGGAGGCCATGCAGGAGATCGAGAAATATATAGGGGATACGCCTGGCGCCTACGATCTGTATCTGACCAGCTACCAGAAAAACTATAGCCTCAGCCATGCCTGTGTGGCAGGGGGCGCTGTGCTGGCCCTGACCGAAGATCCCTCCTGCCAGACAGGGGAAGGCCAGGCTCATATCCGGAAGATGATGGAAACAGAAGGCTATAAGGGCTATACCATCAAGATTTTTGAAGACAGAGACAAGTATATCGGAAGACTGAAGGAGATTCGGGAAAAGGGAGGCGAAAAAGATCCCCATGCCGGCGGCATCCTGAAGCTTTTAAAGCAGATCTCTCTGTAATAAGGAAATAAAATGAAAGAGCGCACCATCGAAAAGGGAGAGGAAGGCCAGCGCCTGGACAAATATATAAAGCGCACGCTGCCCTTTGCACCAAACTCCTTCGTCTACAAGATGCTCAGGAAAAAGAACATAACCCTGAACGGAAAAAAGGCTGACGGAAGCGAGATCACAGCCCTGGGGGACAGGGTGATCTTCTTCCTGTCTGAGGAGACCTTTGATAAGTTTTCCAGAGGGAGTGCCGGGGCACAGGAGGAAAAAGACCGGGACAGGGAAGACAAAAAGGCCCTGGAGGAGTTTCTGGCAGCCGGGAAAAAGGCCGACAGTCTGGAGGTCTTATATGAAGACGAGGACGTCCTCCTTTGCGTCAAGCCTGCAGGGATCCTGTCGCAGAAGGCCCGCCCGGAGGATGTTTCGGTTAACGAGTGGCTCCTGGGATACCTTCTGAAAAAAGCAGCTGACCCCCTGGCCCTTTACCGGTCCTTTAGGGCCTTTCGGCCCGCTGTCTGCAACAGGCTGGACAGGAATACAGGCGGGATCCTGATCTGTGCCAAGACCCTGACCGGGAGCCGGACCATGACCGGCCTGATCCGGGACAGGAAGATCCGTAAATTCTACCGCCTGGTGGTGCTTGGAAAGCTGGAAAAGGAAGGAATCATCGAAGGCTGGATCAGCAAGGACGCTGCAAGCAACAAGGTGACCTTCAGCAGAGAAAAAATGGCGGATGCAGATTTCAGCAGGACCCTCTACAGACCCATCCGGCAGGGGAACGGGCTGACCCTGGTGGAGGCCGAGCTTGTTACCGGCAGGAGCCACCAGCTCCGCGTCCAGTTCGCATCTCTTGGATTTCCCATCGCCGGCGATCCCAAATACGGAGACCGGGAGAAAATGCGGGCCCTGATGGACCGCTTTCATATCAGACGACAGCTCCTTTACTGCTGCCGCCTGGAATTTCCGGTCCTGGAGGGAGACTGCAGCGCCCTGTCTGAAAAAGTCATCCAGGCGCCCCTCCCTGCCCTCTATACCAGAATTTTGAAGCAGTAAGGAGAAGTCCATGCCCACATGGTCATCCAGAGGCCTGCGCGGCTCCGTTTTTGAGGAGCTGATCAACAGGACCAATGAAAAATACAGAGAAAAGGGCCTGGCCCTGATCCAGAAGATCCCTACTCCCATCACGCCCATCCAGATGGACAAGGAGTCCCGCCATATCACCCTGGCCTATTTTGAGAGAAAGAGCACCGTTGACTATATCGGTGCGATCCAGGGGATCCCGGTATGCTTTGACGCCAAGGAGTGCGCGACCCATACCTTCAGTCTCCAGAACATTCATGAGCATCAGGTCCAGTTCATGCAGGAATTTGAAGCCCAGAAGGGCATCGCCTTTTTTCTGATCAGCTTCACCAGGGACGACCTCTATTATTATCTGCCCCTGCGTTATTTCCTTCCCTTCTGGGAACGGGCCAAGGCCGGCGGAAGGAAGAGCTTCCGCTATGATGAGCTGGATCTGACCTGGATCCTGCCAAGAAGCGCCGGCGTCATGGTCCCTTATCTGGAGATGATCAATAAAGACCTTCTTGAACGGGAGCCTTGACAGGATGCGCAGCAGACTTTATCATAAATGAGTCTTTGCGGCAGCATGTTAATGTATTAGCACTGCAATATACTAAAGCAACGAGGAACGATTTTAATGAGTATCCATACGCCTGACTCTTATCATGAACTTCTCCACACCCCGGATGGTGTCAGAGATATATACGGCAGTGAGAATGCCAGAAAGCAGCTGGTCCAGTCCAGGATCCTGGACGCCATGCATCTGTATGGCTACGAGGATCTGCAGACGCCGACCTTTGAATATTTTGACGTTTTTTCCAGAGAGATCGGGACCACGCCCTCAAGGGACCTTTACAAGTTCTTTGACACGGACGGCAACACCCTGACCCTGCGCCCCGACTTTACTCCCCCCGTGGCCCGGTGCGTGGCCAAATATTTCATGGAGGAGAAGGATCCTCTGCGCTTTTGCTACCAGGGATCGGCTTTCGTAAACACCTCCTCTCTGCAGGGAAAGCTCAACGAATCCACCCAGACCGGCGTGGAGCTGATCAACGATGCTTCTGTCTATGCGGATGCCGAAATGATCGCCCTTTTGATTGAATGCCTCAGGAAGGCCGGCCTGTCCGAATTTCAGATCTCTGTCGGCAACGTGGAGTATTTCAAAGGCGTCTGCCAGGCGGCCGGCCTCGATGAAGAGACGGAGGGAGCCCTGCGCGACTATATTTCCGGCAAAAACTATTTTGCGGCGGAGGCCCTTTTGAAAAGCAGGGGCATGAAGGCTGCCCAGAGAGATGAATTCCTCCGAATCACAGACTTCATGGATGACCGGGAAGCCCTTAAAAGGGTCCGGGAAGCCACCGGCAACGACAGGTCCAGAAAGGCCATCGACAGGCTGATCGATCTTTACAGCGCCATGGAAAGCTATGGCTACGGCAGATATATCAGCTTTGATCTGACCCTTTTGTCCAAATATCACTACTATACCGGCGTGATCTTCAAAGGATATACGTATGGGACCGGGGAGGCCATTGCCACCGGCGGCCGCTATGACGGCCTTCTTTCCTACTTCGGCAAGGACGCCCCCTCCATCGGCTTTATGATCCAGATCGATTCCGTGCTGGAAGCTCTGCAGAGGCAGAAGATCTGCATAAACACCGACATCCGGATCGAAAAGATCAGCTACAGGCCGGAGACCTATCAGACATGCCTGCAGCAGGCCATGGAGCTTCGCAGGCAGGGGATCCGGACCATTCTGGTCCCTGAGAAGAAGTAGCTGTCCCTGAAAGGAATATGACCTATGGAAAACATCAATGAGGCCCTCGCTGAGGACCGTTCCCAATATCTGACCATAGCCCTGACCAAGGGAAGACTGGCAGACCAGACCATGGAGCTTCTGGAAAAGGCCGGTTTTTTCTGTGAGGAATTAAAGAACAAGAAATCCAGAAAGCTGATCTTTACCAACGAAGAGCAGAAGCTCCGCTTCTTCTTGTCCAAGGGGCCGGACGTTCCGACCTATGTGGAATATGGAGCCGCTGACATCGGCGTGACCGGATCTGATATAATTATGGAAGAAAACCGCCGGGTCTATGAGGTCCTGGATCTGGAATTCGGCAAATGCACCATGTGCGTGGCCGGGCCGGAATCTGCCAGGGACCTGCTCCAGCACCATGAACGGATCCGGGTGGCTTCCAAATATCCCGGTATTGCCAGGGATTATTTCTACAACCGCAAGCATCAGACGGTGGATATCATCAAGCTGAACGGTTCTGTGGAGCTGGGGCCCATTGTGGAGCTGGCCGACGTCATCGTGGATATCGTTGAGACAGGCAGCACCCTGCGGGCCAACCATCTGAAGGTCCTGGAGGAGGTATGTCCCATTTCCGCCAGGATGATCGTAAACCAGGTCTCCATGACCATGAAGGCCCAGAGGATCCGGGAAGTGATTTCCCTTGTAAGAGACGTAGTCAATGCAGAAAAGAAAGAAACGGCCGGGCCATCTGCTTTGTCGTGAGAGGTTAGTATGAGGATCGTCACATTAACGGAAGATACAAAAAAGGAAGCGCTGGAAGCGCTGATCGGCCGGAGCCCTTCCGGTTATGAGGAACAGGAAAAGGCAGTCCGTCAGATCATCGAGGATATCCGGACCGGCGGCGACAGGGCCCTCTTTGCCTATGAAAAGAAATTTGACCACTGCGACCTGACTGCCGAAAGCATCCAGGTGACCAGAGAGGAGATCGAGGAGGCCTATCAGGCCCTGGATCCCGCATTTGTCGAAGTCCTTCGGAGAGCGGCGGACAACATCCGGTCCTATCATGAAAAGCAGAAGATCAATTCCTGGATCACGACCCGGGAGGACGGCGTGATTCTGGGCCAGAAGGTGACGCCCATTGAAGTTTCGGGCTGCTATGTTCCCGGAGGCCGGGCGGCCTATCCCTCCAGCGTTCTGATGAACGTGATCCCCGCAAAGGTGGCAGGGGTTCCCAAAATCATTGTGACCACGCCTCCCAATACCCAGGGAAAGGTGACCCCCGGAACCATCGTGGCCGCCGACATCGCCGGCGCAGACGCCATCTATAAGACCGGCGGCGCCCAGGCCATCGCAGCCATGGCATACGGAACAGAGTCCATTCCCAGAGCCGACAAGATCACCGGCCCCGGCAACATTTATGTGGCCCTGGCCAAGAAGGCCTGCTTTGGGGTAACGGGCATCGATTCCGTGGCGGGCCCCTCCGAGATTCTGGTGATCGCGGACGAGACGGCCAATCCCAGGTTCGTGGCGGCCGATCTTTTATCCCAGGCAGAGCACGATCCCATGGCTTCAGCCATCCTTCTGACCACCAGTAAGGAGCTGGCCGAGGCAGTATCAGAGGAGGTGGACGGATTCCTAAAGACCCTGTCCAGAGCCGAGATCATCCGCCAGTCCCTGGATTCCTACGGATATATCTTTGTCAGCCCCTCCATGGATGACCTGGTGGACGCTGCCAATACCATTGCCTCCGAGCATGTGGAGATCGTTACGGCCGAACCCTTTGAGGTCATGACCCGGATCAGAAACGCCGGCGCCATTTTCCTGGGGACCTATTCCTCCGAGCCTCTGGGCGATTACTATGCAGGCCCCAACCATATCCTGCCGACCAACGGTACGGCCAGGTTCTTTTCTCCGCTGGGCGTCGACCAGTTCATCAAGAAGACGTCCATCATTTCCTATTCCAGGCAGGCCCTGGAAAAGGTCCACGAAGACATCGAGCTTTTTGCCGAAAATGAGGGCCTGACGGCCCACGCCAACTCGATCCGGGTGCGGTTCGAAAAGTAATCATCCCTTGGCTGCAGGCTTTGCCGCTCCGGCGGGATGATGAGGAAGCATAGAAGGCCTTCCGGCGCAGATTAGAAAGGAGACAGATCATGGCAACTGAATACAGAAAGTTTATCCCTGCCATCTATCTTTATCAGGGAAAGGCGGTCAAAAGCCTGCGGGACCATACCGTGGTTTCAGAGAATCCGGTTTCCCTGGCCCTCAACTATAACAACGGCCATATCGACGAGCTCCTGGTCTTTGACCAGTCCAGAACCGACAAAGAGCATGACGAAGCCCTGGAGCTGATCCGGGAGATCTGTGACAAGGTCCGCATCCCTGTGACCGGCGCCGGCAATATCCGCCGCCTGGAGGATGTCAAAAAGCTCCTTTATGCCGGATGCAGAAAGGCGGCCCTGAATTTCTCCAGGACCGACAATGTGCAGCTGGCCCGGGAAGCGGCAGCCCGCTTTGGCCGGGACAAGATCGCTGCCTGCTGTCTGGCGACCGATGCAGTTCTGGGAAACCAGGCCCTGATCCGGGAAAGTGTGTGCGAGCTTTTCTATGTCGACGGCATTGACAGGACCCCCTGGCAGAAGGCGCCCAGGGTGGAAGGTATGCCCACCATTGCCGTTCTGGAGGAAGTGACCACCGGAGAATTCTATGAGGTCCTGCGCAAAGAAGGAATCGGCGGCATTGGCGGCAACGCGGTCAATGACAGACTGGGTGAGATCTACGCCATCAAGATGAACTGCAGGGAGTCCGGGATTCCCGTAAAGCTCCGGCAGGCTCTTTTCCCCTGGGAATCCTTTGTGAAGAATTCTGACGGCCTCCTGCCCGTGGTGGTGCAGGAAGCAGCCACCGACGAGGTCCTGATGGTGGCCTACATGAACGAGGAAGCCTACAAGCTGACCGTCAAAACAGGACGCATGACCTACTGGTCCAGGAGCAGAAAACAGCTCTGGGTCAAGGGAGAGACCAGCGGCCATTACCAGTATGTCCGGACCCTGACCGGGGACTGCGACATGGATACCCTTCTGGCCAGGGTCGATCAGGTGGGCGGCGCCTGCCACACCGGCAAGCATTCCTGCTTCTTCAATGAAGATGTGAAGGATACGGAAATGGCCCTTCACAATCCCGCCAGGGTCCTGGAAAAGGATTACCAGACCATCCTGGAAAGGCGCAAACATCCCAAGGAAGGCTCCTATACCAACTACCTTTTCAATAAGGGACTGGACAAGATGCTTAAGAAGCTGGGAGAGGAGAATACCGAAATCATCATTGCCGCTAAGAATCAGGGCAGCACTGAGATCGTCTATGAAATTGCCGACTATCTCTATCACCTGATGGTGGTGATGGCCCAGAAGGAGGTCAGCTGGGAAGATGTCATGGAAGAGCTGGCCAGAAGACAGGCTCACTAAAAAAATCTCTGGAAAATCGGGGAAATTGTATATTTATTTAAAACAATTCTGTTGACAATCTGTCCCGATTCTGATAAATATATAGAGTATGCCGCATGGTGAGGCAAGCTATGCCCTTTGGGCTGTGGGCAAGGCTGTATGGTACTGCAGACCTTCCCTGAAAGAGCCGGACTTTCCGGACGCCGTAATCAGCGAGTTTTTTAAAGAAGGAGGTACCAAGATGTACGCGATTATTGCAACAGGTGGCAAACAGTACAAAGTTTCCGAAGGAGATATCATCGATATCGAAAAGATCGATGTTGAGACTGGAAACAGTGTTACCTTTGATCAGGTCCTTGCAGTAGGCGGCGATGCACTGAAGGTAGCGGCTGACGTTGCCGGTGCAACCGTAACAGGCACTGTCTTAGATCAGGGCAAGCAGAAAAAGGTCGTTGTGTACAGGTATAAGAGAAAGACCGGCTATCACAAAAAGAACGGTCACAGACAGGCTTATACCCGTGTTAAGATCGACAAGATCAACGGCTGAGGAAAAGTATGACGAAAGTCATAATCCAGAAAAACAAGTCAGGCGATTACAGATCCTTCACATGCACAGGCCATGCAGGCTATGCTGAGGAGGGCGAAGATATCATCTGCGCCGCTATCTCCATTCTGGTGATCAATACTGTGAACTGTCTGGAGGAGCTCCTTCATGAGGAGATCATGGTCGAAGCTGACGAAAAGGAAGGAGGATATTTATCCTGTTCCTTCCTGCAGAAACCCGGAGATAAGGCAGCATTTCTTGTGGACTGTATGATTTTCGGACTGAAAACGATCCGGGAGGAATACGGCAGGAAATATCTGCAGTACGTAATCAAGGAGGTATAACACAATGTTAAGACTTAACCTTCAGTTCTTCGCACATAAAAAAGGTATGGGATCCACCAAGAACGGCCGTGATTCCAACGCTAAGAGATTAGGTGCCAAGAAGGCAGACGGACAGTTTGTCAAAGCCGGCAACATCCTGTACAGACAGCGTGGCACACACATCCATCCCGGTCTCAATGTAGGCCTGGGCGGTGACGACACCCTGTTTGCATTAACTGACGGCATTCTGAGATTTGAACGTGTAGGCAAGTACAGAAAGAGAGCTTCCGTTCATCCCGTAGAAGTTGCAGAAGTTGCAGAGCAGTAAGATGTGACATCAAGGCTTCGGACAGGCACCCTGTCTGAAGCCTTTTTTTCGGAGTTTTATAAAAACGGAGCGTATGTTTACAGATAAAGTAAAGATTGTCGTGCAGAGCGGCAAGGGAGGAGACGGCCATGTCTCTTTCCGAAGAGAAAAATTTGTACCCAACGGCGGCCCCGACGGCGGTGACGGCGGAAACGGCGGCAGCGTCATCCTGAAAGTGGACGAAGGGCTCAACACCCTGGGTGATTTCCGGCATATGCGCAAGTATGCTGCCCAGAACGGAGAAGAGGGCAAGCAGAAGAGAATGTCCGGCAAAAAGGGCGAGGACCTGATCCTGAAGGTGCCGGAAGGCACCATTGTCCGGGAGCTCAATACCGGCAAGATCATCATCGATATGTCCGGAGACAACCGGGAGTATGTGATTTTAAAGGGCGGCCTGGGCGGAAACGGCAACATGCATTATGCCACCTCCACCATGCAGGCTCCCAAATACGCCCAGCCCGGTCAGCCTGCCAAGACCCTGGAGCTCCAGCTGGAGCTGAAGGTCATTGCGGACGTAGGCCTGGTGGGCTTCCCCAATGTGGGCAAGTCGACCCTGCTTTCCATGGTCTCCAATGCAAAGCCCAAGATCGCCAACTATCATTTCACGACCCTGACGCCCATCCTGGGCGTGGTGGATCTGGAGGAAGGCGGCTTTGTCATGGCGGATATACCGGGCCTGATCGAAGGCGCGGCCGAGGGCCTGGGACTTGGCCATGAGTTCCTGCAGCATATTGAAAGGACCAAGGTCCTGGTCCATGTGGTGGATGCCTCCGGATCGGAGGACCGGGATCCCATCGAGGATATCAAGGCCATCAATGCGGAACTGGAGCGCTATAACATCGACCTGACCAAGAAGCACCAGATAATCGCGGCCAACAAGCTGGATCTGATCGATCCCGAGGAGCTGGAGGATGATGATTTCAATCCCATCAAGGCCATCCGTGACTATTGTCAGAGCCTGGGAGCCGAAGTCTATCCCATTTCCGCAGCGACCGGGGCCGGCGTCCGGGAGCTTTTATACCACATCAAGAATGTGCTGGACCAGATGCCCAGGGACGTACGGGTCTATGAATCGGAGTATGATCCCTCCATGTATTTTGATGACAGGGAAGATCCCATCAGCTACGAATACGACCCCAAGACCCATGAATATATCGTGGAAGGCCCCAGGATCGAAAAGATGCTGGGCTATACCAACCTGGATACAGAGAAGGGCTTCATGTTCTTCCAGAACTTCATCAAAGAGAACGGAATCATTGAAAAGCTCAAGGAGATGGGCTGCAAAGAGGGCGATACGGTCCGCATGTACGGGCATGCCTTCGATTTCTTTGACTGATTCCCCCTGTGAAAGGAGATAAAGCATGCTTAGCAGTAAACAGAGGGCTTATCTGACAGGTCTTTCCAATGACCTGGAGCCCGTTGTCAATATCGGCCTTGCAGGCGTAACGCCGGAGGTCGCCATTTCCTGCGAGGAGGCTTTCAACACCAGAGAGCTTCTCAAAGGATCCATCATGAAGATGGCCCCTGGGGATCCCAGAGACCTGGCGCAGACCCTGGCCGAGAGGACCAGGTCCCAGCTGGTCCGTGTGATCGGCCGTAAATTTATCCTCTACAGACCCTTTAAAGAGAATCCCAGGATCGTCCTTCCGGAAAAGAATAAGCGTTCCTGAGAAGGAGCTTTGTTTTCTCCGGTTTCGAAGCCTTAAAGGTGATGTGTTATGGATAAAAGAAAAAAGATCGGCATCATGGGCGGGACCTTTGATCCGCCGCATTTCGGACACCTTCTGATTGCTGAGACGGCAAGAGATGCATTTTCGCTGGACGCCGTCATGTTCATGCCCTCCGGCCGGTCCTATTTTAAGGACAGACAGACAAGGCGGGTCTCCGACAAGTATGAGAGACTGGAAATGACCAGGCTTGCGGTCCGGGACAATCCCTTCTTTACAGTGACGGACATGGAAGTCATGCGGGAGGGCAGGACCTATACGGCCGAGACCATGGAAATCCTGACCCGGGAGAATCCGGATACAGACTACTTCTTTATTGTCGGTGCCGATACGGTGGTGACCATGCGGACCTGGTATCATCCGGAGCAGGTCTTTGCATCCTGTACGATTCTGGCCGCGGTTCGGGAGGAATCCGTGAAGGGCAGTGCCCTTCTCTTGGAGATGGAAACCCTGCAAAAGGAATTCGGTGCCAGGATCCTTCTGATGGATGTGCCCAATGTGGCTTTTTCCTCTACGGATATCAAAAACCGGCTGGAAGCGGGCAGAAGCGTCCGCTATATGCTGCCGGAGGCAGTCATCAACTATATTCGGGAGCGGGAGCTCTACCAGTGACCTGGCGGAAAACTTCTTCCTCCCCGGAATTTCAATCCTGGCCTGTGTCTGGTATAATGGAGACAGGGAATTAGCATAAGGAGCGGCAGATTTGAAGAGAGAAGAAAGAGCAGCATTAGTCAGGCAGCTGGAAGCAGAGCTGAACTACAAACGTTTTATCCATACCATGGGCGTAGCCTATACTGCCACCTCTCTGGCCATGGTCTATGGAGCGGATGTAGAGAAGGCGGAGATCGCAGGGCTCCTTCATGACTGTGCCAAGTGCATGGATCTGAAGAAAATGATCAAGATCTGCGAAAAGGCAGGACTCGAGATCTCAGATATGGAAAGAGCGAGCGGATCTTTGCTGCATTCCAAGGCCGGCAGCGTTCTTGTAACAGACAAGTACGGATATACAGATGCAGATATCATCAATGCGGTGCGCTATCATACGACGGGCCGTCCCGGCATGTCACTGCTGGAGAAGATCATCTTTGTGGCTGACTACATGGAGCCCGGCCGTGATGTGGCGGAGGATCTTCCGGAGGTGAGGCATCTTGCCTTCAATTCCGATACCATTGATGATGCGGTTCTGAAGATCCTGCTTGATTCCCTGGTCTATCTGAAATCTACCGGCCGCGAAATCGATCCCATGACACAGCGTACCTATGATTTCTACAAAACACATAATGAGGTGAGAAACTATTATGAGTGAAGCCAACACAAAGGAAAAAAACCGGGAACTGACCAAGCTTGTCATTGATGCACTGGAGGATAAGAAGGCTGCAGATATCAGGGTCATCGATATCAGCGATGTATCCGTTCTTGCGGATTACTTTATCATTGCCAACGGCACCAACAGAAATCAGATCCAGGCTATGTCCGATGCAGTCGAAGAGAAGATGGGCAAGGCCGGCTATCCTGTCAAGCAGGTGGAAGGCTACAGCAACGCCAGCTGGATCCTTCTGGATTTCGGTGACATCATCGTGCATCTTTTTGATCAGAATGAACGTCTCCTTTATGATCTGGAAAGGATCTGGAGAGACGGAAAACAGATCGATGCATCTGAAATCTGATCGGATTTTATAGATTGATACAGAGGGAAGCGGCGCGGGAGACTGTGTGGCGCCCTGCTGAAAAAGGACCAGCCCCTGGCTGGTCCTTTTTCATTCACTGAAATTTACATAAGACGGAAAACGCCGAAGACTTTGCCCAGGATCGTGCAGTTATCTACGATAATGGGATCCATGGTATCATTTTCAGGCTGGAGACGAATATGACCGTCTTCCTTATAGAAAGTCTTGACCGTTGCCGAATCGTCGACCAGGGCTACGATGATCTCACCGTTGCTGCAAGTATTGCAGGCGTTGACGAAAATCAGATCTCCGTCAAAAATGCCGGCGTTGATCATGGATTCGCCATGGACCCGGAGGGCAAAGGACTCGCCTGAAGGAACACACTCAGCGGGGACAGGGAAATAGGACATAATATTCTGGTCGGCCAGGATGGGCTCCCCGGCAGCGACCCTGCCTACGATAGGAAGAGAAAACATTTCAGTGCGGACCATCTGGAAGCTGTCATCACAGATCTCGATGGTTCTGGGCTTGGTGGGATCCCTGCGGATGTAGCCGTTTTTCTCCAGTGTCTCCAGATGAGAATGAACAGAAGAGGTGGAGCGGAGGCTCACCGCTGCGCAGATCTCACGGACTGACGGGGGATATCCTTTTTCCAGAATCCGTTCCTTGATGTAGTCCAGAATCTCCTGCTGCTTTTTGCTGATTCTGCCTTTTGACATAAGATACCTCCTGATATTTGATACAGACAAAATATTTCTGTTTGCCATATTATACCATAGCTTCCCCAAAAATCAAACAAAATTTCCAAAAATCTGTTCGAAACATAGCTTGACATTAGAAGGGGTGTTCGATATAATGAAAATACATCAAACGAATGTTCCAACCGACTGTTCCGAACGAACGTTGGATAACTGCATAAGAGATAGGAGATAAGATATGGCAATGAATCCTTCATTGAGTCTGGTTCCCTTTATGAAGCTGGAAGACGCCAGCCGTGGATTCGGTGCATCCCACAGGGTCTATGTTTCCGTATCCGACAATCAGAAGAAAGAAAACAGAACAGGCAGGACCCGTGTCTGTGATGCCCCTGCAAGAAGGTCCGCTGCCAGGCAGACCATGACAGCAGGGACAGGGCAGGCAAGGGCCCGCAGAAGAGCCAGGGCAAGAGCCCGGGCCAGGATGGCGGCGCAGGCCAGAAGAAAGGTCCTCCTGCTTACAGCGGTTATGATGATCCTGATGGTATCCTGCTTCCTGATGGGCCTTAAGGCAAGGCCTGCGGAGGAGGGTCCCAAAACTGTCAAATATTTCACCACGGTCACTGTCGGCTACAACGATACCATGGATGATCTCGTAAGCCGCTACATGGACCAGGATCATTATAAGAATCCGGAAGCCTATATTTCCGAGGTCCTGAAGATCAACCACATCGTTTTAAAGCCGGGACAGACCCTGAAGGTCAGACCGGGCGATCAGCTGGTGATCCCTTACTACGGCCTGGACGAATAAAAGAAGCAGCTGAAAAAAAGGAGTCCCCTGCAAAAGGGCTGACACTCCCTGCATGCGTGTAAATGCAGAAGCAGCACCTGTATATGTATCCTGAGAAATATCCCTGCCCTCAAGCCGGCAGGGATATTTTTTATTCCTCTTTGGCGTTTTTTATGCCTATAATATTCTCAGAAGCTTTTCCGGACAAAGGGAAAAGAACGGAATAGGAGAGGCAGATGGGAATCAACAGATTTGTGTGCTTTGACGTAGAAACGCCCAACAGATACAACAGCCGGATGAGTGCCATCGGTATTTCGGTGATCGAAAACGGAAAGCTGATATCGGAATACTATGCTCTGGTCAATCCCGAACAGCGCTTTGACTATTTCAATGTAGAGCTGACAGGGATCAGCGCTGCCATGGTCAGAAATGAGAAGACCTTTCCGGAGATCTGGGAGGAGATCCGGGGGACCATGGAAAGTGGGCTTCTGACGGCTCACAATGCAGCCTTTGATATGAGCGTACTGGGGAAATGTCTCAGAGACTACGGGATCGACTGGAAGACCGAGGTCCCGTATCTTTGCACCTGCCAGATCGGAAAGCACCATCTGCCGGAAGAAGGCCATAAACTGGATGAACTCTGCGCCCATTACAAAATAAATCTCAGACATCATCATGCAGGGAGCGACGCCGCGGCCTGCGCAGAAATCCTGCAGAACTATCTGCTCGAAGGGTGCGACGTGGAAAAGTACCAAAGGCGCTATGATCTTATTGCTTGCAGAACGATTCCTGCCGCCAAAAAGAGCAGAAAAAAGAGCCCTGTCTGACGCTTCAGTCCCATCCCGCCATGCCGGAGGAGAAGGCCTCCGCCATGGCCTTCCCCCTGCCCCTGGTCCTTATCCTGTGCGCCGCAGCGGCCGGGATCGTGGCCGTCACGGTAAGTCGTCGGAAGGAATCTCAGACATAAACTGGTCCCGGAAGGCCTTGCGGTAACCGGAAGGGGACAGTCCCTTTGCCTTGCTGAAAAGGCGGCTGAAATATAGAGGATTGTCATAGCCCACCAGGGCAGCGATGTCGCTGATGGAATAATCTGTCGTTTCCAGAAGGACCTGGGCGTTGCGGATCCGGATCTCCAGGATAAATTTCATGGGCGAGGTGCCCATGGCCTTGCGGAAGCTCTTGTTGAACCAGCTGGAGGACATGTTGCGGGAAGCCGCATACTGTTCGATATGGATGTCCTCCGCATAGTGCTCTTCAAAATAGGTCCTGGCCCGGTCCATTTCGTCCTGAACGAAGCCGGAGACCTTGGGCGCTTTTTCGGTCATGCGTCTGTGCATTGTAACAAGAAGCTCCCGGAACAGGAAGGTCAGCATTTCTTCATAGCCCCAGGAACAGGAGACCAGCTCGTTCCGCATCCTCCGGAAGAGATTCTCATAGTCTCTGGAAAGACCGGTCTGCAGGATGTAGCGGTCTGTGGGGATCTCATACTGCCTGAGAATATTGCGGACCTCCAGGCCTGTAAAGTGGACAAACCAGATCTGGGTCTTGTCCTCTCCGTAGTAAAAATAATTCTGCACCTGTTTGGGCTGATAGAGGACCATGTTGCCGGCCGGTACAATGACCTCCCGGTCGTCCAGGATGAAATGGCCCTTGCCGGCCGCAATATAAATGATCTGCCAGTCCACCCTGCCTCTGGGTCTTAAGGTGGGGAGCTTGGGCCAGGTATAGAGCCGATAGGTCCCTGCGCTTAAAATGCGCAGGGGCTTTTTCTTTTCCCGGAAGGGAACTCTGGAATTGAACAGATACCCGGCGTTGACATACATGTCCTTACCGGGGATGCCTGCCTGTCTTGTATTTTTTGTCATATCATCTTTCCTTTCTTCCCATCATTTTGTCTGTTTTTGTCTATATATCTGATTGTATATAATTCCTGCCATTGTTTGCCATACACTTTCGCAAACAGATGAAACTGTGCAGGTTTTGTACCGGATAGTCCATATGGTTCATATCCCTTTTTCGCTATGCTTGAATCAGGGAAGCTGAAAAAAGCATGGAAAAATGAAAGGAGGTTACCAGTTTGATCGTACCAAGACTATATGAAGACCTTCGGATCCTTCACCAGAATACCCTGCCGGACAGGGCTTATTACATACCCTGCTCCGCCCGGAACGATATGACGGTCTGGAACCGGGAAAGCTCCGACCGGCTGCAGATGCTCAGCGGATGCAAATGGCATTTCGCCTTTTATCCCAGTATCCACTGCCTGCAGGATTCTTTCTATCTGCCGGATTACGAAAAGGGAAGAGACTGGAAAAAGGAGACCGTACCCTTTTGCTGGCAGCTGCGGGGCTATGACAGTCCCCAGTACACGAACATCCGCTATCCTTTCCCCTTTGATCCGCCTTATGTTCCCCAGGACAATCCCTGCGGCGCATATCTGCACCGCTTTCACTATAGAAAGGACCCGGAGGCGCCCTGTGCTTTTCTGAATTTCGAAGGAGTCGATTCCTGCTTCTATGTATGGCTCAACGGGACCTATGTCGGCTACAGCCAGATTTCCCATCATACTGCGGAATTCGATGTCACCGAGCTTTTGCAGGAGGGAGAGAACCTCCTGGCCGTTCTGGTCCTCAAGTGGTGTGACGGCTCCTATCTGGAGGATCAGGACAAATTCCGTTTTTCGGGGATCTTCCGGGACGTCTATCTCCTGAAAAGGCCTGCCGACAGGATCGTCGACTATAGAATCCGGACAAATCTGTCAGAGGATTTCCGGATGGGGGACCTGGAAATTTCCCTGAGCTTCTCCAGAAAGCCTCTGCCTTTGACCCTGACCCTTCTGGGACCGGATGGAAAGACCCTTCTGTTTGACCAGAAGATCTCCTTTGGGAAGGGGACGGATCCGGTCATCCATATCCCGGTGGACAGGCCCCTGCTCTGGAATGCGGAGGTTCCGGTCCTCTATACCCTGGTGATGGATACGGGACGGGAGGTCATCACCGAAAAAGTGGGCTTTAGGAGGGTGGAGGTCAAAGACTGTGTCCTGACTCTGAACGGCGCCCCCATTACCTTCCGGGGCGTAAACCGTCATGAATCGGATCCGGTCACAGGCTCTGTCTGCACCATGGATCAGGCCCTTCTGGACCTCCGCATGATCAAGGGAGCCAATTTCAATGCGGTCAGGACCAGTCATTATCCCAATGTTCCCTGGTTCTACCAGCTCTGTGACCAGATCGGACTCTATGTGATCGATGAAGCCGACAATGAGAGCCATGGAACGGCGCCCTTATATTTCCGGGAGGAGGATTATGCACAAAGAATGCGTCTTGCTCATGTCAGGATCGCAGACAATCCGGACTTTATAGAACCTACCCTGGACAGGGTAAGATCCATGGTCATAAGGAACAGGAACCGGCCCAGCATCCTGGTCTGGTCCATGGGAAATGAGTGCGGCTATGGGGTCACCTTTGAAAGAGCCCTGCGCTGGACCAAAGAAAATGATCCCACAAGACTGACCCATTATGAAAGCGCCTATTATCTCAGCGATGCACGGGAATTCGACGTTTCGGACATCGACCTCTTCGGCCGTATGTATCCTGCCTTTTCTGAGGTGACGGACTATCTGGACCAGGGCCCTGACAAGCCCCTCCTTCTGGTGGAATACTGCCACGCCATGGGCAACAGTCCCGGAGATCTGAAGGAATACCGGGATCTGACGGAGCGCTATCCAGCCCTCTGCGGGGGCTTTGTCTGGGAGTGGTGCGACCATGCGGTCTATAAGGGAAAGACCGGCGAGGGCCGGGATATCTACTGGTATGGCGGCGACCATGGAGAAATCCAGCATGACGGGAATTTCTGCCTGGACGGCCTGGTCTATCCGGACCGGAGACCCCATACGGGACTTCTGGAATATAAAAACGTCCACAGACCCCTCCGGGTCTCCTATGACCTGGAAAAGCAGATCCTGACCATAGAGAACCATCTGGATTTCCAGGACCTTTCCGATGGCATCAGCGCCTCCTGGGTCCTGACCCTGGATGGAAGTCAGATCGCAGGAGGCCCGCTGCCTCTTCCCTCTGTCCCTCCCCATCAGGCAGTCCGGATCCCCCTGGCTTTTTATGTTCCAGACCAGGGCAGGTGCTACCTGCAGGTGACCGCGGCCCTGAAGGAGGAGTCCCTGGTTCTGCCTGCCGGCCATGTGCTTGGAACCGATGAGATCGCGATTCCCACAAGGCTGAACCAGACCAGAAAGGCAGCTTCCCTCCTGGAAGAGGGCGGGAAAGAAGGAACCCTGAAGGTCAGGGAGGAGGGAACGCGCCTGATTCTGGAAGGTGAAAGCTTCACCTACAGCCTGGATACCCGGACCGGCCTGCCTGATTCTTTGAAGGCAGGTGATACGGAGCTCCTGGAAAGACCGGTGGAATTCAACCTCTGGAGGGCGCCGACGGACAACGATGCGGCCCCGGCAGATCTGTGGAGATGGGAGCGCCTGGACCACACGGTGACCAGGGCCTATAAGCTGATCTGGAAGCAGAGCGGCGGCAGGGCTGAAATCATGATCCGCCAGTCTGTGGGAGCCATGTCCGTCCAGCCCATCCTGCAGCTGAACACCCTGATCACCGTTTATCCGGACGGCAGGATCCGCCTGGATCTGCAGGCAGAAAAGGACCCCGAGATCGAAACCCTGCCAAGGATCGGCCTCCGCCTTTTCCTGCCCGGCAGCATGAAGCAGGTGACCTGGTACGGCATGGGTCCCTGTGAGACCTATATCGACAAGCACCGGGCCGCCCATCACGGCGTCTTCAAAGCCCCGGTGGGGGATCTGCACGAGGATTATATAAGGCCTCAGGAAAACGGATCCCACTATGACTGCGACTATGTGACTTTGAAGGGAACTGCTGCGGGCCTGACCGCCGTATCCGGAGATCCGGCCAAGACTTTCTCCTTCAACGCATCCGTCTATACCCAGGAGGAGCTGGAGAAAAAGAAGCACAACTACGAGCTGGAGCCCTGCGGGTCCACGGTCCTCTGCCTGGATCACAAAATGGCGGGGATCGGCTCCAAGAGCTGCGGTCCGGACCTTTCTAAAAAGTACCGGGTCTGTGACGATTCCTATCATTTCTCCTTCCTGCTGAAGCCGGAAGCCTTTTGACAGTAAACTGCGTTTAAACATGAGGGAATTACTATGAATAAAGAAAAGACATATTTGAAGTGGTACAACAAGGTGGGATACGGGTCCGGAGACATTGCCGGCAACGTGGTCTACGCCCTTCTTTCTGCCTTTGTCATGATCTTCCTGACAGATACAGTGGGCATGAACGCAGGCATTGTGGGAACCCTGATTGCCGTTTCCAAGCTCTTCGACGGCGTCTCCGATATTTTCTTCGGGTCCCTGATCGACAAGACCCATACAAAGATGGGCAAAGCCAGGCCCTGGATGTTCTACGGATTTTTTGGATGCGCCCTCTGCCTGGTGGCCATCTTCTGCATTCCCGCAGGGATCAGTCCCACGGCCCAGTACGCCTGGTTCTTCATCGCCTATACTCTTTTGAACGCCGGCTTTTATACAGCCAACAACATCGCCTACTCCGCCCTGACGGCCCTGGTCACCAAAAACAATCATGAAAGAGTAGAGATGGGCTCCATCCGCTTCATGTTCGCCTTTGGAACCAGTATGCTGATCCAGACCATCACCGTCGGTATGGTGGCCTATTTCGGCGGGGGAGCCGCAGCCTGGCGGACGGTGGCCATCATCTACGCCATTGTGGGTCTGATCTCCAATACCCTGTCCGTTTTCTCCGTCAGAGAGCTTTCTGAAGAGGAACTGGCGGAAGGAGAGGAGGTAAAGCATGAAGAGGCAAAGGATGAGAAGTATTCGCTCCTGGATGCCTTCGGCCTTCTGATCAAAAACAAGTATTACCTGATGATCTGCGCTTCCTATATCCTGATGCAGATCTATTCCGCCACCCTCAACATGGGCATCTACTACATGACCTATGTCCTGAAAAACGCCAACCTCCTGGGCGTCTTTTCCTGGGCCATCAACATTCCCATGATCGTGGGACTCCTCTTTACCCCTACCCTGGTGGCCAGGTGGGGCGGTATGTATAAGCTGAATCTGACGGGCTACTGCCTGGGAACCCTGGGACGCCTGGGGGTTCTGATCGCCGGCTATATGGGATCTGTCCCTCTGATGCTGGCATGCACGGCCCTGGCCGCCATCGGCATGAGCCCCCTGCAGGGCGATATGAACGCCCTGATCGCCACCTGCTCCGAATATACCTATCTGACCAGCGGCAAGCGGGTGGACGGCACCATGTATTCCTGCACCTCTCTGGGCACCAAGCTGGGCGGCGGCATCGGTACGGCCCTGGCGGGCTGGCTCCTGGCCTTCAGCGGCTATGTGGGCGGGGCAGCGGAACAGACCGCGTCCTGTCTGAATATGCTCCACATCATGTATTTGTGGATGCCCATGTGCTTCAATCTTCTGATCACTCTGATCCTGACCAGGCTCAATGTTGAAAAAGCCAATGAGGATCTGCGCAAAAAGGCAGCCTGATTCTTCCTGCTCCTAAAGGGCCCTGAACCCGGAAAGCTCTCTGTACTCCCCTCGGGGATACAGAGAGCTTTCTGCATGGAAGGGGGACGCAGGCCGCCGCTTTGCCCTTCTGATTGGAAAATATCCGTTTTGTGGTATGATAAAGTCTGGAAGGAAAAACAGCTTTTGGATTGGACCAGGTATGCACAAAAAATACATCGACTTAACAGAATATCCCAGAAAAGACCACTTTGAATACTTTATGACCATGGAGAATCCCTTTGCCAATGTTACAGCGGAGCTGGACATCTCAAACTGGATCGTCTGGCTGAAGGAAAAGGGATATCCCTTCTTTCTGACCTTTCAGTATGCCGTCGTACAGGCGGCCAACAGGGTCCCGGAGCTCCGCCAGCGCTATGAAGGCGGCAGGATTGCAGAATATGATTTCTGCAATCCTTCCTTCACGGTGCCTGCCCCGGATGGGACCTACCGTTACTGCCTGGTGCATGCGGATCAGCCCCTGGAAGCTTATCTTGCGGAAGGAATCCAGAGGCAGAGGGAAGCGGCCATGGCCACGTCCCTGGAGGAAGATGAGGAGACGGAGCTGGAGAGCCTTCTTTTCACCACCAGCCTTCCCTGGCTGCATTTTTCTTCTGTGACCATGCCGGTCCCTGACAGGACCTTTACCATTCCAAACATCGGATGGGGAAAATATGTAACAAAGGAACAGCCGGCCCTGGAGGATGGGAAGCTGATATGGAGGCAAAGTGTCTCCATCCCCGTATGCCTTACCGTCAATCATGCGCTGGCAGACGGAATCCATATCGCTTCCTTCTTCCGGAATCTGGAGGAGGAGCTGGAAAAAATGGTAAGAGAGGGCAGGGAGGAGAGCTAAATGGAAAAGAGTGAATTTGCATCCTGCAGGTATCAGGGCGATAAAACGTTCCTGGAAAAGGACAGGCATGACCTGGAGGATCTTCGAAGAATTGTAAAGATCCTGCGGACCCACTGTCCCTGGGACAGGGAACAGGACATGGAGAGCCTGAAGACAACGGTCCGGGACGAAGCCATGGAGGTCCTGGAGGCCATAGACCGGGACGATGCCGATAATCTTTGCGAGGAACTGGGAGATTTGCTTTTCCAGATCGTTTTTCTATCCCGCCTGGCGGAAGAAAAGGGACTCTTTGACCTGGAGGACGTGATCCAGGGGATCTCCGATAAGATGATCCGCAGGCACCCCCATGTGTTTGGAGAAATCGAGGTCCAGTCCAGGGAAGAGATCCATACTCTCTGGAAAGAGGTCAAGGCAAAAGAAAAGGCAGACAAAGCGGGCAGAACCAGACGGCCTCTCTCATAAAGACAAAATACTGGAAAGCCGGTCCCGGGGCCTTGAAGGAGGACTCCGGGACCGGCTTAAATTTCCATTGCCAGTAAAAATACTACTGTCGGTAGGAGAGATATAAACACATCCTGTCTAAAATGGTTTTCAGAAGCAAAAAAACAGATTCGGATAGGAGGAAAAAGAAATGTCACGTTATGTATGCAGCGATATCCATGGTCAGTACAGTCTGTTCCTGCAGGCACTGGAGGGAATCGGCTTTTCTGAAAAAGACCATATGTATATCATCGGAGATGCCATCGACAGGGGGCCGGACAGCATAGGCCTGCTCAGAGATCTGATGAAAAGGGAGAATATCACCCTGCTTTTGGGAAATCATGAATATATGATGATCCAGTATCTGAAGGGGCATCCCGACGGCCGTCCCTGGACCCATCCCGGCAATGGAGGCCGTCTTACGCTGGAGGGCTATGAATTGCTGGAGGAAAAAGAAAAGAAGGAGATACGGACCTATCTGGAGGACCTTTACCTGCAGGTCGAGTTGGAGGCCGGTGGAAAGACCTTCCTGCTGTCCCATTCCGCCTTCCTGCAGGGAATTGGAAGCGTAAAGTGGAAGAGCGCAGAGGAGGATGCAGCGGACGTGGTCTGGTATTCTCCCTGGCGGACCTGGGAGTATATCGATCCGGAGGCCTACGCCCTGGACGGCAGAGAGCACATCATAGGACATGTGCCGACCATCCTGATCCCCGATTACAAATGGCCGGAGGGCGTATGTCCCCGGATGCCCAGTGCCTTCCGGGACAGGGCCTGCCGCATTACCAATATAGACTGCGGCTGCGCCATCCTTCCAAGACTGCAGCAAAAAAGCCATCTGCTGCCTCCCGGAGAGGACCCGGGCCTTGCCCTTTGCGTTCTGGATCTTGACCTGTACGCCAGGGAGGATCCGGCGGCCCTTCGGTATTTTTCGGAAGTGGCAGCGATCTGAGAAAATGGCGGCCGCTCCCTTAGACAATATGTAATGACCTCCGATTTGTAGCCACGTGGATTTACCTGTATACTACAAGTCGGCAAAGACAAATGGTAACAGGGATTACCGCATACAAATGGAGGTCATCAAATGAAGTATAGCACAGTCTGCGTTGGAATGGATGTTCAAAAAGAAACTTTCTCTCTCTCTGCTGATACACAAATGAAAAAGAGAAAGCCGAGTACCCTCAGATGTTCAGAAGGACCAGGGCCAGAAGAATGATGCCCATGGCCACAAGCTTCCTGCGGCTCAGAGACTCCTTAAAGAAGACAAGACCGAATAAAGAGACCAGTACGATGGTGCCCACGCTGACGGCAGGATAGACGATGACTGCCGGCAGAGAAGAGAGGGCAAGCAGAAGGAAGCGGGTGGAGAAATAGTTGGGAATCCCCACCAGGATCCCGCTGCAAAGTTCCGGGATCCCGATCCTTTCGCGCTTCCAGAGCATCAGAGCCAGGGCGCAGACCAGGGCCGCTCCAAAGGTATAGAAAAGATAGTAATCCCTGACAGCCGGATCCCCGATCTTGTCGAAGACGTTGGCCATGGAATCGGTCACGCCGCCGCAGATCAAAAGGACGGGAAGGAGCCATTTCCAGCCGGCCTTTGCGGAATCGGCCTGGTCTGTATGGATCATCAGGATGGAAACAGCGGCCAGAAGGATTCCCAGGATCTGGACCGGGCGGGGCCTTTCGTGAAATACGAAGACCGCGATCAGGGTCGAGACCACTACGCCCAGCTTCATAAAGGTGGAGGCCATGGCCATGCCGTTTTTTTCAATATTGAGCTGGAGCAGGACAAAACAAAGCAGAAAGAGGATCCCGGCCGCTGTGCCAAGCCCCATGGCCAGGCCCATGCCGGGATGGGGGGTATAGACTGCGATCCTGCCGGCAAAGAGACAGGAGAGCAGGCTGCAGACCAGGTAGTTGATGACGAACATCCCCATGGTGGAATGCCTTTTTTTCTCGCCAAGGCGCATAAATAAGGAAATCAGAGAAGAGGACAGTACAGACAGAAACAAAAACAGCATTTATAAAGTATCTCCAAAAATTATTAATCAGCGTCTTCCTTTTCATCGGAGGCGGAATGCAGCCTGACCAGGTTCACGGCGCTCCTTCTGCGGTCCTCATCCATGGCTGCATAGTGCTTTCTTGTGGTATTGACATCCTTATGGCCCAGAACATCAGCGACCAGATAAATATCGCCGGAGGCCTTATAAAGATTGGTGCCGTAGGTGCTGCGGAGCTTGTGTGGAGTGATCTTCTTGAGACTGGTCACCCGGGAGGCATACTTTTTGACCAGCTTTTCCACAGCTCTGACCGTGATCCGGCTCTTTTGCATGGACAGGAAAAAGGCGTTTTCACTGCCGCTTTTTGGAATGATCAGCTTCCGCTCCTGCAGATAGGCCTTCAGGGCCGCGGCCACTTCATCTCCGAAATAGACGATGGCGTCGTAATCGCCCTTTCTGTGGACCCGGAGGGCGTTCTCTTTAAAGTTGATATCCTGCAGGTCCAGGCCTACCAGCTCGGACACACGGATGCCCGTGCCCAGAAAGAGGATGAGCAGGGCTTCATCCCGGACCTTGGTCTTGTCATGGTAGCGGAGCTCCTGCCTTGTCAGGTCCGATCCGTCCTCCACCAGCTCGATGAGGTCGGACACCTCTTCCGAGGTCAGCCGGATAATGGGCTTTTCATGTTTTTTGGGCATGGTCACCAGGCGGGTGATATCCTTCTCGATCAGGCCGCTGGTATAGAAGTACTGGAACATGGAGCGGAGGGCGGAGAGCTTTCTGGATTTGCCCTTTTCGTCATTGGTATAGACTGAGCCGTCCTTCTCATAGTAGGAGAGGTACTCCATGTATTCCTCTATGTCCTCCCTGGTCAGCTGGTCCAGCATGTCCAGGGGCCATTTCTGCATGGGACGGGCCGCAAGAGCCGAATTGTTTTCCTGCAGAAAGGTAAAGAAGATCCGCAGGTCGTAGGCATAGCCAAGCCGGGTCCTGGGAGCCGTGGAATCCTCGATCCCACGAAAATACTGCCTGCAGAAGGAAGGGAGTCCGGAAAGGACCTCCCTCATTTTTTTTATATTTTTAATATCCTGTTCATCCGAATAGGATTCAGGAGACAGTATGCTTTTTGCCATAGGATCCTTTCCAGGTCCTGCTGCTGCAGGACTTTGCCATAAAGATGCTTCCAATGTCCTTCCGGGAGGCACCGGAGGGGCGGCGCCTGTCCGAAAGACAGATCCATTCCGAATACAGGCACATTTTAACATAAGTGCCGTAACAATCAAAACAGGAAAGTGCTATACTGTCCTCTGGAGGGTAATTCAATGAAACATAAACCGGATGAAAAACAAATCACATGGGCCATTACCATCTTTGGCCTGTTTCTGGCCTGCCTGCTGGTCTATTGCCTGATCTTTCGCTCCAGCGGCTATATTGCCGGCATTTCATATATTCTGAATATACTGACCGGTATTATCTATGGTCTGATCATTGCCTATATTCTGACCCCTGTGGTCAATTACCTGGAAAAGCGCTTTATGGTCCCCTTCTATGAGAGGCGGGGCATCCACATCCTTCAGGACGAAAAGGAAGAAAAGCACAGGAAACGCATGCGGGGCCTGTCTGTTGCCATCTCCGTCATCTTCTTTCTGGCAGTCCTGCAGATTCTCTTTCTGATCTGTATCCCTTCCCTTTACAGGAGTATCAGCAGTCTGATCAATGCAGCGCCTTCCTATATTCTGAATGTCAGGACCTACCTGGAATATCTGCTGGAGCGGTATCCTGACAATCCGATCCTGGAGGAAGCCCTGAAGGTATTCAACGATTTTGCCAATCAGATCATGAGTGTGATCAATACGACGATCCTGCCCAACATGGACAAGCTGGTGGATATCGTGACTACCTACCTGACCCGCTTTATTTCCGGCATTGTCAACTGCTTTGTCGGTCTGATCGTGGGCATCTATGTCCTCTTTTCCAAGGAGGAGTTTGTCGGGCAGGCCAAAATGGTCTGCTACGCCTTCCTGAAAGAGAATACCGCCAACGAGGTGATCAGCGCCTTCCGGCATATCCATTATACCTTTATAGGCTTTCTTTTCGGTAAGCTGATCGATTCCTTCCTGATCGGCATTCTCTGCTACGTAGGTACCTCGATCCTGTCTATTCCCTATGCAGGCCTGGTATCCGTCCTGGTGGGCGTGACCAACATCATTCCCGTATTCGGTCCTTATGTGGGCGCCGTGATCGGCAGTATTTTCGTCCTGATCATCGATCCCCTGGCAGCCCTGAAATTTGCAGTCTTTGTACTGATCCTGCAGCAGTTCGACGGAAATGTGCTGGGTCCCAGGATCCTTGGGGATTCCACAGGCATATCCAGCTTCTGGGTCCTCTTTTCCATTATCCTTTTCGGCGGCCTCTTCGGCGTGACCGGCATGATCCTGGGCGTTCCTCTCTTTGCCTGCTTCTATCATGGCATGAGAAGGATGATCCACCGCCATCTCAGGATGAAGGGCATGCCTACCGACACCTATACCTATACCCGGGCGGCCTATGTCGAGAATGGAAAGCTGGTGAGCTTTGATGAAAACCATAAGGAAAAATACCACACCAAAAAGCCCGTTGCCCCCTGGCGCATGATCCTGCATCTGCGTCCCGGCAAAGGGCCTGCGGATAAGGAAGAGGAAAGTGAGGAAGATAATTCATGAAATTTGTAATACAGAGGGTCAACCATGCATCGGTATCCGTGGATGGCAGGGTCCTGGGAAGCATCGGAAAAGGCTTTATGGTCTTGATCGGGATCAGTGAATCCGACACCACGGCCATAGCAGACAAGATGATCGCCAAGATGGCTAAGCTCAGGATCTTTGACGATGCAGACGGTAAGACCAACCTGGATATCAATACAGTGGGCGGCAGCCTTCTTCTGATCTCCCAGTTCACCCTTTATGCAGACTGCAGAAAGGGGAACCGCCCTTCCTTCATCAAGGCAGGGGCTCCGGATATGGCGGAAAGCCTGTATGAGTATATCATTGAGGCGGCAAAGAAATATGTCCCTGATGTGCAGCGGGGCGAATTCGGGGCCTATATGAAGATCGACCTGGAAAACGACGGTCCCTTCACCATTGTCCTGGATTCGGAGGACCTGCTGAGAAAATAGGCCGGAACAGAATAAAACGGATGTCTTAAGCCTCCAGGGGCATAAGACATCCGTTGTTTTTTTAAAGGTGTTCCTCCACCCATTCCAGGATATCCCCGGTCACCACGTCGGCCAGGGTCTCCTGCAGAATGCTGTGGCGGAAGCCTTCATATACTACAGATTCCACATCCTCAAAGCCTGCCGCGTCCAGAAGATCCAGCTTGGTGTCGCCATAGGTGCCGTTCTCCGCGGTCACGTCCTGGCTCCCGTTTAAAATGAGAACGGGAAGGGTCGTAAGGCAGGTCTTTTCCAGGCCCTGGTCCTCCAGCATAAGCCAGGCCTCTGCAAAATCTCTGAAAAAGCGGTTGGAATAGACGGGAGACGTATAGGGCAGGGAGGCGATCCAGGCCCGCTTTTCGGGATCGCTGGTGATAAAGGAATAAGGATCCTTTTCCCCGGCAAAGGGGTCGTTGAGATGGTTGAAGACCGCCTCATAAATATCCGGGCTGGCAGCGTCAGGTCCGTCTTTTTCAATGGCCAGTCTGGCCATTTCCAGCTGGCCAAGTCTCTGCTCTCTGGCGGCCTTGTTGTGGGAGAGACCGGTAAAGATGATGCCGTCCCATCTGGCAGCTGTCTGGTTCAGGGCCAGCTGACTGATCATGGTCCCCAGGCTGTGGCACAGGCAAAAGACCTTGAGCCCCGGCCGCTCTGCGCGGATCAGGGACAAAAGCGCGGCGCCGTCTTTGGCGTAGCCCATAAAGAGGTTTCCTTCTCCGTAGGGCGCTGTGGTCCGGCCGAACTGCCTGTATTCATGAAGGTAAACGCAGAAGCCATGGTCTGCTGCAGCCCTGGCAAAGTCTTCATAATAGTCCTCCACCTCGGCCAGGCCCGTAAGGACCTGAATGACTGCCTTTGGCCTTTCTGTATCCCAGACTCTGTAATAAATGCTCTCGCCGTCCCAGCTTCTAAATTCAGGCATATAAACTTCCTCCTGCCGTAATACTCGTTCAACAATTTTTCTAAGCTCTTATATGCAGGACGCCTTTAAGTCCTTACAAAGCCGCAAACAATGATAGCATGATTTGCCGGGATTTGAAAAGAAAAAAGACATGTCATTGCAGACATGTCATTGCAGACATGTCATTGCAGCGCATTGCAGACATGCCAGTGCAGGCATGCCGGCGCGGCCCCCAAGGAAGAGGTTGTCAGTCCGGGCAAAGCTTTTTATAATGAAAGGGCAGATTTGTGCGTACGACTGGATTTCTTTTGGGAGAAAAGCATGAAAATAAAGGATGCGGCAGCCTTTGGCAAAGCTGTCCGGGAAAAAAGAAAGCAGCTGGGCTATACCCAGGGATATCTTGCAGAGTTCACGGGGCTCAGCGTAAGTTTTATTTCCGATCTGGAGCGGGGCAAGGCCACGGCAGAGCTTGGCAAGGCCATCGAGCTGGTCCAGCTTCTTGGCATGGACCTGGTCCTTATGGACAGAGGGGAGAAGACATGCGGCGGCTGACGGTCATCCTGGAGCAGGAGGGAAGGGAAATCCCCTGCGGAACCATCGAGGGCAGGGACTATGAAGAGGCCTGCTTTTCCTATCTGCCCGCCTATCTGGAGAGGGAAGAGGCCTGTCCGGTCTCTGTCAGCCTTCCTTTGCAGAAGGAAAGCTTTTCGCCGGAAAGGACCAGTGCCTGGTTCTCCGCTCTTTTGCCAGGAGGCTATGCAGCCGGGATCCTGGCGGGAAGGCTCCGGGTCAGGGAGGAGGACTATCTTTCACTGCTGAGTTGTCTGGGGGCGGACCTTCCTGGGGCGCTGAAGATTCTGGATGCGGATTTTCCGCCGGGGCGTCCCTCCAGAGAGTCATTTACGACTTCAGACCTGCAGTCCCTTGCAGGGGGAGATGACAAAAGGCTGACAGAGCTTCTGATCCGGTCCGGCGCCTCCCTGCCAGGCCAGACGCCGGCCTGCTGCCTTGGCCTTGGCCCTTCCGGAAAAGGATATTTCCTTCCCTGCCAGGGGGAGGCCGGGACCCTTCTTGTCAGGCAGAGTCTCCTTCCCTATGAGGATACGGCGGTCAATGAGGCCCTCTGCACGAAAACGGCAGAAAAACTGGGGATCCCCGTCTGCCCGGCAAGACTTTGGGGAGAAGAGGACAAGGGCCTTCTGGTCCTGATCACAAGAGCGGACAGAGAGGCGGAAGCGGAAGGAAGGTGCCTGAGACGGCACTATGAGGATCTGGGACAGGCCCTTGGAATTGGTCCATCCCGGCAGTATGAGAAAAACTATGAAGGCTATATGGCTTCCATGTTCCGCCTGCTGCGGGAAAACGCCCTTCATCCCATGGAGGATATGCAGATCCTCTGGGACAGGATCGTATTCAATTTCCTCTGCGGCAACATGCTGGGCCATATCCGGAGCTTTGGCCTTGTCTATGCCAGGGACCTGTGGACCATGTCCCTTTCGCCGGCAGCTGGACTCCTTTCCACCAGCGTTTATGATCCGCTGCAAAATAGCATGCCCTTTCATATCGACGGCTACTATAATCCTGACAACCTGACCCAGGCTTCCTTCGAAAACATGGCGCCGGAATGCGGCCTTGGCAGAAGGATGGCAGGCAGGCGCTTCAGGGCCCTGGCGGATTCTTTTGAAGAGGCTCTTACAGAAAGCGCCAGGGAGCTCTGCGACCAGGGTTTTGAAAGCGCAATACCTCTTGCCGGGAAGATCCTCTCTGCCGGTGGATATGCAAAGCTCTGAGCTTTTGCATTCCCTTTGGCGCTTTCTTATGATACAATCCACTGCAATGAAGAACTGCTGCGGATTCCCCGGCTGCCGCCCTGGCAGTCTGGATCGGAAGGGAGATTTTTATGAACAACAGCTTTTTTATGATCCTGATGACGATGCTGATCCCCCTGATCATGATCGTTTTCGGCTGGCTTTTCCAGCACGGCTTTCCAAAGGACCGGAACCACTTTCTGGGCTATCGGACATCCATGTCCATGAAAAATGATGACACATGGCGTTTTGCCCACGAATACTGCGGCAGGATCTGGCTCATTACAGGCCTGGTCCTTTTTGCAGTGACTTCCTTTGTCATGGTCCTTACCATGAACAGCACGGAATCCTTCAAGTCCCTGATCAGCGGCTTTTTGATCATTCTTTATGTGATCCCTCTTCTGGTCTCTGTCATTTTTACGGAAAAGGCACTGAAAAAGACCTTTGATACCAGGGGGAAGCGCAAGCTTCAGAAAAAATAAAGGCGGCTTTGCTGGGGAGGGTCCCGGCATCAGCAGAAGGAGAGCAGGCCTTCCAGGAACCTTTTCAGATCCTCTGTCCTATAAAAGCATTTTTCCGCCGCATCATAGGTCTTTGAACCGGGGTCTTCTTCCCATCTGACAAGGATGGTATGAAGACCCTTTTTGGCGGCCGGAAGAATGTCATTTTCGTAGGAATCCCCTATATACCAGGTGTCCTCTGCCAGAATCCCTGTTCTTTCCAGGTAAAGGGAAAAGATGGCAGGATCCGGCTTATGGACCTGGGCCTCTCCGGAGATCAGGACCCTGGCAGGGGGAATATAGGCTTCGAGTCCCAGGGCCTGGTATTTCATTCTCTGGTGGGCCGAGGACCCGTTGGAGATCATGCCAAGAAAGACGCCGGACCTTCTGGCCATGTCCAGGATCTCCTGAATGCCGGGCAGGAGATGGATCTGCCTCTGTCTTTCCACGTAGGTTTTGTGGAAGGCCATGCCCAGATCCAGATCGGCAGGAAGCCCAAGCTCCTGCAGGGTATCGACGACCCGGAGGGCGTTCATCCTCTCCTCCGTAATCTCTCCTTTTTTAAAGCGTTCAAATTCATAATCACTGTAATAGCGGCTCCGCTCCAGAAGCCTCTGGACCGAAACAGATCCCAGGGAAGGAAAATAATGAAGGAAGGTCTCCATATAGGGGGCGGAGCGGAGATACAGAGTATCGTCCATGTCAAAAAGTAAGGCAGTCATTGCAACCTCCAACTGAATTTGCTTTTGTCAAAAGCCAGCAAGGCTATTATGACAAAAAGAGGACCAAAACAAAAGCCCCTCCTTTGACGCCTTCCCGGAGGAGGCTTCCCTCCCAGGGACCGGGAGAGGCAGATTCCTGGACGAAATATTTCGGAAACAGGACCCATTGATATTCCCGCGGCCCTGCTTTAAGATGAAATTCATGGCAGGCTCTCTGCCATTTCTGATTTTCTTTCTTTTCGAGTTTTCTTTTTCCCCTTCTTATGCTCTCAGACAAGGCTTATGAGAGCGGATCCAGGAACCTTTTTGCCGGAAAGAGCCGGCATTGCAAAAACAGCATATTTCTGGCCCAGACCCAGGGATCCCTGTCCTTTTTTGGCAGATACGGCAGACATTGATTTATGCCGCATGTGTCCATGCGGCAGAGAGGACAGGTTATATGAAGCATTATAAGATGCATGGAAAGAAAGCCCTTTCGTTCCTTCTGGTCCTGGCGCTTTTGGTTTCTGTCTTTATGCCCTGCGCCCAGGCTTTTGCCATGGAAGGGGGAGAGGAGGCAGGCACCGAAATGGTTATGCCGGCAGGATCAGAGGCGGAAGAAGCGGAAGAAGAACCGGCGCTTCCGGCTCCTGCAGGGGAGGAGGCGCCTGAGGAGGAAACGGCGAAGGGAGAAGACCCGGACCAGCCCCTGACGGAGAATGAAAGCGCGGAAGGCGCAGAGACGGCAGGCCCTGAGAGCGGCGCGTCCCAGGACCCCGTCATTTCAGGATCTACCGATGAGAACAGTCCGGAGAGCGGCACGGAGGAGACAGAAGTCCCTCTGGAAGACCTTTTGCCGGAGGAGGAGCTTAGCGAAGCGGAGGCAGAGGCCCTTCTTGCGGCGGCCAGACCGGAATCCCTTGGCAAGGTCACGGTGGGCCGGAACAGTCTGATCCGCCTTCCCATCCAGAGCAAGCATGTCGTCAATACAAGATGGTGGTACGCCATTCATAACGGCACCAAATATATGGGCGTATGCGCCAGAGCTTCCTCCACCGGTCCCGTGGATCCCTCCTATCCGGATTCCAGGACCGAATCCTGCAATTACAATTATCTGACGGAGGAGGTCGTCAATAAGCTTGCCGCCTGGCAGAAGTCCGGGGAATCGGCAAGCTCCTATCCCATGCCCATTGTAACGGGCAGGGGCTATAACGCCAGACTGGCCAAGGCAGTCCTGGTCTCCAACTTTATCAGAGACGAGATCTGGCTGGATCATTTCTCCAGCTTTGCGGAATCCTATGCGGCAGCCCATCTGCTGGTATCCTATCTGCTCTTTGGAGACGATGACAGGGCCTATGGCAGCAATTATGATCTTGTTTTCAACCAGATGGCGTCCCAGGTCTCCGCATGGCTGGAGAATCCGGAAAATGCGGCCATCGTAGACGCCTGCACAGCCTATATCGCTTTTTTGCAGAAGGACTGCCAGTCCATCGTATGGGTAGAGGGCGTACCCGGGGTCCTGACCCTGCAGAAGAAAGCAGTGGATGAGGACGGAGAGGAAGTATCTGACATCGACCTTGCCGGCACGACCTATGCGGTATATACCGATGAAGCCTGCAGCAGTCCGGCCATGGACGTCACTGGCAAAGAGGCTCTTCTTGTCTGTGACAGCCAGGGAAAGGCCGGCAAAGTCCTGCTTTCTCCGGGCACCTACTATCTCAAGGAGACCAAGGCGGCCCCCGGCCTGGAGCTCAGTGAAGAAGTCTATACGGCAAAGCTCTCCGGAACGACCAAGTACGGAGAAAAGCTCAACCTGACAAGCAAGACCGTCTCGGACAGGACCAGGGAGACCGAACCCTTTGGCAGTCTTGTCATTGAAAAAACCGACGGCCATACGGCAGAGACCCGGGGCGGCGCCAGCCTCCAGGGAGCCGTTTATGAGCTGAGAGTGGACCAGGATGAAATCAAAAGTGCCGAAAAGACCTACGCCAGAGGGGAGGTCTTTGCAAGACTGACCACCGATAAAAAGGGAAAGGCCTCTCTGGAGGAGATCCCTGCAGGAAGCTATATTTTAAAGGAGACCAAAGCGCCCAGGGGCTATAAGCTCTCTGAGGAGGAGACCCAGGTCCTGATCCGGGGCGAAGAAACGATTTCTCTGACAGGAGATGCGGCCCTGAAGGAGGAGCTGATCACGGCGCCCTTCCGCTTTGAAAAGGTATCCTCTGCCGGCAGCGGCATGGCAGGGATCCCCTTCCTTCTCACCTGCCAGGAATCCGGCGCCTCCTGGACTGTCTATACAGACGAAAGCGGGGCCTATGACTCCGAAAAGGAAGAAGAGAAGGACAGGCAGAGGCTGCCCTACGGAACCTACACCCTGAAGGAGACCGCCTGTGACGCCAACGAGGGCTACAGGCTTGCAGACCCGGTGACCTTCAAAATCGAGAAGGAAACAGCCCTGACCCTGGATAGGATCGTCAATTACAGAGACCTGTCTGTCAGGACCCTCCTCAGCGATGAGAAGGGACACAAGTGCCTTCGGGCCGAAGAGAATATCGTTCTGCAGGATAAGGTCTCTCTCAGCGATTTCTATGAGTATGTAGGGAAAGAGATCCGAATCAAAAGCGTATTGACGGACAGGGAGACAGGAGAGGAAATCCTCTCCGGCGAAAGGACCAGGACCTTATCCAGGGCCCAGGAAACCATGACCATCCGCTTTACCCTGGACGCCTCCGCCCTGGCGGGGAGGTCTCTGGTGTGCTTCGAATATATTTATGACGAAGAAGGAAATGAGATCGCAAAGCATGCGGACCCTGATGACGCCGAGCAGACGGTTTCCTTCCCCCGGATCGGGACAAAGGCCGTATCTGCAGCTTCCAGGGACCAGGTCCTTGCGGAAAGCGGCAGGATCGTGATCCTGGATACGATCCGCTATCAGGGCCTGGAAGGAGGAGCGACCTATAAGGCAGAGGGCCTTCTTTTTGACAGCAAAAGCGGCCAGGCTTTCCAGGCCGGCGGAAAGGACGTATCGGCCCAGGTGACCTTTACCGCGGATCCCTCCGGACAGGGAGAGGTCCAGGCGGAGTTCTCCTTTGACGCCCCGGAAGGGTTTGGCGGAACGACGCTTACGGCTGCCGAGACCCTTTACGATCTGGAAGGCCGCCTTCTCTGCGAACACAGGGATCTGGAGGACCCTGCCCAGACCGTCTATGCCCCCAGGATCCGGACCAATGCTTCGGATGCACTGACCGAGGACCATGTGGGACAGGTCAGCAGCAAGGTGGTCCTGAGAGATATCGTGACCTACAGCAATCTTGTGCCGGGCGCCGAATATACGGTATCAGGGCGCCTTATGAATCAGGAAACGGGAGAGGCCCTGCTTTCGAACGGGAAGGAGATCACGGCTTCCCGGACCTTCACGGCTGAACGAAGAGACGGCGCCATCGAGCTTCTTTTCACCTTTGACGCCAGCCTTCTGGAAGGCCATACTCTGGTATGCTTTGAAGAGCTGACCCATAAGGGCCTTACCGTGGCAGCCCATGCCGATCTTACAGACCAGGAACAGGCAGTCACCTATCCCCAGGTCCGGACCACGGCCTGCGACATGACAAGCAAAGACCATCTGGGCATTCCGGGCCTTGGCAGGCTCCTTGGCATGCCGGAGGAGACGAAGATCACAGACAGGGTCAAAATGACAGGCCTTGTTCCCGGTATGGAATATACCCTGCAGGGCAGCGTCTGGGACCAGGCAGAGGGAAAGGAACTGACCAATGAAAAGGGAGAAGCCATCCGCGCCAGCAGAACCTTTACGGCGTCCCAGAAAGAGGAGAGCCTGGAGCTGGTATTTGTCCTGCCCTCCTCCCTGCTTGCCGGAAAGACGGCGGTGGTCTGTGAGGATCTGATCCATAAGGGCGTGGTCACCGCTTCCCATCATGACATGAAGGACGAAGAACAGTCCGTGCATTATCCTGAAATTGCCACCTCCCTGACAGACGATCTGACAGGGACCCATGGAGGCGTCATCCAAAAGGAAACGACCATCCGGGACAGGGTCTTTTATTCCAACCTGATCCCTTCCACCATGGAGCGTCCCACTGTCTATACCATGCAGGGGACCCTTATGTGCAAATCCAGCTGCACGCCCCTTCTGGACAGGGAAGGAAAGGAAATCACAAGCTCTGTGACCTTCACTCCGGAACAGGCATCGGGCAGCGTCGAGCTGACCTTTACCTTTGATTCCTCCCTCCTTCAGGGGGAGACCCTGGTCTGCTTTGAAAGGCTTTACAGAGAAGACCTGCTGGTGGCGGTCCATGCCGACCTGGAAGACGAAGACCAGAGCATCCACTACCCCGCAGTCTGCACCAGAGCCCAGGATGATCTGACAGAGACCAGGACCGGGGCTGCAGGGAAAGAAGCCTCTGTGACCGACTATGTGGAATACAGCAATCTGATGCCCGGGTCCTACATCGCAAAGGGCCTTCTGGTGGATCAGAAGACGGGTCTTCCCATCAAAGACCTGGAGGGCAGAGAAGTAACGGCCCAGGCCGCCTTTACCAATACGGCCCTTTCCGGGGAGGTTCCCGTGACCTTCCATTTTTCCGCAGAAGGTTTCTACGGAGGGACCCTGGTGGCCTTCCAGTCCATCTATACGGAAGAGGGAGACCTGATCGTAGCCCATGAAGATCCGGAGGATCAGGAGGAGATGATCTTTTATCCTTCCATTGCCACGAAGGCTTCTGTAGAGGGCGGAAAATCAGCGGCGCCCTCCGGCAGTGTCAAAGTGACAGATCATGTGGAATACAAAAATCTGCTGCCTGGAACCCAGTATCAGGTGACGGGGGTCCTGATGGACAAGGCCACCGGCAAACCCCTGCTGGTAAAAGGGAAGGAAGTGACAGCAAAGACCGCCTTTACAGCAGAAAGCGCTGACGGAAGTGTTTCTCTGACCTTCACCTTTGACGCAGATGGACTTGGCAGCAGGACCCTGGTAGCCTTTGAACGGCTCCTGGTGGAGGAGACAGAGGTGGCGGTCCACGCCGATCTGGAGGATGAGGACCAGACCATCCATCTGACGCCTCCTCCGGAAAAGCCAAAAACAGGAGATGAGACCAGGCCGGCCTTCTTTGCCAGCGCGGCCCTGATCGGCCTTCTGGGCGCAGGGGCCCTGGGAATCCTTTCTCGAAAGAAAAAACACTGATCATACAGGGCGAAAGCCTGCAACGAAAAAGGCCCTTCGGGGCCTTTTTTGCTTGCCATTTTTACCCGGCCAAAGTGTTTTTCCGCCCGGTTGACCTGCATTTTTCAGGATGCTATAATGCTTACGAAAACCTTTAAGCAAACATTTAAGCAACTGAAAGGCTACTTTTCAAACCATTTTTAAAGGGAGAAACAGTTCAAAATACTATGAAAACGACTTGGAAGGAAAAACTGGCAGGATTTATTGAAACGCCGGTGGGCGGCATCCTTTATCTGATCTTTTTTGCGGTCATGACCGATCTGATCGTGATCTGCGGTCAGCTGATCGGAATGCCTCTTTATCTGATCGCAGATCTGATCGGCAATGAAATGACAGAGAGCGGGAGCACTCTCTGGGGCAGTGTACTTGTATCAGGATCCATGTATGCTGTTTTTATCGGTGTATGGATCGTGGGGATCCTGGTCATGTGCCGTAAGAAGAACCGCTTCATGCTCAAAAAGCTGGGATATGGCGGCGGCAATACCTTCAAAAACCTTCTGATCGGCCTTTTGACCGGCTTTGGCATGAACATGTTCTGCAATGTCCTTGCCATGCTGCACGGCGACATTCATGTATATTTTTATTCCTTTCATCTTCCGGCAGTGCTTCTTCTGGCTGTTTTGGTATTTATCCAGTCCTCCGCGGAGGAGATGGTCTTCAGAGGCTACTATTTCCGGAAGGTCCTGCAGAGATTTGGGCATCCGTGGGCTGCCATCCTGATTTCCGGCTTCCTCTTCGGCGCTGTCCATATCAGCAACGAGGGATCTACCGTGATCGGCGTCCTTTCCTGTATGCTCAGCGGCGTACTCTTTGCGCAGATGCTTGTATACTTTGACAGCATCTGGTGCGCCTTCGGTTCTCATGCAGCATGGAACTTTACCCAGAACTTCCTGATGGGCCTGCCCAACAGCGGCATCGTCGTGCCTTATTCTATTTTTAAGCTGGACGCTGCAAACGCCAGAGACAGCTTCTTCTACAGCACGAGCTTTGGCCCCGAGGGCTCCATGACATCCATTCTCGTCCATGTCATTGGCATCGTTTTTCTTTTCTACTGGTTTGAGATCAGAAAAAAGAAACAGGCAGAAAATTGATTCAGACAGAACTGTCCCCTGCAGCGCTCTGCAAGGGACAGTTCTGCACTCGCCCATCTCATACAACCCCAGAAAGGACAGTCTATGATCATCAATACAGGGCAGAGGACCGATATCCCGGCCTTTTACGCCCCATGGCTTGCCAACCGTCTGAAGGAGGGCTATGTCTGTGTCAGAAATCCCTTTGATCCAAGCCAGGTCAGCCGCTATAAACTGGATCCTGCTCTTGTGGATCTGATCGTTTTCTGCACAAAGAATCCGGCCCCCATGTTTCCCTACATGGATCTTTTGAAGGATTACGGCCAGCTCTGGTATATGACCATCACGCCCTATGGGAGAGACATAGAGCCGAATGTGCCGGACAAGCACGTCCTGCTGCGGTCCTTTCAGACCCTGTCTGAAAGCGTGGGACCGGACGCCCTGGTCTGGCGTTATGATCCGATCCTTTTGAACGAACGCTACAGCAGAGACTATCATCTGCGGGCCTTTTCCCAGATGGCAGAAGCCCTGGAGGGATATACGAGAACTGTTGTCATCAGCTTTATAGATCTGTATCAGAAGGTGAAAATGAACTTCCCGGAGGCGCGGGAGGTATCCAAGGAGGACAGACTCTTTCTTGGCGAGCAGATGATCAAGGTCGCCGCCTCCCATGGAATGCGGGTCAAACCCTGCGCGGAAGGGGATGAACTGGCGCCCCTTGGCGCCGACTGCAGCGGCTGCGCGACCCTTTCTGATTATGAAAAAGCCTTGGGAAAAAAGCTCAGGGCCCCTGCCAGAAAGCCGGCCAGGAAAGAATGCGCCTGCATTCTTTCCTGTGATATCGGAGCCTATGATACCTGCAGGCACCTGTGCAGATACTGCTACGCCAACAGCGATCCGGCCCTGGTCCTTGGGAACAGTGCCCGCCATGATCCTGCATCGCCCTTTCTGATCGGTCATTATGAGGAGGGGGACCGGATCCACGACGTGGTGCAAAAGTCCTGGATCGACCCCCAGATCCATCTTTTTGATCTGCTGGATACATGAACAGAAGGACTGAATAATAATAAACAAACCTGGTAAAAATGTTTACCCGGAAAACAGGTATCCTGTAAAAGGAAGCCCTGCGCCTGGAAGGTGACATGGCCTGCAGCTTTGGACTTCGCCAGGTGTTTGTAATTTTTTGTAATTATATAGTCAGTACTCGTAGTATACTTTAAAATGACATACGCTTGTGCCGCCTGGCATAAGCGGGGGAATGGCGGGCCAAAGCCTGCCCCCTTCAACAGGGAGGAAGCATGGAGAACAAAATTCTGAAAGCCAGAAAAAACAGGAAAATGATCATCGCAGCCGTCGTGATTGTGGCGGCCGCTCTCGGAATCTTTTGGTTCCTGAACGGAAAGGGAAAGGAATCTGACAAGGGCGACAATGTAGCATATGTCTCCTCTGTGGCGCAGCTGACCGGTCAGTATGCGTCCAATGGCGTTTTCAACCGCTTTACGGGCGTAATCGAGCCCCAGGCGACGAAGGCCTTCAATAAAAGAGACGACGGTGAGATCGCCGAGATCTTTGTAGAGACCGGAGACAAGGTGGAAGTCGGCACGGCCCTGTTTTCCTATGATACGGATAAGTATCAGGAAGATCTTTCCAAGGGCGAGATCGAGCTGGAGCGGATGCAGAATGAGCTTGAAAGCATCAAGACCACCGTGGCCCAGCTGGAGAAAGAAAAGAAGTCTGCCTCTTCCTCCGAGAAAGCCAACTATACGGTCCAGATCCAGGAGCAGCAGCTGAACTATAAGCAGCAGGAATATGATATCCAGAGCAAGGAGCTGGAGCTCGACAAGATCAGGGACAACATTGCCCATGCGACGGTCACCAGCGATATGGAGGGCGTCGTAAAGAGCATCAACAAGGACAGCGGCAGTCAGCCCTCCTATGGCGGAAACAGCACGGATTCCGGCTTTATCGTGATCATGAAGACGGGCGACTTCCGGGTGAAGGGAACCGTCAATGAACAGAATATGCACAATGTTTCTGAGGGAATGAATGTGATCGTTCACAGCAGACTGGATGACCAGACCTGGAAGGGCGTGATCACCACGGTGGACAGAGAGAATACTGATTCCAATCAGAACAATATGTATGGAGACTCCGCCGGCTCCAGCGCCTACCCCTTCTATGTGGAGCTGGATTCCAGCGAAGGCCTGCTGATGGGCCAGCATGTCTATATGGAGATCGATCATGGCCAGGAAGAAGAAAAGTCCGGAATCTGGCTGGATGAATATATGATCGATTTTACTGATCCCGATGCACCCTTTGTCTGGGCTGACAACGGAAAGGGCAGGCTGGAAAAGAGAAGCATCAAAGTGGGAGACTACGATGATGAGCTTTTCAAGTACCATGTCCAGGAGGGACTTAGCCTGGAAGACTCCATTGCCTTCCCGGATGAATCCTTTACCGAAGGCATGAAGTGCGTTCCCGCGGAAATGCAGGAGCCTGCGGAAGAGGGCATGCAGGACATGGACCAGATGGAAGACATGGGCGGCATGGAAGACATGGGCGAAACCGGCGATATGTAAAGCAAAAGACAGGACCGGCAAAATGACCGGATGGTGCATACTATGATCATTGAACTGCAGGATATCTGCAAGAGCTATATACAGGGAACCCTGGAATTCCAGATCCTGAAACATATCAATTTTACCATGGAGGAAGGGGAATATACGGCCATTATGGGACCTTCCGGCTCCGGCAAATCCACGCTGATGAATCTGATCGGATGTCTGGATCAGCCCAGCAGCGGCAGATATTTTCTGGACGGACAGGACGTTTCCTCCTATTCCGATAATGAAATGTCGGATATCCGGCTGGAGAAGATCGGATTTGTATTCCAGACCTTCCAGCTTCTTCCTTATATGTCCGCCATGGACAATGTGGCCCTGCCCCTTTCCTATGCTGGCGTTTCCAGAAGGGAAAGGAAGGAAAGAGCCATTGAAATGCTGGGAAGAGTAGGACTTTCCGAAAGAGTGGGCTTCATGCCCAATCAGCTTTCGGGCGGTCAGAAACAGAGGGTCGCCATAGCAAGGGCCATGATCAATCATCCCAAGATCCTGCTGGCGGACGAACCCACCGGCGCCCTGGACTCTGCATCAGGCAAACAGGTCATGCAGCTGTTCCGGGAACTGAACGATGACGGCGTGACGATCCTTATGATCACCCATGATGCGGAAATTGCAGGCTATGCGGACAGGATCGTGGAGATCCGCGACGGTCTGCTGAATACGGAGGTCAAGATATGAAGAAAAACAGAATTCTGACCATCATCCTTTGTATTGCCCTGGCTGTCGGACTTGTCTATGGAATCGGCAACGCCTTTGCAGCCAGCCGCAGCAAAACCGTGGTCGTAGTACCCGTCGAAAGTCTGAATAATTCCTGGGGCGATTATGAGAACAGTATGGACGGCTATGTTGCCTCCGGTTATACCCAGGACATTTACCTGCTGGATACCCAGACCGTGGACTCTGTTCTGGTCGAGCAGGGACAGCATGTCAAAGAGGGAGACATCCTTTTAAAGTACGATGCGACCCAGACTGCCATCAACCTGGAAAAGGAGCAGCTCTCCAGAGAAAAGCTGGAGCTGCAGATGGAAGTGGCAAGAAAGAATCTTGCCACCCTGGAGAAGCTCAGACCCTCCTCCGAGGGCGATGGCGGGTATGACTTCCCTGATTTTCCTATCCCGGAAGCGCCGGACTACAGCGATGTCACGCCGGCCCAGAGACTGGATGAAAACTCACAGCCTTACAACATCGAAGAGGAAACTAAGGACAATCCCCTGGGAACCGAAGACAATCCCTACCGGTATCTGTGCAGTGAGGAAACCGTAATTACAGGCCAGTTCCTCAACAGTGTCCGTCAGATGGCCCTTGGCAAGGCAGCCTCGGTCCAGCCCCAGGAGGGCGCTGAAGGCAGTCATACGCCTGTATACTATGTCCTGGAAGTCAGAGAGGGCAACACAGCCACCGGCATGCTTAAAAGAGCCTGGAAAATGGATGCCACGACCATGGAGGAAGCGCCCGATGATTGGGAAGGCTCCGTCAATCTGGCAGGCGATGTGAAAAAGAGCCAGTCCGACGCCCAGGCTGTGGACAGACTGGATGTGGGCGCAGAGCCCTATAACAGCGCAGATGATTCTGAAGAGGATCCTCTGGGCTCCGATACCAATCCCCTTCGCTTCCTTTGCACAAAGGACGCCGTCATTACCGGCGACTTCCTCAACGCCATGGCAGGAAAGACAGGTTCTGACGGGAATCCGGTCCACTATGTTCTGGAGGTCAGAGCAGGCGACCGGGCGGACGGCGATCTGCTTCTTTCCTGGCAGAGACAGGGTGCCTCTCAGGAGAGCTATGAATCCGGCAAGGAATACGTTCTGTCCTTTGTTCTGCAGGAGAAGGAAAAAGAGCCTGAAGAAGAGCCTGTTGACCCCGAAAATCCCGAGAATCCCCAGGACCCTGAAAATCCTCAGGACCCTCAGAATCCCCAGGAGCCCGGAAGTCAGACAGAACCCGGCACAGACCCTGCTCCCGGTCCTGAACAGCCCGGCGATCAGGAACCTGCCGAGCCTTCGACCGATCAGAATCAGGATCCCCAGGAGCCTGCCCCCAGTCAGAATGACAGTAGTCTGACCGGTGCTGCCATGCAGGGCATGCCGGGACAGGGCATGAATCTGATCCTGGATCTTGGCCAGGGAAACCGCGTCATTTTTACAGATGCAGAGCAGGGAGGCAGCAGCAGCTCTCTGATTTCCTCCGATGCATCCTATACCAAGGAAGAACTGGAGGATGCAAGGAAGGAAGCCAGGAAGACGATCCGCACGCTGGAGCTGGATCTGCGTGAGAGTGATATCAAGATCAAGGCCGCCAGAAGAGCTCTGGATGAAGGCTCTGTCAAGGCCGAGATGGACGGCGTCGTGGGTGTCGTTTCCGATCCGGAAAATCCGCCCACCGACGGAACGCCTTTCCTGACTGTGATCTCTGAAAACGGCCAGTATGTACAGTCCGGTCTGAACGAACTCTATATGGGAACCATCGAGGAGGGAGACACCGTTTACGTCTTCAACTATATGGACGGCAGCACCTATGACGGGACTGTGAAGAGCGTATCTCCTTATCCGGATACGACGGGCAGATTTGGCTACAGAAATGATATCTCTTATTATCCTATGATCATTACGATCTCAGACCCTTCCGCCAAACTGTCGGACGGCGATTATCTGGAGATCAGGGCGGAAAAATCCGCCGCCCAGACAAGCCCTGAGGAAAGCGGAAAGATTTATATTTCCAAGGCCTTTATCAGGGACGAAAACGGACAGAAATATGTCTTCAAGGATGATAACGGCAAGCTGGCCAGACAGAATGTCCGGGTCGGCGGCCTTTCCGGCGAATCCTATGAGGTTCTTTCCGGCCTTGCGATCACCGACTATATTGCTTTCCCTTACGGAAGCTCTGTCAAAGAAGGGGCCAAGACCAGACAGGGATCATTGGAAGATCTTTATTATTAAGAAAGGAGAGAGACATGGGTGAAAATTTCAGATTTGCCATTCAGGGAATCTGGGCACACAAGATGCGCTCTTTCCTGACCATGCTGGGCGTCATTATCGGAATCGCATCCATTATTGCCATCGTGTCCACCATTCAGGGAACCAACCGGCAGATCATGGATAACCTGGTAGGCGCCGGCAACAACTGTGTCAGTGTATCCCTCTGGCAGGGAGATGATTCCTACAACATGGAAATGGGCAAGCCGGACGGCGTATATCCCATTACAGACGAGGTCAGAGAGAAGATCCTTGCCATTGATCATGTGGAAAAGGCATCCTTCTTCAACTATCGTCAGTGGGTAGATGGCGTTCGAAGCGGAACCCATACACTCCGGGGCGGGCGTGTGATCGGAGCAGACGCCTCCTACCTGGCCACCAACGGCTATGTGATCTACAAGGGAAGAGGCTTTGTGGGCCGCGACTATAAGGAATTCCGAAAGACGGCGGTTCTGGATGAGTCAGCTGCTACGGCCCTTTTTCCCGGGATGGATCCCATTGGAGGGACCATTGAGATCCGAAACGAGCCCTTTACCGTTGTCGGACTCTACCGCAAGTCGGAGGCTTTCCAGCCGGTCATTGAGTCCATCCAGGACTATATGACCTACAATCAGTCTGAAAGCGGGACTGTGATCATACCGGACGCCTGCTGGCCCATCCTTTACGACTATGACGAGCCTCAGAACTGTGTGATCCGGACGACTTCGACAGAGGATATGAGCAAGGCGGGCACAGCCGCGGCGGATATCCTGAATACCCTGGTCCAGGATGCTACAGACAAGAGCGCCATCTCCTATAAGGCGGAGGACGTACTGGAAACAGCCAGAAGACAGCAGGAGCTCAACGCCAGCACCAACAGCCTGCTGATCTGGGTCGCCAGCATTGCCCTTCTGGTAGGCGGTATCGGCGTTATGAACATCATGTTGGTCTCCGTAACGGAACGTACCAGTGAAATCGGCCTGAAAAAGGCCCTGGGCGCCAAAAAGTCCAACATTCTTCTGCAGTTTTTGACAGAGTCGGCCGTTCTGACCAGTATCGGCGGAATCATGGGCGTTGCAGCAGGTATTATCCTGGCCCAGGTCATTTCCCACATGAGCGGGGCCCCGGTCTTTATCAGCATCCCGACCATCATCCTGGGCGTGGCCTTTTCCATGCTGATCGGTATTATTTTCGGTCTTCTGCCTTCTATGCAGGCGGCCAACCTGAACCCGATCGAAGCACTGCGCCGTGAATAAATAAGCAAAGCTTATTACAGCAATGCTTATTACAAGCAAAGCTTATTACAGCAAAGCTTTTTAATCATTACTGTACATTACTGTACATTAAACAAAACAGGAGTCCGGGCCTTGACGGATGAGCAGGGCATGGTATACTGATTAAGCGCAAAGCGCCGACAGTTCGTTTGTACCATCCTGTCGTTAAACAAAACCAGGACTGCTGAGAAATACGGGATGTCAGATTTTCTGTCAGCCCGCCAAAGATTTGTTTATACAAAGCCACCATCAGCTCCCCGGTACAATACCGGGGAGCTTTTTTTATTCCAAAAAGAAGAAGGAGAAGGGGATATGTACCTGATCAGATCAGAGAGCAGCTTTGATGCAGCACATTTTTTAAAGGGCTACCAGGGAAAATGCAGCAACCTGCACGGACACCGCTGGAGAGTATGCTGTGAGCTGCAGAGCCAGACGCTGCGGGAGGATCCCCAGACTGAGGGAATGGTCCTGGATTTTGGAGAGATCAAGAAAGTCCTGAAAGATTTGTGCGATTATCTGGATCACTGCCTGATTTATGAAAGGGGTTCCCTGAGAGCAAAGACCCTGGAGGCCCTCCAGGAGGAGGATTTCCGCATGGTCGAGGTTCCCTTCCGGCCCACGGCGGAGAACTTTGCAAGATACTTTTTTGATGAGATTGCGTCCAAGGGCTTTCCGGTCTCCAGAGTCGAGGTCTATGAAACCCCTTCCAACTGCGCCGTCTACCAGGGAGACTGAGGAAATACGCTATGAAAGTTGCAGAAAAATTCATCAGCATCAACGGGGAGGGGACCAGAGCCGGAGAGCTGGCGGTTTTTATCCGTTTTACAGGCTGCAATCTCAGATGCAGCTACTGCGATACCATGTGGGCCAATGAACCGGGATGCCCCTATGAAGAAATGACGCCGGACCAGATCCGGACCTATATAGAAGAGACGGGCGTTACCAATGTGACCCTGACGGGCGGTGAACCCCTGCTCCAGAAGGAAGCAGGCACTTTGATCGGGATGCTCCTGGATGGGGGAAACCGAGTGGAAATCGAAACCAACGGCGCAGTGAATCTTGGTCCATTCACCCGGGACAGGGCCCGCCGGCCTGTCTTTACGCTGGACTATAAGCTTCCTTCCAGCGGCTTTGAACATTGTATGCTTTCGGATAATTTCTCCCTTTTGCAGAAAGAGGACACCGTCAAGTTTGTTGCAGGCTCCCCGGAGGATCTGGAAAGAGCGGGAGAGATCATAGAGAAGTATCATCTGCTGGAGAAATGCCACGTTTACTTCAGCCCTGTATTCGGGAAAATAGAGCCTTCCTGCATCGTGGATTTCATGATCTCCAAAAGGATGAATGAAGCAAGGCTTCAGATCCAGATCCACAAGGTGATCTGGGATCCTGATCAGAGAGGCGTTTAAAGGAAGCCGTACAAGTCCTGGAGGACCTGGGCTCCTGTTGGAAGAAGGGAACAGAAATGATTAATGAAAAGGCAATAGAAGAGCATATCCGGGGAATCCTGGAAGCCCTGGGAGACGATCCGGACCGGGAAGGCCTCAGGAATACGCCGAAAAGAGTGGCCCAGATGTATACGGAAGTCTTTGCCGGTATGAATTACAGCAACGAGGACATTGCCAGTATGTTCGGGAAGACCTTTGAAGACGGGCTGGAAAGCCCTGTCGAAGAGGCGCCTGGCCGGGTGGTTGTCATGAAGGACATTGACATGTTTTCCTACTGTGAGCATCATATGGCCCTCATGTATGACATGAAGGCGACGGTGGCCTATATTCCCGGTGGGAAGGTCATAGGCCTCTCCAAGATCGCCCGTATCTGCGACATGGTCGGCAGAAGGCTCCAGCTTCAGGAAAAGATCGGCAGGGATATCGCAGATATCATGACCATGGTCACCGGAAGCGAGGACGTGGCGGTGGCCATCGAAGCCTGCCACAGCTGTGTAACGGCCCGGGGCATCAAAAAGACCAATACCAAGACCTATACAACGGAGCTGCGGGGGCGTTTTCGGACCGACCCCGGCCTCCTGTTTTATCTGAAATAAAATAGCAAGCGGAAAGGAATACTATGAAAGCACTTGTACTCAGCAGCGGCGGTCTGGACTCCACGACAGCCCTGGCCCTGGCGGTGGCCAAATACCGTAAGGAAAATGTGATCGCTCTGTCCGTTTCCTATGGACAGAAGCACGATAAAGAGATTCAGGCAGCGAAGGCAGTCGCTGAGTATTATCAGGTGGAGCAGATGTTCCTGGATCTGACCCCTATCTTCAGCTACAGCAACAGCTCCCTTTTAAAACAGTCCACAGAAGCGATCCCTGAAAAAAGCTACGCCCGGCAGATCGATGAAACAGAAGGAAACAAACCCGTCAGCACCTATGTGCCCTTCCGGAACGGGCTCTTCATTTCCTCTGCAGCCAGCATTGCTCTGAGCAGGGACTGCGGGGTGATCTATTACGGCGCCCATGCCGATGACGCCGCAGGCGCCGCCTACCCTGACTGTTCTCCGATCTTCAACAAGGCCATGAACCAGGCTGTATGGGAGGGATCCGGTCATCAGCTCCGGATCGAAGCGCCCTTTGTCAATATGAATAAGGGCGAGATCGTAAAGCTGGGAATGGACCTGGGCGTTCCTTATGAGCTGACCTGGTCCTGCTATGAAGGCGGCGATGTTCCCTGCGGAAAATGCGGGACCTGTATTGACAGGGCCAAGGCTTTTGCCGCAAACGGTCTGGAGGATCCGGCCATAAAAATCAGAAAAAGATAAAAAAGGAGAATCACATGAGAGAAAAAGAGGGCCTTACCCTGCTGGGCAGCCAGAATGTCAGATACAGCGCAGAATATGATCCGAGTCTTTTGGAGACCTTCGAAAACAAGCATCCTGACAATGATTACTGGGTCAAGTTCAACTGTCCGGAATTCACTTCCCTCTGTCCCATTACTGGACAGCCGGATTTCGCCAATATTATTATTTCCTATGTACCCGACGTCCGTATGGTGGAGAGCAAGAGCCTGAAACTCTATCTTTTCTCCTACCGCAACCACGGGGATTTTCATGAGGACTGCGTCAACAAGATCATGAAGGACCTGATCGCCCTGATGGATCCCAAGTATATCGAAGTCCGGGGCAGATTTCTGCCCAGAGGCGGCATCTCCATCGATCCCTACTGCAACTATGGCAGAAAGGGAACAAAGTGGGAGAAGATCGCCGAGAATCGTCTGGCCTGGCATGACATGAATCCGGAAAACGTGGACAACCGCTGATCAAAGCACAGCAGGCAGAACAGAAGGCAGACATCAACCATTACCTTGCGCAATAGTTGATGCCTGCCTTTTCTGCCTGCTGGTGCTGATATTTCCGCTCAATGGTATAAGCCCTGCCCCCTTTGATGAAATTGGCGCCGGTCTGATGAAAATAAAAACTGACATTAAACTCCACACATTGGAGCATGGTGTCCATGACCCAGGCATAATCACAGGGCCTGGCGCCGGGACCGGATTCGCCGCCGCAGGAAACGGATTCAATGATGTTTCCATATTCCCTGAGGTATTTGCGGATATTGATCTTCTGGAGCATTGGCTCATGGGTGATGCTTTTATGACGGATGGGGAGCTCCAGAAAGACAGGAAGCCGCAAATCCGCGGTATACTGGCTCTCACAGGTGCAGGAGATGGAGACATTTTCGTAGCCTTCGCCCCAGTCCTTTGGAAGATTTACAAAAAAGCGGTCCGGCCTCTTAGTGATCAGAAAGAATTCCAGATCAGACCGGGTCCTGATCATCTCCCAGGCTTCGCTCCGCCAGGCATCTGCTTCCTCCAGAAAGAAATCAGAGGTAAAGCAGGTATAGACTCTCTGGCCGGCGGGGATCCTGTACTGGCCCTGCCGGTTCCTGCTGATGGGAAGATGAAAGGCCCGGGTCTTGGATACGATCCTGGAATCCTTCCCATAAAGAGAATCCCGCCGGTACATGTAGCAGTTCTGACAGCCGGCGGAAAGCTTGGTGCAGCCATGCCAGCAGTTCCACATCACAGACATGAAGATTCCCTCCCATCGAAAGCTTATCCGGCGGCCATGACTGTCCCGCCTGTCTGAAAGCAGGCCGGGATCATGTCGCCGATTTCCATCCAGATGGCCTGATTTCCCAGGAATTCCAGGTAATCGCAGATGGTGTCATCACCTTTCCGCCAGCCATACAGATCCAGAAGATACTGTCTGTTGCAGAAGAGAGCGTCTGCCAGCTCTGTGATCTGATAGGAACTGAAGCGGACCGGCTCCCCCTGTTCGGCTTTTAAAAGGACCTCCTCCCGGATCCCTGTCAGCGCTGCCAGGTCGGCAGGCTCCAATTCGTTCCTGAGACGGAGGGATTGAATCGTTGTCGCAAAGCTTAGTTTTCTCATGATTTCCTCCCTTTGATCGATCTATAAAAACAAGTGAAATAGACTGGTTCCAAATCTTTGTTCGAATATAGTATAACCGATCGTTTGTTCTATGTCAAGTTAAACCAGAACATTCATTCGGAATAATCATAAAATAAGCCGTACTGACAAGAAATGAAAATGCTAATTCAATACTTGTTAGTGCGGCTAAATTATGATCATATCCAGGGAGTATGCTTTTTCTGATCAAAGCTCTTCCGCAGACAAGCCAAGGAAACCTTCTCCGCGGATTTCCTGGGCATCGGTCAGGATCATGAAGGCGTCCGGATCGATCTCCGAGACAAGCTCTCTTAAAAGAACGGCCTGTTTTTTGGATACGGCAGCCAGAAGGACAGGCCGGTCGTTTCCGGTATACATACCGGTGCCCTTGAGCCTGGTAACGCCCCGGTTCATGTCCTGCAGGATCGCGCTGGCGATTTCTTCATGTTTTTCTGAAATGATAAAGGCGGAGAAGGCGTTGCGAAAGCCGGTGGTCATACCGTCTGCAACGCGGCTGGTCAGGATGACGGAAATCACGGCATAGGTGGAAATGGATGTCCCGAAGATCCATACAGACAAAAGGATGACGCCTGCATCCAGAAGCTGCATAAGCCTGGCGGTGCTCATGTGGGGAAAGGCTCTCTGCAGCAGGGCGCCCAGGGTATCTGTGCCTCCAGTCGTAGCCTTGCCCAGAAAGACCAGGCCCAGGCCGGCTCCCATGACAGCGCCTCCGGCCACCGTGGTCAGAAAGAGATCCTCCCCCATGACGGCATATTCCGGGAGAATCATAAGCCAGAGAGAGAAGATCACCGAGGCCGTAAAGGTACGCCGCATGAAAAGCCAGCCCCGGATCCGGATCGCAGCCAGAATCAGGGGGATATTGAGAAGAATATTGGAAAGCCAGGTGGGGAGGCCTTCCGAGAATTTTTCAGGCACCCAGGCAGGCATAAAGGGGCCCGATGCATATTTTATGATGATGGCCAGACCAGTAAAACCGCCCGGCACCATCTTGGCAGGCGTAAAACAGAAATTGGCAGCCGCAGCCATCAGGAAGGTGCCTGCCAGAACGCAGAGATAATCTCTTCGTCTTTCATATCTGCTGCCGATCTCTGCCCTGGTATGGCCTGCCTGTCCCTTGATTGTTTTGTTTATCATTGTCAACACCTCCATAAAAACTAAAAACGGACACGTCCCTGAGGAAGCATCCGTTTAATCATCACCTGTGGAATCTTTTCCCTGCTGATTCCCTGCCGCCAGACCCGTAATCTTTGGTAAAAGCGTACAAAACAGCAAATCTGTTAATTTAATTATAAAGGATTCTTTCTGTCCGTCAAGGAAAATTACGGTGCCTTTCCTGCCCTGACATTATATAATAAGACAGGAAACAGACAGAACTATTACAAAAGGAAAGCCGATCCATGAGAACCTTTGCTTCAGACCGGGAGAGACACAGATACTATAACGCCCTTTCGGAGGATCAGAAATATGAGGCCTTCTGCGATATGCTTTTCGAATCGGAAAGTACGGTCTTTCTGGGAGGAGCAGGCGTTTCCACAGAGAGCGGGATTCCGGATTTTCGCAGCAAAAACGGCCTCTACAGAAAAAGACCCAGAGGCTTTCTTCGCTATAAGCCGGAATATCTGCTCAGCAGTGAGTGCCTGAGAAAGGATCCGGTCCTCTTTTTTGACTACTACAGAAAGAACCTGGACGCCAGAGCAGCAGAGCCGAACGGGGCCCACCTGTGCCTGGCCGCCATGGAAGGCTCCGGGCGTCTCAGGGGCGTCATCACCCAGAATATAGACGGCCTCCACCAGAAGGCGGGCAGCAAAAACGTACAGGAGATCCATGGGACTATCTGGCGCTGTCACTGCACAGCCTGCAGGGAGGCCTATGACGCAGACTATATCTTTGAGAGTCCGGAGCCGGTTCCCCGCTGCAGGAAATGCGGAAAGATGGTCAGGCCGGATGTGACCCTTTACGGGGAGTTTCTGCCCCAGCCAGCCTATACCAACGCCATTGACCTGATCGGGAGAGCTGATACCCTGATCATAGGCGGCACTTCTCTGGAGGTGGGATCCGCAGCCCAGCTGGCCCATATGTTCCATGGAAGGCATATGGTGATCATAAACAAGGGAAAGACAAAGATGGAGGGAAGCGCGGATCTGGTCTTCCGGGACAGTATCAGCAGGGTCCTTGCCAGGATCCAGGACTGACAAGACGCCCCTGTCATGGATCCCTTAAAAGCGCACCGTCAGATGCTGGGACGCTTTCGTGACGGCGGTCCCGTCTATTTCCCGCAGGCTGTAAGACAGATGGACCTCGATAGAATTCTCAAGGACCTTCAGCTCATATCGGTCCGTATGCAGAATAAAGGCGGTCTGAAATCCCCCAAAGTCGTAGGTCACAGAGGTCTCCGCCGATGGATCATACTGCATCCGGGTCCTGATGCTGCCGGCCCGCACAAGGACCATGGATTTTGGCCCTGCGTCGATGCGGACCTTTGTCACAGTATCCTCCTGGCTGTCCGTATAGGTTATGCAGTGGATATTCCCCTTTTTGCGGTAGCTCCCCTGGTAGACATAGGAGGATATTTCCTGATTCAGACTGCTTTCCAGGGAAATCAAAACGTCTGTATGCTCCACGTATAGAACCTCCGAAAGATAATATAAAAACATAATAGTACCGGCCGGAAAAATTGGAAAGCAGGAATTTCCAAACAAAACCAGGATCCGGAACCGGGTCAGAAAGGAAAACCAATGAACCATAAAGAAAGAATGCTGGCAGGCCTTCCCTACAGGGCCTGGCTTGACGGACTGGACCAGGAAAGGCTGGAAAACAAGAAGAAAATCTACGCCTACAACAACCTGCGCCCGGAGGACCATGAAGGGCGGGACGCTCTCATTAAGGAAATTTTTGGAAAGACCGGTCAAAAGATCTTTGTAGAAGCCCCCTTCCGCTGCGACTACGGCTATAACATCGAAGTGGGAGAGAACTTCTATGCCAACTACAACCTGGTGATCCTGGATGTAGGGAAGGTGAAGATCGGAGACAATGCCCAGATCGCTCCCAATGTTGCCATTTATACGGCAGGCCATCCCATCCATCCGGATTCCAGAAACTCCGGCTATGAGTATGGAATCCCGATCACCATCGGAGACAATGTCTGGATAGGCGGAAATACCTGCATCCTGCCTGGCGTGACCATTGGCAGCAACGTAGTCATCGGCGCAGGCAGCGTTGTGACAAAGGACCTGCCGGATAATGTCATCGCAGCCGGCAATCCCTGCAGAGTCATCAGAGAGATCACAGAGGCGGACAGAGACTACTATTACAAGGACAGAAAATTCGACGTGGACGACTACTGCTGACGGGTCCTCCCTTGTCCCTGGCCGGCCAGGGGGATAAGTGAAGCGGCAATGGAAATTCCAAAAAGGAAAGGAAATAATCATGATCAAGGTATACTGCTACAGCAGATGCTCGACCTGTAAAAAAGCGCTGAAATGGCTGGATGAGAAGGGAATCGCCCATGAGGATCTGGATATCAAGACCGCCCATCCCGATGAGAAGACCCTGCGCAGTCTTTACAATCTGAGCGGTCTGCCTCTCAAGCGCTTTTTCAATACAAACGGCATTCCCTATCGGGAGATGGGACTCTCCAAAAAGCTGCCGGATATGACAGAAGATGAGCAGCTTGCCCTTCTGGCCACAGACGGCATGCTGGTAAAGCGCCCCCTTCTTATAGGGGACGGCTTTGTACTGACAGGCTTTAAGGAGGAGGAGTGGGCCCAAAAGCTCCTCTGATTCCTTTAAAAAACAGTGTTTACAGTATTATTAAGGAGGAAAAAATGGAGCTTTATACAGATATTTTCAGCCAGTTCGACAAGACCTGGGGCCTGGTAACGGCAGGCACAAAAGACAGATTCAATACCATGACCGTCAGCTGGGGGAGCCTTGGCACCCTGTGGGGAAAGCCCGTGGCGACGATTTATATCAGAGAGTCCAGACTGACCCATGCCTTTTTGGACGACAACGAATATTTTACGGTCAGCTTTTATCCGGAAGCCTGCAGAAAGACCCTGG